>JAJPXZ010000049.1 GCA_021205245.1 Planctomycetaceae bacterium
CATGCGGTATTATTCAATATATTAAAATATATATTAAAATATAAAACATTAAGTATTTTGTCTATTTTCCTCTGAATTCTTCCCCACAGCCACTGGGCTGATGATTCCTTCTTTTTTCGTTCAAATCGCATTCGTGCTCGACCGGCGTGCCTGCGTGGCATAGCCATGATCCGCCATGGTGTTACGGAGTATAAAGTCGAAAGGAAAAAACCATGCTTGCTGCCGTATATGAGGGGAATGGCGTTCTGAATGTTAAGGACGTTCCCCTTCCCGCGCTTACTTCTCCCACCGATGTTCTCATCAATGTGAAAGCCATAAGCATTTGCGGAACAGATGTTCGAGCGCTGACCTCGCCACCCGCCTACGAATTTGCCGAGGGTATCGTTGTGGGTCATGAATGTGTTGGCGTGGTGACTGATGTTGGGAATGACGTCTCTGGCGTTCAGGTGGGCGATCACGTGGTGGTCCACCCAAACAATGGATGTGGCAAGTGCATGTATTGTCGGACAGGCAAGATCAATCTCTGCGAGCATTTCAAGCATGTAGGCGACACCGTGGACGGCGTCATGGCTGAATATGCCGTTATCCCTGAAAAGCTGCTCTACAAAATCTCGCCTGACGTTCCGGCCCATATCGCTTGTCTGGCCGAGCCGCTCGCATGTGTCCTCAATGGAACCGAAACGATCCGCACTCACCCGGGCGAGACCGTGGTGGTCCATGGGGCAGGGCCGATTGGGCTGCTTTTCCTTATGCTCTACAAGGCTGCGGGCGCGACCGTCGTTATTTCCGATCCCGCCGAGGGCCGCGGAAAATTGGCTCTGGATATGGGCGCGGATTATTGGGTCAACCCGATAAAGGAGGATTTAGCTGCACGAGTGCACGAAATCGCGCCAACCGGAGCTGATATTGTCACCGATGCGGTTGGGGTTCTTCTGGCCCAGAGCATTCCGTTGGTCAAGAAGGGTGGCAATATCGTTATCTTTGGCCTGAACGCGGCGGCGGAAGCGACGATTAAGCCGATCCAGATCGTGATGAACGAACTTCACATCCATGGCTGTTATATCGCCAAAGGCACCTTCCCCATGGCTGTAAAAATCCTCGAACGCGGCCTGTTGCCGATGGAAAAACTGGTCACCCACCGTCTGCCCATTCAAGAGGGCAAGAAGGGGTTGGAACTGATGAAAAGCGGTGAAGGCTCGAAAGTCGTCATCGAATTCAATTAGAGGCTGATTCGACACCCGATTCGCCTACAACCAGGAGAAACCATGCGTGCATATTTGATCGCCCTGCTTGCACTTTCCCTCACGTTTGGCACGGTTCACGCCAATGCCGCCGAGGACGGGAAACGCTTATCCGTTGGGTTTTCCGTCGGCAACACGGTCGAGCCCTTTTTCAAGGTGATGGAGGAAGGAATCCGCAAGGCCGGTGAAGACTTGAATGTCGAAATCCTTGTCGCGTCTTCCGAAGCCGATGTCGCCCGTCAGATAAACAACTGCGAGGACTATATCACCAACCAGGTGGACGCCATTATCCTCACGCCAATCGATTCCACCGGCGTCGTCCCCGCCGTACGGCACGCCAACCGCGAGGGCATTCCGGTGGTCACCGCCGACATTACCGTATCGGGCGGTGATATCGCCTCGTTTGTCTCTGCCGACAACGCCGAAGGCGGGCGGCTGGCTGCCGGCTTTATCGCAGAACGCCTCAACGGCAAGGGTGAGGTGTTTATTCTTGACGATCAGAAAATCACCTCGGTCTCGCAACGGAGCGACGCATTTGTCGAAGAGTTGCAGAAGTACCCCGGAATCGTGGTTGTCGAACGGACTAATGTGGGCTTTGCCCGCGACGTGTGTATGAAAGCCACTGAAGACTTGATCCTCACCTATCCCGATTTGTCGGCTATTTTCGCCGCACAGGGCGGTGACGCTGGCCTGGGCGCAGCCGCTGCGGTCATGGCAGCCGGAAAAAGCAAGGATATCCTGATCGTCAATTTCGACTGCGAGGACGAGTCCATCAACCTTATCAAAAAGGGCGGCCCGATTATGGCCGATGTTTACCAGAATCCCTTCGAGATTGGCTACAAGGCATTGGAGCAGGCGGTTCGCGCCGTGAACGGCGAAACGGTCCAGCCAGTGATAAGCACCGAAGTCAAATTGATAACTATCGACAGCCTCGATTCGCTCTAGAGTTATGCCCGGCGGCCGGGGTTCGCCCCGGCCGTACAAACCACGGGAGTTAGCAATGCCAATTCTTACCATGAAAAGCATCTGTAAGAACTTTCCCGGAACCGTGGCTCTTGATGCTGTCGACCTGGAGCTGAAACGAGGAGAGATCCATGCGCTGATGGGCCAGAACGGCGCGGGCAAATCCACCTTGATGAAGATCATGTCCGGAGTCTATACGCCTAGCAGTGGCAAAATCTTCTTCGACGGCAAAGAGGTCGTCTTCAATGAACCCGGCGATGCCCTCAAGCTCGGGATAAGCATCATTAGCCAGGAGTTGTCGGTGTGCAAAGACCTCACCGTTGCGGAGAATATCTTCCTCGGCCGCGTTCCGCCGAGGTGCTCCGTGTTTGTCGACTGGAAAAGGATGTATGCAGAAGCTGCCAGGGCTTTGGACCGGATCGGCGTTAAAATCCATCCCAAAATCCGTCTGAGCCAATTGAGCGTGGCCCAGAAACAGATTATTGAAATTGCCAAGGCTGTTTCGCGCGAGTGTAAAATCCTCCTCATGGATGAACCCACCTCCGCCCTCACGCTCTCGGAAATCGACAGCCTGTTCAAGCTCGTTCGCGAGCTGAAGGAAAAAGGCCTGACCATCGTCTATATCTCCCACAAGTTGGATGAGGTGTTCGAAATCTGCGACCGCATGACCGTCCTGCGGGACGGCCGCAACGTGGGCGTCTATACCACAAGCGACCTGACGCCGTCGTCGCTCACCGAGTTGATGGTCGGGAAGAATGTGGACGAGTTCTTTCGGCGCGACGAGCGCCAGGGTACGGGACCGAAAAGCGAGCGAATCGTCCTCGAGGCGAAGAACGTCTGCAGAAAAGGCTGCCTCAATGATGTCTCGCTGCAATTGCGCGAAGGCGAAGTGCTCGGCGTCTATGGATTGATGGGTTCGGGAAGGACGGAATTGCTCCGCGCACTCTATGGCGTCGACCGTTTGGATTCGGGCCAGGTCGTGGTGGAAGGAAAGGCGATCCGCAATCCCAATCCTTCTGTCTGTATGCGAAACGGTATGGCGCTTATCCCGGAGGAACGGAAAGAGCAGGGGCTGTTCCTGGAACTGTCGGTTCAGCAAAACCTCACTATCGCCACGATGGACGAGATATGCCCAACAGGCGTTTTCGTCAGTTCGGCGATAGAGCGGAGCATTGTCGAACAGTATATCGACAAGCTGAAAATCAAGACGGCTTCACGCAGGACAAAGATTAAAAGCCTCTCCTGCTTCAATCAGCAAAAAGTCATACTCTCCCGCTGGCTGGCGAAGTTCTCGAATATTCTCCTTTTGGACTAGCCGACCCTAGGCATCGATGTCTGCGCTAAATTGGAAATTTATAACCTGATCAAGGAGCTGGCCGACAAGGGCTATTCCGTGCTGGTTGTCTCGTCTGAGCTGCCCGAAATCGTCAAGATGTGCGACCGGGTGCTCCTGATGAACAGCGGTCGGATCGTCGGATCGATGAACAGCGATGAGTTGGATGAGGATCGGATTAACCACCTCATTTCCGATGCGGTCGCGTAGCGCCCGATTTGTAAAGGAGTGTGTGATGCAAAAAACTACCGCAATCAGCGGCCGCTTCGAAGACAGCCCCATAACCATTCGCGGGGTGGTGGACGAACTCGTGCTCATCATGATCCTTATTGCCATGATCATCCTCTTTGGCGCGCTCAACAAGAACTTCCTGAGCATGAACAATATGCTCAATATTCTCCGGCAGATATCCATCTATGGCATTATGGCCGCCGGAATGACTGTTGTTCTCCTGTGCGGCCATATTGACATCTCCGTCGGTTCGGTCGTGGCCTTCTCCGGAGTGGTGACGGCGTACTGCGTCCAGGCGGGAACCGGCATGTTCACGGCCACCGTGGCTGCGATTCTTGTCGCTATGGGTATCGGCTTGTTCAACGGGTTGATCACCGTACGCTTTGCCCTGCCAAGCATGTTGGTGACGCTGGGTACCCAACAGGCGGTACGCGGTCTTGGGTATGTCATCACCAATGGCCGCCCTGTGTATGGCATGCCAGAGTGGTTTGGCGATCTCGGCGGCGGCTATTTCCTTGGCATTCCCAGGCCGGTTATCATCCTTGTCGCGGTTGCGATCGTCTCTATCGTGTATCTGAAATACACCCGCTTCGGCCGTGACATCTACGCCGTGGGCGGCAACAAGGAGGCGGCGCGGTTGTGCGGGATTCATTCCAAGCGGGTTATCGTGAGTGCGCTGGTTATCTGCGCCGGTTGCGCTGGTCTCAGCGGTGCGATATGGGCGGCCCGGCTCACCTCGGGCCAGCCGACGGTCGGCATGGGCTACGAGATGCAGGTCATCGCCGCTGCCGTTATCGGCGGCACCAGCCTGAACGGCGGGCAGGGGAATATCGCCCGGTCCTTCCTGGGCGCGCTCATCCTCGGCGTTCTCTACAACGGTCTCAACCTCGTTGGCGTGTCGCCGTATTGGCAATTGGTTGCCACCGGCCTCATCATTATTCTTGCGATTGTTCTCGACAGTATCCGCAGTCTCGGCGGCCGCAGCTAACGAACCGGGTACTCGGAAACCATAATCTTACTAAAAAGGAATAGCTCATGGACTGCTTCAATCTTGCAGGGAAAACCGCCATTGTCACCGGGGCGGGAACGGGTATCGGGCGGTCAATCGCGTGCATGCTGGCGAAACACGGCGCTGACGTTATGGCCTGTGATCTCAATAAGGACGGCGCTGCCGAGACGGCCGAGATGATCAACAAATTGGGAACCAAAGGAATCGCCTTCACGATGGACGTGGCAGACGAGGATGACTGCAAGGCGATGGCTGCACAGGCGGTATCGGCATTGGGCCGGATCGATTTCTTGTACAACAACGCCGGCACCATCAGCATGAATACAATCGAGAACATGCCGGTCAAGGATTGGGATATTATTTTCCGGGTGAACTGTCGCGGTGTCTTTCTTTGTTCGCAGGCGGTTATTCCGCAGATGAAGAAACAGGGCGAGGGGAGAATCATCAACACCGCTTCCCAAGCCGGCAAGACCGGGTTGAAATTGTTGACCCACTATTGCGCCACGAAGGCGGCTGTTATCGGCTTTACCAAGGGCCTGGCGTTGGAACTAGCGGAGTATAACATCCGCGTCAACAGCTTCTGCCCCGGTTCGGTCATGACCGATATGACCCGACGTGAGGCCCAATGGGCTTCCGAGATCAATGGCGGTGAACCAGAAGAAATCCTTAAAGAATGGGAAAAAGCTATACCGTTGGGACGCTACGCCACCCCCGACGACATTGCCATGGCCGCTGTCTTTCTTGCCTCGCCGTATGCTGATTATATGACCGGGCAGGCGATCAATGTGTCTGGTGGGCAAGAGATGCATTGATTGATGCTCTAAAGACAAGATGGATTCGGCGAGAATCGGGATATACCCTCTCTTACCTCTTAAGGCTACCCGGGATTGACAATGGACTAGACGGTTGGATAATAAAGCGTAGTGTCTGTGCAACAGTTTGATATCCTTCAGGTAGGAATGCAATGATAAGCCCCCGGAATGACGTCACCTTGGTGAAGGAAATCAACACGGACACGATTAAGTCCGCTCTCAAGTCCCTGGGTAAGGGGACCAAGGCGCAGATATCCGAGGCGACGGGAATCAGTGTGGCGACATGCGGCAAGATTCTCAACGAACTCAGCTCCAAAGGCGAAGTTGTCGAGATGTCTGTGGAACAGCCGGATTATGGCAGACCTGCCAAAAGTTATGCATACAACGCGCTGTTTTCGTTAATAGGCTGTGTCTATATCCACACCGATAACAACCAACTGTGTTTCTCTTCCGTTGCGGCAGACTTAATCGGCAATGTTGTCGACGAATCCATCGAAGAAATCACCACGGTCGATTACGAGGTCATCCGTGTACGCATTGCTTCCTTGTGCCTGCGCCATCCGCAAATTTCCGTGGTCTCTGTCGGCATATCGGGATATATGACGAACGGCGTGATAGACCAATGCAATTTCCATGATTTGAACGGGCTGGCCCTGGGGAAGATGCTGAGTGAAGATTTTCCCGGCGTCACCATCATGGTCGAAAACGACACCAATGCCGCAGCCTACGGCTTCTATATGGCTACGTGCAATAACCGCGATACAACCGCGGCGTTTCTCTTTTCGCCAGACAAAATGGTCCACGGCACGCGTCATGCCAGAGTGGGCCGCACCGATGTCGGTGGCAAACCTCTTTTCAACCTTGGCGCCGGGTTTGTGTCGAATGGGCGTATTTTGCGGGGGTTCTCGGGATTCGCCGGGGAGATAATGTACCTTCCCGCAAATCTCGAACAACACGGCGCGGACCGTTCCGGCGAACACTACATAGCCTTGTTGTCGGATGTGGTCGCGTCGATAACCGCCATCATCAATCCCGAGATAATGGCGCTGTCCGGCGGCTTCATTACCGAGGAAGTGGTCAAGGCGGTCTATGGGCGGTGCGCCAGTCTCATACCTGCCCATCATATGCCCACGATGGTCTATAGAAAAAACCTTCACAACGATTATATCCAGGGACTGATCGCCATCGCGCTCGAGACGCTGACCTGCAATGTGCGATTGGTCTATAAGTATTGACTGTATCCACCTCTGTTCTCCTCTTGCGGTTTTATCCTCCTTTCCCGATCACGATGCGCCGGTTTTGTGGAAAGGGTATTCTCTACCCGAAAGGAACTGATCATGAAATTGGAACATATTGCGGTGTGGACTCGAGATCTGGAACGGTCGAAGGATTTCTATGTCAAATACTTCAACGCGGTTGCCAATGACAAGTATACCTCTGTTCACGACTTTGGGGAGAAATTTGAATCGTATTTTCTCTCCTTTGACGGAGACTGCCGGCTTGAAATTATGCAAATGGCACGAATCCCCGTGGGCGATGCGGAAAACGGCAACGAGACGCTTGGCTTGACGCATTTCTCCTTCTCCATGGCGTCGCGGCAAGAATTGGATGCCTTGGCCGAGCGGTTGCAAAAAGATGGCTGCACTTTGGTCGGCCAGCCGCATACCACCGGCGATGGGTTCTATGAAGCCTGCGTGCTGGACCCGGATGGCAACCGGGTCGAATTTGCGGTTGTTCCTGAATGACGTAAGGCAAGAAAAGAGGGGAGGCGTCATGGGCGTTTTATATAAAGCACTGGTCTTGGAAGCCAAGCGGCAACTGAGGCTGGTAGAACGTGAGGCCTCCACTCTTGGTGTGGGCGAGGTGAGGATTCGCATGGCTGCCGTCGGGATCTGCGGCAGCGATATGCATTACTACAACACATTTGGTAATGTTGGCCATGGCCTCAACCGTCCGCTCGTTCTGGGTCACGAGGCGTCCGGCATTGTCCAGTCCGTCGGTGACGGCGTGCGAATGGTATGTCCCGGCGACAAGGTCGTTGTGAATCCTCTATTGCATTGCGGCCACTGCGGGAACTGTAAAAAGGGCAAATTGAGCCTGTGCGAGCACACCATTTTCCCTGGCTCCGCCCTGACCGTGCCGCATGTCGACGGCTTTTTCAGGGAACAATTCGATGTCCCCGAGGCGTGTTGCATCGTCCTGCCTCCGGAAACAGACCTGTGTATTGCCGCCTTGGCGGACCCGTTGGCGTGCTCCCTTCACGCGCTGGACAATGCCGGGGGAGGCATGGGCAAGCGTGTGCTTATCCTGGGAACCGGATCCGTAGCCGCGATGACCGTGGCGGCTGCGCGCCTGGGCGGGGCACTTGAGGTCGTGGTGGGCGGGAGGAATCCGCGAGCGCTCGAGGTCTGTGTCGGCATGGGTGCTGATGCCAGTATCGATATTAGTTCGGATACCGCACCCTTTAAGGACTCGCGCTTTGACCTGGTTGTCGAGACGACCGGCGTTCCCGATCTGATTGCGGGCGGGATGCGGACCTTGCGAAAAGGCGGCGTCCTGGTGCAGATCGGTTCTCCTTCCGGAGAGGCGGTGGCCCTGCCTTGGGCCTTGGTTATGGAAAAGGAACTTCGCATTGTCGGCGCTATGCGCTGGAATAGCGAGTTCGATCTCGCCGTGGCCTATATACTCGGAGGCAGGGTCGACCCGGCTCCAATCCTTAGCGCCACCTATCCTCTCGACGCTGCGGAAAAAGCCTTCGAAGCGGCCGCAGATCACCACCACAATATGAAGGTCCAGTTCGTTTCGTAACGGATTGCCCGTGTGCCACCACACTTCGAGTCCCTCTCCCTTAATGGTCCCCGACCTATTTCTGTGTCCTCCATGAACAAGTTACTATTTATTAGTATTTTGCCGCACGGCGGTTGACTAAGACATATTTGTGTGATAATATATAAATATATCAGTGTTCACGCGATTCTTTCTCTCTTGCCTTTGCCTTGGTGAACTGACGGCACCATCTAAAACAGACTTTGACAAAAGAACGGGACTATCTATGCAATATAAATCTCCCCTGCAAAAAACGGTGATGACCACCCCGACCGAGTTCTGGAACGATTCCTGCGCCCATTCCGAATTGCAGTCGGCATTGGAAAACGGCGCGACCGGGGCAACCACCAACCCGGTTATCGTCCTGGGCGTGCTCAAGAAGGAAATGGATCTGTGGAAAGATCGCATCGCCGCCCTGGTCAAGGAAATGCCCTCTGCGACCGAAGACGACATCGCCTGGAAATTGAACGAGGAAATGGCGGTCAAGGGAGCGAAGCTTTTCGACCCAATCTTCACGAAATCCAAGGGCAAAAAGGGCCGTCTGTCCATCCAGACCAACGCCAAATACTATCGCGACGCCGAAGCCATGTGGAAGCAGGCTGTCCACTTCAATACCCTCGCCCCCAACATGCAGGTGAAAATGCCTGTTACCGAAGCCGGGGTGGCGGCGGTGGAAGAATCGACCTACCACGGCGTCTCGGTCAATGCCACCGTGTCGTTCTCCGTCCCGCAGGTACTGGCGGTCGCTGAAGCGGTTGAACGCGGCCTCAAGCGCCGCCAGGCCGAAGGCAAGGACATCTCGCAGATGTCCCCCGTCTGCACCATGATGGGCGGCCGTCTGGACGATTACCTCAAGGTGGTGTGGAAAAACGAGGGCGTGCCGTGCGACCCGGGCGTGCTCGAATGGGCCGGCATCGCCTGCTTTAAGAACGCCTATAAAATTTACCAGCAAAAGAAGTACACCACCCGGCTCTTGGCCGCCGCCTATCGGAACGTTATGCAGTGGTCGGAATTTGTCGGCGGTGACGTTGTCTTGACCATCACCTCGGACTGGCAGGAAAAGATCAACAAATCGGGCATCGACCCAACCCCGCGCATGGATGTGCCGGTCGACAAGACGATCCTGGATACCCTGAAGAAATACTTCCCCGAGTTTAACCGCGCTTTTGAAGGCGATGGCATGAAGGAAAGCGAATTTGCCGATTTCGGCGCGACCAAGCGCACCCTCAGCCAGTTCCTGGGCGGCTATGCCGATTTGCTCGGTGTTATTCGTGGCTTTATGATCCCCAACGTTCCCAAGTAACCAAACAAAGGCAACGTGCCTTCCACTCTTGAAGGGAGTACACCCATGATGACTGTCGGACTTGTCAAGGAAATCAAGAATCACGAATACCGCGTTGGCTTGACCCCCAATTGCGTCAAGAGCTATGTCGAGGCCGGCAGTACTGTGCTTGTCGAAACGGGCGCGGGCGAGGGGTCCGGTTTTACCGATAGCGAATACGCCGCCGCCGGCGGCAAAATCGTCGACAAGGCCAAGGACGTCTGGGGCTTTGCCGACATGATCGTCAAGGTCAAGGAACCGGTCGCATCCGAATACGGCTTCCTCCGCGAAGACCAGGTGCTCTATACCTATCTCCACCTCGCCGCCGACCGTCCCCTCACCGAAGCCCTGCTGAAGGCCGGGACCAAGGCCGTTGCCTACGAGACCATCGTCGACTCGGCCGGAACGCTCCCATGCCTTACCCCGATGAGCGAAATCGCCGGACGCATGTCGTCGCAGGAAGGCGCGAAATATCTCGAGAAACCCTACGGCGGCCGCGGCGTGCTTCTGGCCGGCGTTCCCGGCGTACGTAAAGCCAATGTCGTCATCATCGGCGGCGGCGTGGTCGGCACCAACGCCTGTAAAATCGCCGTCGGTCTGGGCGCGAACGTCACCATCATGGACGTGTCGGCCAAGCGCCTCGCCTACCTGGACGATCTCTTCGGCAGCCGGATTCAGACCCTCATGAGCACCAGGGCCAATATCCAGCAAGCCATCAAAGGGGCGGACCTGGTCATTGGCGCGGTTCTTATCCCCGGCCGCAAGGCTCCCAAGTTGATTCTCCGCGAAGACCTCGCGCTTATGACCAAGGGAACGGTCATCGTCGACGTCGCTATCGACCAGGGCGGCTGTTTCGAAACAAGCCATCCCACCACCCACCAAGACCCGGTGTTCATCATCGACGGCATTGTCCACTATTGCGTGGCCAACATGCCTGGCGCGGTGTCGCACTCCTCGACCCTGGCCTTGACCAACTCCACCCTGCGCTACGGCCTTCTTATCGCCAAGCATGGGCTGGAAGCGGCCCTGGGCATGGATGCCGCCTTGATTCCCGGCGTCAACTGCTACGATAAACACTGCACCTGCGACGGCGTTGCCGAGGCATTCGGCCTTGACTGCGCCGACGTGATGGAGTTGATTGGTGCCAGAACGTCTGTGTGACCAGGTTCCACTCCATCTTGATCTGAAAAGGATTCTCCAATGGCGAAAACCCTGAAAGTCACCAACCCCGCGACCGGCGACGTGCTCGATACTCTGGAGCTCGCCGATGCCGCCCGCCTCGCCGCCATGGTCGCCACCGCCCGTGCGGCCCAGCCCGCCTGGCAGGATACGCCGCTGTATGCGCGGGGCGAAATCCTCATGCGTTTTGCCGATGAGCTGGAAGCGGCAAATGAACACATCGCCACCCTTTCCGCCAAGGACATGGCCAAGCCCATCGTCCAGGCGCGAGGAGAAAACGAGGACGGCGCAAAACTGCTCCGCGCCGCTGTCGAGCGGGCCAAACACCTCTATGGCGAGGTGTTGACCGACAACGCGCCCGGCTTTGAAAAAGACCTGATCTTCACCCGCCGCGAGGCGCTGGGCGTGATAGCTTGCATCATTCCTTTTAATTTCCCGATTGAATTGACCTTCCAGAAGATCGCGCCCGCCTTGATCATGGGCAATGCGGTTCTCGTCAAGGCTCCATCGGCCAACCCGCTCGCCGTCATGGCGTTGGACGCGGTCGCCAAAAAGGCCGGATTCCCGGAGGGAGTCGTGCAATTCATGGTTTGCGATCGGGCCGACATGGTGGCTCAGGTCGTCAAGAATCGCGACGTCGACGCCATCAGCATGACCGGCAGCACGCCGGCTGGCCAGGCGCTTATGCGGGACGGCGCAGACACTTTGAAACGGCTCTACTTTGAATTGGGCGGCAACGACGCCATGATCATCTTTGATGACGCAGACCTCGACGCCGCCATCGATGAAATGACCACCAGCCGTCTGGAAAACAACGGCCAGGTATGCTGCGCCTCGAAGCGTTTTATTGTGCAAAAGGGCGTGTATGGGAAGGTGGTGGAAAAGCTGACCGCCCGTCTCGCCGCCGCCAAGGCGGGGAGCGCCCTCGACGACGATGCGGTCGTCACCACGCTGGTGTCGGAAAAAGCGGCTATAGAAGTGGAAAAGCAGATCGCCACAACGGTGGAGCAGGGGGCGAACCTGCACTTCGGCGGCAAGCGGGACGGGGCGCGAATCATGCCTACCATCTTGACGAACGTCACGCCGGAAATGGATATTGCCTCGGATATGGAGGTGTTTGGGCCGGTGTTCCCGCTCATCGCCTTTGATACGGAAGAAGACGCTATCCGCATTGCCAATAATTCCTGCTTTGGCCTTTCGTCCGGCTTGATGACGGCGGACCTGCGCCGCGCCTTTCGGGTCGGCGGCAAACTGAAGGCAGGGGCGGCGGTGGTGAACGGCTCCGGCGGTTACCGGCATCTTGATCAGCCTTTTGGCGGATACAAGATGAGCAGCATCGGCCGGGAAGGGATCAGTATTTCGTTGGAAGAATTCAGCCATATCAAGGTCTTTGCGGTGAAGAAGGCATTTTAAAAAAAAGAGACCCCCATTATACGAAATGGAGGTCCCGGAAATCCCACCCGGAGCCCGGAGGGTACGTGCACGTAACGCAGTGAAGAGCCGGGGCCAGCGGCATCCTCGGGCGTGATAGTGAATCGTGAGTTGAGGTATCCGGCTTCTGATCCGATCCCGTATCGGATACCGCCCGGCTTTTAGCTTACCTTTTCACGATCCGTGGGGCCAGGTAGAGGTGCACCCTCACGCCATTACCATAGAGATGGCCGGCTCGCATTTGCGTTGGGTACTACGCCGGATACGCATCACCATGGATTTTTGTTTTTTACCCTCCGGGTCTGTCCCATGTATACTACGGGACGTCGGATGGGTACCGCAGCTTTCGCGAAAAGCTTTTGTTACAGCATTGAATCTAGCGCTGTTCACACGCGGGTGATCCGATTTTTTTATTTTTTCGTTTCTTTTGTCCCCCGGAGACCACCATGTACATCGACAAGAAACTCGAGCGAGGCTACAACGAGTACACCCGCGAAGACATCGAAAACGGTTACGGCAGCATGATGGATGTCGGCATCATCATGATGGAACCGGGCGACACCTACGAATTCCACCACGCTGACAAGGAATTGGCCTGGATTCTCCTGTACGGCAAGGCGGTCGCCAGCTTCGTCGGGAAGGACGTGACAATGGAACGGCCGAATCCCTTCGACTACGACACCTGGTGTCTGCACCAGTCGAAAGGCGCGTCCAGCCGCATCACCGCAATCGAGCCGTGCAAAGTGTATGTCCAGGCGACGAGCAACGACAAGACCTTCCCCACCCACCTCTACACGCCGGAAGAAACCGACACCTGGCGGCGCGGGGCGAACGGCGAATGCGGCGGCTGCATCAAGCGGGATGTCCGCACCAGCTTTGACTATGGCAACGCGCCCTATTCCAACATGGTTCTGGGCGAAGTCGTCAACCTCCCGGGCAAATGGTCCAGCTATCCGCCCCACTGGCACCCCCAGCCCGAAGTGTATTTCTACCACTTTGAAAAAGAGCAGGGCTTTGGCGCGGGATGGGTGGACGACGAGATTGCCGAGCTGCACCACAACGGCCTGGCTATCCTTACCAAAGGCGTGCACCCGATGTCGATGGCGCCGGGCTATGCCTGCTGCTATGTGTGGGGCATCCGTCACCTGCCGGGCAACCCGTGGGAAAAGACACGGATCGACGACCCCGCCCATCTGTGGATGATTGAACCGGATGCACAGTACTGGACCGGTGAGGACAAGTAAGAAAGTTTTTCCGCCAGCGGCCTGAATACGTCATTCAGGCCGCTGGCGTATCCCGATGACAGCCATGCCTGTGGAGTGGCTTGTCGACGCGCTGAAAGGTATCCCATGCTCCGTCATGCATTGACACGCGCTTCCGAGCAGTTAAGATATAGTAATATACCAATTAACCGGAACGGAACGGGGACTATCATGGAAGGTTTGGTCAAAAAGAACAGGCCGCAGGGCAGGTCGGTCGCGTACACCATGTTGAAGGACGCAATCCAGTATCTGGAATTGATGCCGGGTTCCATTCTGGTCGAAGGCGAGCTGATCGAACGCATGGGCCTGGGGCGGACTCCCATACGCGAGGCCTTGATCCGCTTGTCGGAAGAAATGCTGGTTAATATTTTTCCTCAATCCGGAACCTATGTCGCGCCGATCAGCTTCGAGCTGGCCCGCGAAGTGGCGTATATGCGGCACCTGCTTGACCGCGACGTGTGCTTGACCCTCTGCGCCAAGAAAACCAAACTGCGCGAGCAGGTGGATGAACAATTCTACTTCATGCGTTCCGCCATTAAGCGTCACGACGTGGCCGAATATATTCGCCAGGATAACAACCTCCACGGGGTTATCTTTAAAATCGCCGGGCATGAGATGATCTGGAATATCATCTCCAATTCGCGGGCGCATTATAACCGCGTGCTTATGCTGGATCTGCAGCGCGACGGCAAGCTCGACGATTCCTTCCAGGAACATGAGGAGCTGGTAGAGTGCATCGAATCGGGCAACCGTAAGCGCCTGGATGAAATCCTCGGTCATCACCATGACCATAACCCCAATTCGGAGTTTATTGAAGAGATTCGCCGGAAAAAGCCGGAGTACTTTCCAGCCTAGGATGCCGAGTAATTGTAGCGACCGCACACATGCTTGTGGATTCCGTCCGCCCTCTTAACGGGGTGGATTTCCACGCAACTGAATGCAGAGCAATGCCAGCGTAGCCCTCTTAGTTTTGTGCCATATCCATAAGTTTGCGACTTCTCTTCCATTTCATGGTATTTGCCCTTCTTCACACCATAACCAGGCGGTAGCGGTGTTTTGGGCGGAATTTTCCCGCTTTTTTTAAGAATTGCCATTTGACTAAGGTCAAGTATATACTATAATGATAATATATTAGTCAGCAAGAAATGCTTTGCTCCCTTTGCCCCTCGCTCTCCTCACATTCGACCTTTACCGCATTTGCCGTCTGTTTTGCATGCGCTCCGGCCTTTGGTGCGAATTCGTCCGTTTCTACCAACGTTCGCCCCAAGGTCGTCGATGTATTCTCGCCGAATCGCCGCAGGAGGATTTTGTCATGGATCGCCCCGATCAATACCTATTGCGAATGGAGGGAATTACCAAGACGTTCCCCGGCGTCACGGCGCTGGACAACGTTACTCTGCGGGTCCAACCCGGAACCGTGCACACCATCATGGGTGAAAACGGCGCGGGCAAGTCCACCTTGATGAAAGTCCTCAGCGGCAGCTATCCCGCCGACAAAGGCACGGTGTTCTTCGACGGCGAACAGGTCGAGTTCAATAGCAGTAACGACGCTCTCCGCCACGGCATCTCCATGATTCACCAGGAACTCAGCATCATCCCCGACATGACTGTCGCCGACAATATCTACCTCGGTCACGCGCCGTCGTCCTTCGGCATGGTCAACGACAAAAAGCTGATGGAGATGACCACCGCCCTCTTCGACAAACTCGGCATCGACCCGATACCGCCGAAAACGCGCATGCGCGAACTCTCCATCGCCCGGATGCAGATGGTGGAAATCGCCAAAGCCGCTTCTTTTGAATCCAAAATCATTATCATGGACGAGCCCACCTCGGCGATTTCGGAAAAAGAGGTGGAGGTCCTGTTCAATATCATCCGCGAACTTAAAGCCAAAGGCACGGCGATCATCTATATTTCCCACAAGATGGACGAGATCTTCCAGATTTCCGATTACATCACCGTGCTCCGCGACGGCAAATATGTCGACACCAAGCCGGCGTCGGAACTGGACAACGACAAGCTGGTGAAAATGATGGTCGGCCGCGACCTGACCGAAATGTTTAAACGCACCCCGGCCCCGCTTGGCGACACTGTCCTCGAGGTCCGCAACCTGACCCGCTTTGGTAAATTCTACAACGTCAACCTCAGCCTGCGTAAAGGTGAAATCCTCGGCATTACCGGCCTTATCGGCGCTGGCCGCACCGAGGTGGCGGAAGCGATTTTCGGCATTTGGCCGGCCGACAGCGGCGAGATCCTCGTCCACGGCAGGCATGTCAATGTTCGCCGCCCCATCGACGCCATCAATAACGGCATTGCCTTCCTGACCGAAGACCGCAAGCGCCAGGGCCTGTTTCTCGGCCTGTCTGTGAAACGGAATGTCTCCATTTGCAAAATCCGCGAACTGAGCCGCATGAATATTGTCGATGTCAGGAACGAACGCGTCGTGTGCCGCCAGTACGTCGAGTCTCTCCGCATCAAGACGCCGTCCATCGCCACCAAGGTCCGTTCGCTCTCCGGCGGCAACCAGCAAAAAGCCCTGATCGCCCGCTGGCTCCTGATGGAACCGGATATCCTTATCCTCGACGAGCCGACGCGCGGCATCGACGTGGGCGCAAAACAGGAAATCTACGCCCTCATCGACAAACTGACCCGGGATGGCAAGGCCGTTATCCTCATCTCCTCCGAAATGCCCGAGGTCATCTCCATGTGCGACCGCATCATCGTGATGAACCAGGGCGAGGCCAAGAAGGAACTGACCCACGGCTTCACCCAGGAAGACATTATGCACCACGCCGCGAATTTTGAATCGATACGGAGGACAGTGAAATGACTACCCTGGGGAGACTTTCCGCCAAGAAAGGAAGCGCCACCGACTTCATCGCCAAATATGGCCTGTACTGCGTCTTTATCCTTCTTGTTCTTATCATGACCCTGTCGCACAGCGCCTTCCTGACCATACCCAATGTTAGGAACATCCTCCTGCAGGTGTCGATCAACGGTATCCTCGCCGTCGGCATGACCATGGTCATCGTCACCGGCGGTATCGACCTCTCGGCCGGATCCATGCTTGCTTTCGCCGGGGTCGTCGCCACCAGTATTGCTCATCCCGGGCAAAGCTTTCCCCTCGCCATCGTCATCGGCCTGTTCATGGGCTTTCTCCTGGGCGCGGTCAACGGTTTCCTCGTCGCCTACGGGCGAATTGTTCCCTTTATCGTCACCCTCGGCATGACCACCATCGCCCGGGGCATGGCCCTGACCTACGCCAACGGCAGGCCGATTATCAACCTTATGCCGTCCTTTAAATTCCTGGGGCAGGGGACCATCTGCTATGTTCCCGTTCCGGTCCTGTTCCTGTTCCTCGCCCTGGCCGTCGGCTACGTCATCCTCAACAAGTCGGTGCTTGGCCGTTACCTCCTCGCCACCGGCGGCAACGAAGACGCGGCAATCGCCTCCGGCGTCAGCACCAAGAAGGTCAAGTTCTTCGCCTACAGCTTCATGGGTCTGATGTGCGGGTTGTCCTCCATTCTTCTGGCCGGGCGCACCAATGCGGGCGCTCCCAACGCCGGCGTCGGCTATGAATTGGACGCCATCGCGGCGGTCGTGGTCGGCGGCGCTTCGCTGACCGGCGGGCGCGGCACCATCGCCGGTACCCTGATGGGCGTGCTCATCATCGGCGTTATCCAGAACGGTCTCGACATCCTGAACGTGTCGTCCTATATCCAGCTCATCGTTAAGGGCCTGATCATCATCTCGGCGGTGTGGATGGATCAGAAGAGCAACAAATAGTCGTGCAGGTACATACCAACGTAAACCTCTGCGTGCGCAGCGGTGCAGACAAATCAAAATGGAGGAAACGCGATGAAGAGAACAAGTACGCTGATACTGAGTGTGATTCTGGGTCTGGCGGTCTGCACCTACGCGGTGGCAGGAGAGAAGAAGATTCGCGTCGGCGTCTCCTACTATAGCCTGTCGGCTGAGTTCCTGGCGCAACTCCGCGATTCGATGGACGAACACTACCGCGATCAGAATCTGGGCGACACGGTCGAACTGATTGTCCTCGACGCGCAAGGCGACGCCAACAAACAGAACGACCAGGTCTACAATCTTATATCCCAGGGAGTCGACGCCATCATCATCGACCCCTATGACCGCGAGCAGCAGGTGCCGGCTGTTGAAGCCTGCGCCGAGGCCGGCATACCGTGCATCGAAATGAACGCCTCGACCGTCTCGCCGCAGCGGACCTCGTATGTCGGCTCCGATGATATCGTCTCCGGGCGGCTCCTTGCCCGCGAACTACTGCGCTTGTCCGGCGGCAAAGGAAACATCATCGTCATCCACGGCGTTGCCGGTCAGAACTCGGAAGTTATGCGCCACGCCGGTCTCGAAGAAGTGTTGCGGGATTTCCCGGGTGCCAAGGTCGTTGCCGAAAAGGTGTGCGACTGGGACCGCGCCAAGGCCCTCGCCGCAGTCGAGAACTTCATCCAGTCCGGCCTGGAATTCGATATCATCTTTGGTGAAAACGACGAGATGGCCCTGGGCGCGCTGGTTGCGCTTGAAAATTCCGGACGCCGCGAAGGCGTGTTTGTCGGCGGCGTCGACGCCATTCCCGACGCGCTTGAAGCGGTCAAGGACGGACGCCTGGACTGCACCGTTTTCCAGAACTCCGCCGCCCAAGCCCGCAAGGCATTGGATGTCGCCATCGAAGCGGCCCAAGGCAAAAGCATCGACGCTGTCTATGACATTCCGTATGAACTGGTCACGCCCGCCAATATCGGCGAGTACGTGAAGTAGGGTTGTCCACATGGGTGGAGCGGCTGGCTTTTCTGGCCGACTCCACCCATACGGGGAGTTATTTTTTTCGCTCTGTAAAGATATATTAGTACATAAATATAATCGACCCATCACCCACAAGGAGAGTATCATGGCTAAGAAAGTTTATGAGGACCTCATCGACAGGGTCAATACCAGCAAAACCGTTACCCCCGGCAACAAGGCCGGCCTTCTTGATTTTCTCGAAAACGAACACCCCGGCGACGTGCTCTTCACCAAGTGGTCGATGCCGCAGATCATCGCCAAGGGCAAGGGCTCGCGCGTCTGGGATGTCGACGGCAAGGAATACATCGACTGCATCACCGGCATGTCCTGCATGAACATCGGCCATGGCGACAAGCGCATCGCCGAGACCATGTACAACCAGTACGTCAACGAATTGGACAACTGGTTCGACTTCCCCACGCCGGAACGCATCCGCCTGGTCAACCGCCTCATCGCCGCAGCTCCCGGCGACTTCCGCAAGCGCGCCCGCCTCGCCCTGAGCGGCTCCGACGCGGTCGAGAACGCTGTCCGCATCGCCCGGTACCACACCAAGAAGACGCAGATCGTCTGCTTCTACGGCGGCTACCACGGCCAGAACACCGCCACCATGGGCTTCACCGGCGCGGGCTCGATGCACCGTTGGTACAACACCGTCACCTCGGCCGACCACGGCATCGAACGCTTCCCCTATGCCTATTGCTACCGCTGCCCCTACGACAAGAATCCCGAATCATGCAACATGCACTGCGTCAAGGTCATCGACGACCTGATGTGCTCGGGACAGACCAGCATGGGCAATTATAACGCCGGTTACACCAATGTCGCCGCCATGCTTGTCGAGCCCTGCCAGAGCTCGGCCGGCTATATCGTCCCGCCGATTGAATTCCTCCAGGCGCTCCGCAAGCTGGCGGACAAGCACGGCTTCCTCCTTATCTTCGACGAAGTCCAGACCGGCATGGGCCGCACCGGCAAACTGTTCGCCTGCGAACACAGCGGCGTCGCGCCCGATATCCTCATCATCGGCAAAGCCCTTGGCGCAGGCGTGCCCATGGCCGCTATCGTCGGCAGGGCCGAGTTGTTCGAAGACACCGCACCCGGCTTCATTTGCTCCACCTATGCCGGTAACGCCCTCGGCTGCGCCGTCGGCAACAAGGTGCTTGACATTATCGAAGAAGACGGAATGCTGGAAACGTGCACCACCACCGGCGAATATTTGGAAGGCGTGCTGAAAAGCTTCATGGCCGAGCATCCGCTGATGGGCGACTACTCCCGGCGCGGTCTGTTCTTCGGCATCGAAATGGTCCGTGATCGCACCACCAAGGAACCCGCCGCCAAGGAAACGATGGAATTGGTGGACAACCTGCGCGACGCCGGACTGCTTGCACAATTGAACGGTTACTATGGCAACAGGATCTCGTTCATTCCGCCCATCAACATCAAGCCGGCGGATGTGGATGAAATCTTCGCCATACTCGACGCCGAGACTGGAAAAATCGAGGAAAAGTACGGCCTTCGCAAGGCTCTGGCCGGCGCCAGCGTGTAATCGCACCTGCACTCGGGGCGGCGCGTAACCGCGCCGCCCCTTTGGGAGACGGTATGCTCACCCTGGGAATCGACACCGGCGGCACCTATACCGATGCGGTCCTGCTCGATCCCGTGGCGCGGCACATTGTGGCCAAGACAAAAGTCTTTACCACCCGGCATGACCTTTCCTCCTGCATCGGCGATTGCATGCAGGCATTTTCGCCCGAACAGCTCGGGCGCGTCTCCCTGGTCAGCCTGTCCACAACCCTTGCCACCAATTCGGTAGTCGAAGGCGATACCGGCAGGGTGGGCCTCCTCGTTATGGGCCGCGCCTACGAAGGCGCCATGCCGGTGACCATGTGGCGGCATATCGGCGGACTGCTGGACATCAAGGGCAGGGTGGTCCACCCGATCGACCCGGATGAAGTGACGCGGGTCGCTGCCGAATTCGTCGGCAGGGTGGACGCCATGGCGGTGTCCGGATTCGCTTCGGTGCGAAATCCCGCGCACGAATTGCGTGTCCGGGATAGTATCCGCGAGAGCCTCGATCTTCCCGTCGTCTGTGGCCATGAACTCAGTTCCTCGCTTGGCCATTACGACCGTACCATCACCGCAGCCATCAACGCGGGTTTGATTTCGAAAATTGAAGCGCTTATCCAGGCGGTCAGGAACATCATGGCCGCGAAGCGCATTACGGCTCCCGTCATGGTGGTTCGGGGCGACGGCAGCCTTATCCGCGACGATGCCGCCATGACCAGGCCGATTGAAACGATTCTCTCCGGCCCGGCGGCAAGTATCGTCGGCGGGCTTTACCTATCCGGCACCACCGATGCGCTGCTGGTCGACATGGGCGGCACCACCACCGACATCGCCCATGCCCACGCCGGCAAGGTCGCCATCAACCCCAGCGGGGCGATGGTGGGTGGTTGGCGCACCATGGTGCGGGCGGCGGAAATCGCCACCTTCGGCATCGGCGGCGACAGCCGCATCGCGGCAGGAGCAGAGCCGGGCAGCGTGGAAATCGGGCCGCGACGCGTACAACCGTTTTGCGTCGCCGGAAGCGATAATCCGCATCTAGCCGAATCTTTGGCGCGGGCTGCGTCGTTGCCTGCCGGAGAAATCTCCCTCACGTCGCAGGGAGTCTATTATCGCCTACTCACTGATCCCGGTCCCACGGCGACGCCTATCGAGGCGGCTGTAGCAAGCGCTTTGCGTGACGGGCCGTTATGCGCCGCCGATATTGCCATGACGCTTGTGGTCGGCGAGTCACATATCCCGCTCGACGAGATGTGCCGGAAGTCCATTCTGGGGGCGATATCCCTTACTCCCACGGACATCCTCCATGCCTCGGGCGAACTGGCATTGTGGAATAGTGATGCGGCGCGCTCCGGGGCGCTCCTTTTTGCGAAGAAGCTCGAGTTGGACTCGGACGAATTTGTGGCAAAAGTGCGAGCCGATATTAACGACATCCTTGTCGTCTCGTGCTTGGAGAGTGCGATACGCTTTTCATGCGGGAAGGAGATCGGTAACGATGCGCTGCGGCATTTGGTCCGAGCCACCGGTGACGACGGCGACAACGATGTGTTGACCACGAACTTCCGTCTGAAAAAGAAAATCGTCGCGGTGGGAGCGCCGGTCGAAGCGTGGCTTCCCCCTGTGGGCGAATTCTTCGCCACGCCGGTCGTCATACCCAAGCACGCCGAAGTCGCCAATGCCGTCGGCGCGGCGGTGGGGCAGGTTCGCGTTACAGTCGAGGCGTTGGTGCGTCCCGACCGGGAGCGGAAGATCTATCGGGCGCATGCGCCTGACGGCAATGCGGAGTTCACCACCCGGGATGAAGCGGAACAATGGGCGGTGGAAAATGCGCTTAGGACCGCCAGGGAGCGGATTCAGGAGTGGGGCGGGGCCAATGCCAGAGCAACGGAGCGGATAGAACCGCACCACGTTGTCGACGGCGATGGCAATCCCCTGTATATCGAGACCAAAATTTCCGTGGAGGCAGTGGGCAACCCGTCTGCGATACACGATTAACCGGAGAATGACATGGATTCCAACGCGCTGCAATACCTCAAGAGCCTCAAGCCCCACGGCCACCGCGACGGACGCGAATGTGTGCGCGAGGGGATTGAGATGGGAAAAACCATCGCTACCGGCAAGAGCGCTTTTATCGGGCAGAACGACCAATACAAGACCCACATGGAATATAAACTCGACCTTGCCAAACAGGGCAAGATTTACTGGAACATCCTCCTCGGCCTCGCGACGCTCGAAGAACAGGTTGCAGCGATCAAGGAATTGTATGGATGGTCGCAGCGTACCGGCCTGGATCTCCACTGTATCCAGATGATCGCCAGCGGCCTTATCGCGCTGCCGAAAGAATACCGGGACAAAGCTCCCGCCACGACCAGCTTTGTCATGGACGGCCTCGCCGACTACCAGGCGCTGGCCTATGCCGCGCCAATAGACATTACCTTTAACGATTACCACCTCTTCTCGCCCAACGCGCTGGAGACCACCATCAACGCCGTCAAGGTGGGCTCGCCCCGGATCGGCGATTTTACCCAGTTCTACTGGGGCTATGCGGGCTTTAACGACGATGTCCAGCGCTTCAGCGATGTGGTTACATCGCTGGGCATTCTCGCGTCCAAACGGGACGAGATGATCTGCGCCGAGACCTACCTGGACGACGGCTATCCCGGCTATTTCATCGACTGCGCCTCATACGTGGGCTATGCGTTGCTCGAGCATTATATCTGCACGAAACTGTGCGGTGCGCGGTATGTCATTAGCTTCGGCGGGTTACTGAGCGAGAACGACACCCGGTGCGCCATTGCCATGGCCCTGCATGAACTCATGTCCACCCCCGACCAGACCGTTCTCACTTACCTGAACAGCTCCACCAACTTGCAATGGGATCATGACATCCACGGCAATTACGGCGTCAGCGTTCCGGAAATGTTGTTCGAGATCCTGGTGGAGAAAAAGTACCGCATGTCCCTTGGCGTCAATCCCGTCTCCATCACCGAGAAGATTAAGGTCGCAACCCTAGAAGATCTCGAAAATATCTTCGCGGCCGGAAAACGCGCTGAGGAAAAAGCCGAAGAATGGCTGCCCTTTATGGATTTCTCCAAACTGGAGGAAATGCGCGACGTGATGGTACGCGAAGGCAAAGTATTCTTCGACAACGTGCTGGAAGGCTTCCGCGAAGCCGGCATCGATGTCGAGGATCCGTTGGAGCTTTTCCTGGTGCTGAAACAGTGCAATCCCATTCGGTTTGAACAGATGTTCCATTCCAGTACCTATAAAAAGGGGACGGATCAAATCTCGCCGTTTTATCCCACCGTTCTCGGTCGACAAACGCTGGAAATGCGCGAGGAAATCGTCAACTCGCTCCACACCGACGGCTTGGGCGGGGCGCTGGACGGAAAGAAGATTGTGGTAGGGTCGGGCGATGCCCACACCTATGGGCTGGTGCTGGTGGAAGGCGTTCTCGCCGGAATGGGTGCCGATGTCATCAACGCCGGCGTGGATGTGGATCCTGTCGATGTTCTCGATCTCGCCGACGAAGTCGACACGCCGTACATCGGCATCTCCTGCCACAACGGTCAAGCCCTCGACTACGGCAGGCAGTTGATGACACTGGCCAAGGAGCGGAAACGCGATTATTGGGTATTTATGGGCGGCAAACTGAACGCCATCCTTCCCGGTGATTCGGAACCGACGGAGATAGCGCATTTGCTCAAGGAGCTTGGCATCCATTCCGAGAACGATATTGTCGAAGTCGTTAAAAAGCTGCACACGCGGTGAATCTACCCATCTCCAGGCACGTGGCTTAATGAGCAAAGACTGATACCGATAGCGACAGTCAAAAATGGGAGAACCCTCATGGAACTGAAGGATCATTCCTCTTCAGGAATGCGAAAGAAGAATGCTTCCTCCGTTCCCCATTGGCGAGCGGGTGGAGGAGGCTCGGCAATCGATAAGTACACAACACAAATACTTGCTGGACTATTGCTGGTATCCGGCGTCATGATGATATTCTCACAACTGTTAGAAGGCAGCGCGCTGATTCTTGTCGCTGCCTCTATTGGGTGGTTTGGTAGCCTATTATATCAGTAATGGTTTGTAGTATCTGGTATGTACATTCCCCCTGTAGCAAGGCAAATATGAAACCATAATCTGGAGGTAAACCTAAACCCCCGCAAGGCTTTCATACAGCGGCATATCTACCGTGAAGGGTCTCTCGACAGCATCGAGAGACCCTTTTCCAAGCAAATTATCTTGAAAATTAACGCATCGGATTTATGATTGAACAGCCGAGGGGGAGCGGTCAGGCTGCTGGTCTGGCCAAGTCAGGTGGGACAGACGATGGCGGAACTGTTTTCAACCAAATCAGTTACATTTTTTGATATTCATTATCCAGACATGGTGATAGACGATAACCAGGTAACGTTTATTACTGGAGACAGTGGCACTGGAAAAAGCACGCTGCTCAAAATGTTTAACAATATCCTCACTCCTGCCTCAGGCACCGTCAGCTACCGCCAGAAAAACGTTATGGACCTTGACCCTATCCAACTGCGCCGCGAAGCGCTCCTGGTCAATCAGGAAGTTTTTCTGACAAACGAAACGGTGGAAAAGAATTTCGCCTTCTTCCACGGTTTTCGGGAGGAGTCGCCGCCGTCCGAAGACGACATGAAACTCTACCTCGAAGAGTGCCAAGCCGCCTTTCCCCTTGATGCGGACGTCACCACCATGTCGGGCGGGGAACGTCAGCGCGTCTTCATCGCCATCTGTCTGTCTTTTTCGCCGCGTGTACTCATGCTGGACGAGCCAACCTCGGCCCTGGACAGCGAAAATGCCGACAAGCTTTTCGACAATTTGAAACGCGTCGGCAAAGAAAAGAACATGACGTTGGTATCGGTCAGTCACGACCGGGATTTGGTCAAACGCTATGCCGAAAATACCATCGTCCTGGAAAGGAAAGCACAATGAACCAGGCTGACGTCGCTTCGCTCAGTATTTGGCAGTTCTCCATCGTTTATCTGCTGCTGCTACTGGTTATCGCCATCATGAAGAAGGCGAAGATCAACAAGGCCAAGGAATTGATCTGGGCTACCTTCAGGATGACCGCGCAGTTGGTGGTGGTCGGCTTGATACTGACCTATGTGCTCCAAAACCCTCATCCTCTTTTCACCATCCTCTTTCTCGTCGGCATGACTGTGTTCGCCATCCACCGGGTTATCTCGCAAAACCGCCACTTGAATAAACGCTTTAAAACCATTATCGCTTTCAGCCTTGGTGGTTCAGGTCTTGTCATTGTCGTCTTTTTCGTGTGCGTGGTGGTGCGGGTGAGCTTGTTTAACCCGCAATACACAATCCCGTTGGCCGGCATGATTATCGCCAACGCAATGACCGGCCTCAATCTGGGCATGAAGTCCTTTGTGACCACCATGGAGGCGGACCGGGTCCGCATTGAAAGTTTGCTCAACATCGGCGCCAAGCCGAGCGAGATCCTTACGCCGATCGTCAATAACTCGCTGGAGACCGCCCTTCTCCCGCACATGAACAGGATGCTGGGCATGGGGATTGTCTCGCTCCCGGGCATGATGACCGGTCAGATACTCTCCGGAACGCTGCCTATGACCGCCATCCTCTACCAGATAGCCATCATGGTCGCGATTTGCGCCGTGGTCTGCATTTCAGTTTTTCTCTCCCTTTATTATGGCTATCGCACACTATTCAACGACCGAAGCCAGATCGCGTTTCCAGCACCCAATTAAGGCTTGTCGTGGGAGGGTATTTGTCACTTCTCCTGATTCCGACTGGTCGCAACAGAATGGGATGGAGTTATGAATAGGCTCTAAACAGAGTCCGCCAAGGCCTTATGGTCCTTGGCGTGCTTTATTGACAGATGCGGAATGCTCTCGCTATGTATTTGAATTCGATTTGTATTTCATACCTTTGAAGCATATACTGAATTTTCACATTTTCAGGAGGAGCGTATGGATATACGAGTGTTACGGTACTTCGTAACGGTTGCCAGAGAGGGAAGTATTACCAACGCGGCGAAGTTCCTTCACGTTACTCAGCCAACTTTGTCCAGGCAACTCAAGGAGCTTGAAGAGGATTTAGGCAAGCAACTTTTCATCCGCAGCACGTCGAAGTTAAAGCTTACCGAAGAAGGTATGTTGCTTCGAAAACGCGCTGAAGATATTCTGGATATGGTGGAGAAGACCCGGGATGAATTTCGCTCCATGGATGACATCACCGGGGGCGATATCCACATTGGCAGCGCCGAGACGCATGCCATGAGTATCATTGCCCAGGCCGCCATTGATCTTCAGACCCGTTATTCCAACGTTCGCTTCCATATATACAGCGGAAACGCCGATGAGGTAATCGAGCGCCTGGACAGGGGACTGTTGGACTTTTGCCTTCTGGTCATGCCCGTGGACTTGATCAAGTACAATTATATTACGCTCCCCAGCAAAGATACATGGGGGGTCGTTATGCGGAAGGATTGCCCGCTTGCCGCCAAGAAAAGTGTGAGAGTCAATGACCTGGTCAAGCTGCCGCTCATATGCTCGCGACAGTCCTTGGACCATGAAATTGCCGATTGGTTCGGCGAAAAACTCGACGGACTGCGAATAGTGGCAACGTACAATCTCTTCTTCAACGCTTCCATTTTGGTGGAAGAAGGCGGCGGCTATATGATAGCTCTCGACAAACTCGTGAATACGGGAAAGGAAAGCAACCTTACCTTCCGACCCCTAGCCCCGAAGCTTGAATCGGGGCTGTGTCTCGCCTGGAAAAAGTACCAGGTGTTCTCGCGCGCCGAAGAATTGTTTCTGGAAGACATTAAAGCACGGTTTTCCATTGAAGATTCTGAGTAACTTCCATTATCCTAGCTAGGCTTGGGATGAAAATCTGACACAGATTCGTGTTTCACCTAGACCTTCCTCAACTTTTCCGCTGTTCGAAGTTACCACGCATGGTACCCGCACGGGATGCCTCCGCATTTATCATATAACAAATGTCTAGCGGGCATATTGTTCGCTATGCCTACTGCCTCATAGTCATTACGTATGAAACATACCTCCATCACCGCACTGACACCGAGGACTCACGTCATTAGCTATATGCCTATAGAGCATATAGTTGATTTCAATATAAGTAATTGCTAATTAAGGATCTTGGTATATAGTTACTTTAGGAAGGGATGGAAATACAATTTCTGAATCCGCCAAAAGACGGCACAATATGCAATAAAAGTAGTGATGTAAGACAGGTGCACATGGAATGACGTTACGCTGATATGGCGAATTGATAGTTAGTGAACATACAAGGAGAAAAAAATGAGTAAGGTGATGATGGTAATTATGGCTGCGACCGCTTTTGGTTTGATGGTCTCCATGGCGACTCCCTGTTTTTCCCAGGAAAAACCGTCAGACGCGGACAACTTTTATAAAAGCGACAAGGTGACTTCACAAAAAGTCATGTTCCCAAATCAGTATGCTATGAATGTGGTCGGCAATCTTTTTCTGCCCACCGATATGGACTGGAACCGGCACTACCCGGCCATTATTGTCGGTCATCCCATGGGTGCGGTGAAGGAGCAAAGCGCTAATCTCTACGCTACAAAAATGGCGGAGCAAGGTTTTGTCGCCCTTTCCATCGACCTTTCCTTCTGGGGCGAGAGCGACGGCCAGCCCAGGAATGCAGTTGCGCCGGAAATCTATTCCGAGACCTTTAGCGCGGCGGTGGATTACCTCGGCACCCGTTCCTACGTGGACCGGGAACGGATTGGCGCAATTGGTATATGCGGTAGCGGTAGTTTTGCCATTAGCGCTGCCAAGATTGATCCGCGACTGAAAGCCATCGCAACGGTCAGTATGTACGATATGGGATCGGCGAACCGTCACGCCCTTCGTAACTCCCTCACGGTGGAACAGCGGAAGCAGATCCTCGCTGAAGCGGCGGAACAGCGCTACGTCGAATTCCAGGGTGGCCCGACCCGGTATACGAGTGGCACGGTGCATGAAATCAACGAAAACTCACACCCCATCGAGATCGAATTCTACGAGTTCTACCGCACCCCGCGCGGCGAATTCACGCCCGCCAGCTCCAACCCAGAGGTAACCACGCACCCGACGCTGACCAGCAATGTCAAATTCATGAACTTCTATCCGTTCAATGACATTGAGACAATTTCACCCCGCCCCATGATGTTCATTGCCGGTGCAGACGCGCATTCCATCGAGTTCAGCGAAAACGCCTACGAGCGCGCCGCCGAACCGAAAGAATTGGTCATTGTTCCGGGTGCGGGTCATGTGGATTTGTACGACAGGGTAAACCTGATTCCCTGGGATAAGCTGACCTCCTTCTTCACCGCCAACCTAAAGTAATTCTTCCGGTTTACTGCTAAAAAAACACGATGACGAGAGTGGGGGTGCGTAACGCGCCTCCACAATAGACCCACAGGGAGTGATGAAATGGATGTTTTTCAACGTGACCAATCGGGCGAGCGTATCTCACTTACCGATCCCGATTACCACAAAATAAGCGGAGTCATTCACGAAGCACAACAAATCGTGGCGGAGTTAAACACCGGCTACCACGAGAACGACGAGGTTCAGCGAATCTTTTCGCGTCTCACCGGCGTCACTGTTGATGAATCGTTTTGGCTGATGCCGCCCTTTTATACCGACTTCGGTAGGAATATCAGGATTGGCAAGAACGTCTTTATAAATACCTGCTGCACTTTCATGGACCGAGGCGGCATCACCATCGAGGACCGCGTCCTTATCGCGCCGAAGGTCAATCTTGTCACCACAGGCCATCCGATCGATCCGGTGACCAGGCGCGATACAATTTCCCGGCCGATTGTCATTAAGGAAAACGCCTGGCTCGGCATTGGCGTCAGCGTTATGCCCGGTGTCACGATCGGTGAAAACTCAATAATCACCGCGCATGCCGTAGTGACCAAAGATATACCTGCCAATGTCATCGCCGGTGGAATACCCGCCAAGGTTATCAGGACAATCGATCCGATGGAAAGCCGGCGACTACGTCGTGAAGAAATACCGGCGGCCGACTAATGATGGAGTACTGCCGTATAAAATTTACCGCTATTGTTTGATTGGAAATGGTTAATCCCTACCTCGTTCCTTCACAATGACCTGCCCAGCATGGCTGTTGGCAACGCATTGATGCGATAAGTCAGTATGAATGGGAGGGGAATGGCAGTATAACAAAATCCGCCAAGGCTTTATGGCCGTTGGCGGATTTTGACGAATGTTTACATGGTGGCGTTACCTATGTGATTTTACAAAATGAGGTGAAGTCCGAAATGCTCATACTATAAACCATACCAGTATCCCGATCAGGTGATGGTCACCATTCCTAATTCCCCGCCATTGTTATGAATGGCGGGGTCTTTCATTCCCGTATATTCGCGATTCACGACTGCGTAACAATGTTACTTCGAAGATCTAAAAGCGATACAAATTCGATAAAAAATTACATTATAAAATTGACAAGCTCGACATGATGTAATAATATTACAGAAGCTTCAGCCTTGAGAACTGTACTATTAGAACTGCGAAGCCGGCACTCTCCTGACTGCACCCATCCGCCCAAGACGGCTCTGGACCCCCCTGAGCCCCAAACCATGAAGTCACCCGCCTACCGCAGCGATTGCGAAGCGGGATAGGTGTACTTTACCCTTATGCATGAGAGGCATGACAGATGATTCGCAGCGCAATATTCCCGCACAGGTATATTCAGGGGGCGGGGGCACTTGGGGAGTTGGGAAAACACCTCGCTCCGTTGGGTAGATCGGCTATCGCGGTTGTCGACCCAGGCATCGCGGACATGATGAAGCCGCGACTTGAGGGGGCGGTCAAGGGCAGCATCACCTTACATTGCATCGATTTTGGCGGCGAATCCACCGAAGCAGCCATGAGAGCAGCAGCGGTAGAGGCAGAGCGCATAAATGCGGAAATGATCATCGGCGTTGGCGGCGGTAAGGCTATTGACACGGCAAAAGGCGCAGCATATTTCCACTCGGCGAAAGTGTTTATCATTCCCACAATCTGCGCTTCAGACGCACCCTGCAGCAAGAACGCCGGAGTGTACCGCCAAGAACATACGGTGGACCGGGATATACATGGATTATTCAATCCGGATATCGTCCTGGTCGATACGGAAATCATTGCCAAGGCACCCACCCGCTTTCTCTCGGCCGGCATTGCCGACGCTCTGGCGACGTGGTTTGAGGCGGAATCCTGCATGGTAACCCGGCATGTAAACTTTACCGGCTATTCCAGCACATTAACAGCCTATGCGATTGCGAAACTTTGTTACGAGACGTTGATCGCGTCAGCTCCTGCGGCGGTGGAACATTGCGACCTCGGGATCGTCACCCCGCAGCTTGAGGATGTTGTCGAAGCCTGCACGCTCATGAGTACGGTCGGTTTTGAGTCGGGCGGGCTGGCGTCGGCCCATGGCTTCCACCAGGGATTGGCTGAACTGCCGGAGACGCATCGCTTTATGCACGGCGAGAAAGTCGCGATGGGCATCCTCGCCTCCTTGTTCCTGACGAAGAAGCCGACAGCGCTGATTGAAGCCATTTTCCGATTCCATATCGCCACCCGGCTTCCCGTTTGCCTTGCCGACTTGAATATCACCGATACCTCCCGAGAACACCTGATGATCGCCATCGACCGTATGAACCAGCCGGTTGAATGCACCCATTGGGAGCCTATTCGATACTCCCCAGAGGATCACCTGGCGGCACTCCTTGCGGCGGATCAATATGGCAGACAAATCAAGGAGGCGTGCTGCAATGGCTAATCTTCTCGCCTCTTTGCCGGAAAGACATTTTCAGACCGGGTGCGGCGTGTACTCCATATGTTCCGCCCACCCCATCAGCCTCGAGGCAGGGGTACTCCGAGCGCTCGAGGATAACTCCAGCATGGTTCTCGAAGCGACTTCCAATCAGGTGGATCAGTACGGCGGCTATACCGGCATGACCCCGGCGTCATTCCGCGATTGGGTGGTGCAGTTCACTGGGAAAATGGGCCTTCCCAAGGACAGGCTTGTTCTGGGCGGCGATCACCTTGGTCCCAATCCGTGGCGGAACGAACCCGCATCGCAGGCCATGGACAAGGCCCGCGTTTTGATACGCGAATACGCTGCCGCCGGTTTTACCAAGCTTCACCTTGATTGCAGCATGTCCTTGGGTGGCGACGCCGGACAGGCGCCGAGCCAGGAACTCGTCGCCGAGCGGGCGGCGGATCTGTGCAAGACGGCGGAAGCGGAGACTGCCGCGGCAACCGTCAAACCCGTTTACGTAATTGGCACCGAAGTGCCGATACCGGGCGGCGTGGCGCACGATGTCGATACCGGTCTGGCTGCTACCCGGGTGGACGATGCCGCCGAGACGTTGAAGACACACCAAAGGATCTTCGCCAAATATGGTTTGGAGGACGCCTGGTCACGGGTTATTGCCCTTGTCGTGCAGCCCGGCGTCGAGTTTGGAAATTACTCCGTGGCTGAGTACAACCCAAAAAAGGCGCGCGACCTATCGTCCTTTATCGCAGCCACGAAGGACATCGTCTTCGAGGCCCATTCGACCGATTATCAGACCGAGAAATCTCTCACCGCTCTTGTCGATGATCACTTCGCCATTCTTAAGGTCGGGCCGTGGCTGACTTGGGCGTATCGGGAAGCGCTCTTCGGCTTGGCCGATATCGCGGACGAACTCTCTAGCGCCTGCGGTCTTCGGCAAATTATCGATGAAGTAATGACTTCGAATCCGCAATACTGGCAGGGGCATTACCACGGGTCGCCCAAAGACCTTAAGCTGGCGAGGGCGTTTTCGTTCAGTGACCGCATCCGTTATTACCTGCCGGATCCGAAAATACAGCAGGCAATCGACAAGCTCGTGCGGGAACTTTCCACGACACCTATTCCGCTTTCTCTCCTGAGCCAGTACCTCCCGGTCCAGTACGAGGAAGTGCGTGAAGGGGTGATTGCCAATAAACCGCACGAGTTGTTACGGAGCGCCGTCTACAACGTTCTTACCGTCTATGCCAGGGCCACCGGTAACACCCGAACCGCCACGCCAGTCTCTTGAGGAGTGCACCATGCCGCAGATCATAACTATTGGTGAAATACTTGTGGAAATCATGGCGCAGCAGGTCGGGCAGACCTTTCTGACTCCTGGTCTTTGGGATGCCCCCTATCCGAGTGGCGCTCCGGCCATATTTATCAGCCAGGCCGCACGGTTCGGTGCTGGGGCTGGAATCATCGGCTGTGTCGGTGCGGATGATTTCGGTCGCCTTAACCTTGAGAGACTCAAGAACGACGGCGTGGACACCAGTGCGATCGCTATCAGCCCGGATCGCGCCACCGGCTGCGCCTTCGTAACCTACCGTAGTGACGGAAGCCGCTCGTTTATCTATCACATACCTGATTCAGCGGCGGGTCAGGTGGATATCGGGCAGATCAATCCGAAATGGTTTGAGGATTGCCGATACCTGCACGTCATGGGGTCTTCATTTTCTATCCCGGGCGTCTATGAAGCCGTGACCACCTGTGCCGAGATCGTCAAACGGAGCGGCGGCAAGATCAGTTTCGACCCGAACATCCGCATTGAATTGATAGCCCGGGATGAAGCGATGCGGGGAAGAATTTTAAACATCTACAGCCAGACCAACCTGCTCCTCCCCGGGAGCGACGAACTATCGCTTCTAACCGGCTGTAATGATGTGGATGAAAGCCTCGATATCATTTTCGCCACGACGGGTATTGAAGACGTGGTTGTAAAGAATGCGGCCAAAGGCTGTCGGTATGCCAACCGCCAGGAGCGCGTCGATGTCGCTCCCTTCTCGGTAGAGGAGGTGGACCCCACCGGCGCAGGCGATTGCTTTGCCGGTGCCTTGGTGGCCGGGTTGGTCCTGGGCATGCCCACCCGCGAAGCGGTGGCGACGGCGGCGGCGGCAGGGGCTTTGGCCGTCACCAAAAAAGGACCGATGGAAGGCGCCAGCTTCCTCGTGGATGTGAAGTCCTTCATGGCATCCAACGCAATTCCCGTAGCCTGAACCACGAAATATTCCATAAGGGCTCTAGCGCCGCCATGGTGGCTGGCGCGAGGCCCGCGTTCGTACATTTATAGGAGAACCGATGAAAAGAATTATTGCTGCGTTGATGGTTTCGACAATATTGCTGGGTGGCGTGTACGCCCAGGCCGGCGAGAAAATCGCCATAGGGTTTTCGAACCGTACCCTCAACGGTCCTTATTTCCAGGCGCTGACGACGCACATGGAAAACCTCGGGCGCGCTGCAGGCTATGAAGTGATCGCCACCGACGCCCGTGGCGACTACTCGAAACAGCAAAGCGACTGCGAAGATCTTATCTCCCAAAATATCAAATATCTCGTGTTGAATCCCCAAGACCCCGACGCCGGTATACGCATTGCCCGCCAGGCCGACCGCGAGGGTATCAAAGTCATCACCATTGACTCCGACATCAGCCTGGAAGCGCCGGTCGTCACCCGCATCCTTCCGGACAACGGCGGCAACAACCTGGCCATCGGCCGCTACGCCGCCGATGTTGCCGGCGACGAACCGCTGAAGAT
>JAJPXZ010000079.1 GCA_021205245.1 Planctomycetaceae bacterium
ACAACGTCTTCGCACGCTTCGAAAAGAACTTGTCCTGCATTTCCGCAATGTTCATCCTACTGCTCCTTAAAAGGTTTTAGAACTCCAACCACGCCTATGAATCCAAAAGCCGACAGAACTGTCGATGCTTTGCCATTCGAGTATTCTCTTTCATCTGTCGACAGTATATTATACAATTTGATCTAAGTCAAATTGATTATCGAATATATTTTGTGCTTTTTTATCTGTCGACAGTTAAAGATTCGTGATGTAAAATAGTTATGAGGAAATCGCACCTCGGTTTGGCACTATTTTAGGGTGGCTTATGGACAGATTACTCGTCATCACCGATCGTAACAACCCCTCCACTATCGCCCAGGGCGACGTCGTATGTGGTATCGGCGGTTCCATGGGGTATGAACTGGAGACGTTGACCACGATATTTGCATCGGAAGCCGTCTTCCCGAATGGAGGGAAAGCGCGATCCGCGTATTGTGATACTAATGGCGCGGTCCCGGTTCTCGGTGACGGCGGGGCGGTGGTGCTGGCGGCTGACCCACTCTTGTGGTTCGACCTCTCCCGGGCCCAGAAAAACCGCATTGACGAATTGTACCGGTATCTGATGCCCGTACGTCCGCAGGGCCGCGTGCGGGAGTGCCTGATGGTGGCGTTTACCCGACAGGACGACGGGGTTACCGTGGAGCGGCTTTCGCGGGTATTTGACGTGTATTGTTGCGACAATGGGCTGCGCAATCGCGGCGTCCTGCCGGCCTCGCGCCTGGATCTGTTTGGTTGATAGAACGTCTGTGGAAATGACCTTGCCAAACCGGTGCATAAGGGGTAGACTAGACTGTCGACATGACTATTCGCACATAAAAATTCTTACAGGCAACCTCTACCCTGCGCGAGCTTCATCACCCTCATACTTCTCGATCATTTTGCGTACGTAAGGACGCGCCTTGGCGATAGGGTGAAAGCGGGTTAGACAGGACTATATTATGGCTAAAAAGGGACGACGGAAGAGCAGCAGCGACACATCCACCATGGCAGTAAAACGCGCCTATGAGTATCTGCGCGACAAAACCATAGATTTCGGCTTCCGGCCGGGTGAGCGCATCAACGAAGTCGAGCTGGCGAACGTCCTCGATATGAGCCGTGCGCCGGTGCGAGAAGCCTTGAACCGGCTGGTGGTTGGCGGCTTTGTCGGCTTCGAGCCAGGCAAGGGCTTTTTCTGCCGCAAATTTAGCGTGACGGAAATCTCCGAACTCTTCGGCGTGCGCGAGGATCTCGAATTGGCGGCTGCACGGCAGACCTGCCAGATCGCCAGCGACGAACAGCTTGCCACACTCATGACCAACTGGCAGGCGGTTGTCGAGACCAACTTGTCCATGAGCATCGACGAACTGATCGTCTCGGACGAACAGTTCCATATCGAACTGGCCTCTCTCGCCGGCAATTCGGAACGTATCCGCGTTCTGCAGAATATCAACGAACGCATCCGTTTTGTCAGAAAAATCAACATCGAGAGCAAGCAGCGCCGAATCGATTTTGTTGGCGAACACAGTAAAATCGCACAAGCATTTCTCAGCCGGGACGAGGAAAAGGCGGTCGAATTGATGAAATACCATCTCGGCCTGAACTCGAAGGAATTGAAAGCGAATATCCACGAGGGACTGGCGCGAATTTACGCCGAGGAACTTGTATAACATACACTTTTGTCAGCGCCTTTTCCTTCCGGAACCAGCCCCGAACGGGGCTGGTTCCGGTGTATTACGCAGGTACTACGCATCGGTATAGGTGCTCAATTGCGCGAAAAGTGCGTCGACGTTGCCGGGCCTATCCTTGCTGGTCAGCTTGCTGACGATGATGTTGGCCGCCATCGAGACAATAAAGGCAGGAACGAGTTCGTAAATCATGTTCTTCAGAGAAGGCGTATAGTACCACAGCACGGTAATAATCAACCCGCTCACCATACCGACGAAAGCGCCCCATTTGGTCATGCCCTTCCAATAGGTCGAGAGAATGAATATGGGGCCGAATGCCGCGCCAAGACCGCCAAATGCAAACAAGACAAACCAGTATATCGTCTGGCTGTCGCTCAAGGCCAGCCCGATGGCCACCGCCGAACACACCACCATGACAATTCTCGACAACTGGACAATCTTCCTGTCGCTTGCGTCCTTGTTGATTATCGCTTGGTAGAGGTCTCTCGTGATGGCGGAGGTGGTGGTTAACAACAATTGATCGATCGTCGACATGATGGCGGAGACGATACCCGCAATAATGATGCCGCCGACAACGGGATTCATCAGTTGCGACGATATCACGACCGTGATCAATTCCGGATCACTGTTGGGCAGGGCGGATTGGCTCTCCCATACCAACCGGGCAAGAAGGCCGGTAAAGCACGCCCCGGCGGCACAGACAACATTCCACACCGCGTTGCCTATGGCCGCCTTGTTCATTTCCGAAACCTTGTTCGTCGACATATAGCGTGTAAGAATATGGACCTGGCCCCATGAACCGAAGGCAATTAGCACCATGCCGGCGATCCAGGCGTTGGATGCCGCACCGGCCGGACTGTTCAGGAGCATCGGTTCGATTGCCATAATGCGGCCGACAATGCCTGTTCCCACATTGGAAATGAACAGGTACAGGGGCAGAATCACCAGGCTGACCAGCATCAGGAGACCCTGAATAAAGCTGGTCATCATAACGGCTCGGTACCCGCCCGTCATGGTATAGATCATGACCACGACCGCCGAAAGGATGATCGCGTGCACCGGCTCCATACCAAACAGGAAGGAAAACATCTTGGTGCTGCCTTTGAGCTGTGCGCCGATGTAACAAATGTAAAAAACGACAATGATCAACACCGCCGTCAGGCGAAGCAGGTTCGACTTGTCCTCCAGCCGGCTTTCCAGATAATCCGGCCAGGTGAGGTTGTTCATTTTTTCCGTGAAAATGCGCAGACGTTTGCCCGCATAGGCCATGGCGAACAACTCCGTCAACGCGTACAGGCCGACCGACCAGATCGATCCCGCGCCAAAGAGATAGCCCGTCCCCACCATGCCGAGAATCAACCAGGCGCTGCGTCCAGTGGAACCGGAGGCGACCGCCGTTACCAGTGGGCCCATGCTTCGGCCGCCCAGGTAGTATTCCTCTTCCGATCCGGAGGCTCGTTTGCTGTAATACACCCCAATACCGATCATCACCAGAATGTACAGAACCAGAGTAACGATTACAGCCATCTCTCGTCTCCTTTCTTAGAGACTCTTGTGTTTGGCGACCATGATGTACCCGATTACCAACACTGAAATCGGTACGAAAATCATCGTTACAATGCCAACCATAGATGCTCCTTTTCACGATTGCCATAGACATAAGGCCCGGCCAGTGGGGCCCAAAATCGGCAGTAAATTGTCGACATGTCATCATTCTTCTTTATCGATCACTCTGTCGACAGTTTAAGGAATGATAAAAAAAAAGACTGCAGCGTGTCCAGTCCTGGTCAATGCTTGGGGGCAGTTCTTAGCGTGTTGTTGATGCGAAAATGTGCCCGTGGGACCGCTGTCTCTATCGGAAAAACGAAAATGACACGCAATGCCTGTTGAGCGTTTCCAGCAGGCATTGCGCAGGCGGTAGGTAGAGTTTGTCTTACAGGTGGGTTTGGGCAGTACGCTTAATGATGTCCTCCTGGACGTCCTTATCGAGTTCGATAAAGTAGGCCGAATACCCGGCGACGCGGACCATGAGGTTGCGGTGCTTTTGCGGTTCCTTCTGCGCCTCGCGCAGGGTCTTTTCGTCGACGACGTTGATCTGCACGTGTTCGCCGTACTCGTCGAAATAGCCCTTGATAACCGTCCCGAGGATGTTTAGCCCCTTCTCTCCCTTGGCCACGGCGGGGTCGAACTTCTGGTTGAGAAGCGTGCCGATGAGGGGACGGAACTGGTCGATCTTCGAGACCGACCGGAGCGCTGCGGTGGGGCCGTTTCGGTCGTGATCGGCTGCGGGCGAAGCGTTGTTGGCGAGCGGCGTAAAGGCGTAGCGCCCGTCCGGCGTAGCCGCGACGCTTTTACCCTGGAGCACGTTGAAGGATTGCGACAGCACCGACAGCACATAGCGGCCGCCACGGTTATCGAAATATTTGTCAGTTTCGTCCGCCGCGATTTCGACAATGCGTCGGGCGATTTCGTCCACATAGTCGTCGTCATTGCCGAATTTGGGTGCATTGTAGAGCAACTGCCGGAGCGGTTCGTAGTTCTTGAAGTTGTCGCTCAGGGCGCGGTTCAACTCGTCAAACCCGATCTTCTTTTCATCAAAGATATACTTGCCGATAGCCGCTATCGAATCCGCCGCGTTCGCCAGCGAAGTGATGAAAGTCCCGGAGAAGTTGTATTTCGCTCCGACTTCCTGCAACGACATGCCGCGCTCGATGCAGTTGTCCACCAACGCCGACGACAACAGCGCCGGCATCATGTTGGCGTGGCAAGCGCCGACGATATTATAAGCGTCGCACATCAGCCGGGTGAAATACTCCATCTGCTTCCGGTAGGCGTCCATGAAGTCTTCCAGCGTCTTCATGTCCTTGGGATCGCCGGTCGGCAGGCCCACCATTTTGCCGGTGACCGGGTCGATGCCGTTATTGAGAATGAACTCGACCAGCTTAACCGTGTTCACGTATCCCACCACCGGCCTGCCGTCGGATTTTCCGGTAACGTAGTTCTCGACGCACCCTTCGATACTCCAGTCGCGCGCCTCGCGGATGGTGGCCCCCTTGGAAAGCACCAGGGGAATGACCAGCTTATCGTTGAACATGGCGGGCGATGCCAACCCGCTTTGAATCATGCGAAGCGCCAGCTTGAAGGCTTCGGGGTTGATGGCGTCGTGATAACGGAACGACAAGGAGGGCTGGGTGGTCTTGACGCCGAAGGTGGCTTCGAGGCAGCAGAAGGTGAATTCGTTGGTGCCGTCCTTGCCGTCGGGCGTCATGCCGGCGATGGCGCAGTTCTGCCACATCGGATAGCCGGCAAAGGCCTGGGCGTCGAAGTCGTCACGGACCTTGATGATTTCGGTAATCTTCAGCCACAGGCACTGCAGCATTTCGACGCACTGTTCGTGGCTGATGGTACCCTTTTCCAGATCCGTCTGGTAGTAGGGGAACATGGTCTGGTCGAAACGGCCCAGGCCGATGGAGTGGCCGTTTGTTTCGATTTGCATGATCAGGTGCATGAACCAGAAAAACTGCAGCGCTTCGTAGGTGGAGCCGGGCGGATTTTCAGGGATGTTGGAGCAGTTGGACGCGATTTGCATGAGTTCCTGCTTGCGCGCCGGGTTCGATTCCTTGTCCGCCATTTCCATGGCGAGCCTTGCATACCGTTGGGCAAAGGCGATGCACGCCTCGCAGGAAATAACCACGCCTTGCCAGAAGTCGATCTGCCGTTGCGACGCGGTATCAACGACCGGGACGGAGGCGATCTTCTCCTTGGCCTGGCGGATGATCTCTTTCAGCCCAAGCTTGAGCGTCTTCGGGTAGTTGGGGACGACGTGGCCGGTCGAGGTGGTTCGCGAACCGACGGAGAGGACGCCCAACAGTTCCGCTTCCTTGACCTCCTTGGTCAGCTTTTCGTCGACCAGCTCCTTGAAGCTGCTGTCGCGCCAGAATTCGAGCATATCCCGCAGTTCGGCCTTGTTTTCTTCGCTGATCTGCAAGGGGTCGGTGCCACGGGTGGAAAAAGTATCCAGCGTGCCGAGAATCCAGTTTGACCCGTATTCCGGAAAGACGGGCACGCCACGGAATGCCTGGGCGTGGTTGCCGACAAAGAGCTCGTCGTCGGCGATGTAAATCGTCATGTTCTCCAGCAGGTGGCGGAGAAGCTTGGCGCGCTTGAGAGGGGGCGCATCGCACGACGGGCGGCTGTAGAATTCGGTCGTCAGCCGCGCCCGTTCGACACAGATATGCGGCAGGTGCCCGCGAAGGCGGGTCCGCAACCGTTCGACCCGATCCGTGACCTGCGGTTCGGCTTCGGCGAAGGCGGCGTAGTCCGGTTTTTCCAGGGTGGTGGCCATGTGCTGATTCTCCTTTATTCGTTTCGGAGTTGTTCCTTGATTTTGTCGCCGAATGCGCGGGTGCGCAGCGTGCCTTCCTCGATACAGCCCTTGACCGCGGCCTTGAAGCCGTGCTGATCGAGGTAATAGAGCATGCGGGCCGTAATGCCGCCGGGCGTGGCGGATTGATCGAGGATTTCGCCCAGCTTGTCGGGCCTCCCTTCCCACACCTTCAGTGCGCCCTTCACGGTCTGCATGACCAGCTCGCGCGAGGTCTTGTAGTCGATGCCCATCAGCACCGAACCTTCGATGCTTGCCTGGAACAGGCTGAGGATATGCGCCAGGCAGGTGACGGCGGTGACGGCGTCGATCTGGTCCTCACGCAGGGCGAAGCACTCTCCCAT
>JAJPXZ010000160.1 GCA_021205245.1 Planctomycetaceae bacterium
TCTTTCCGCTCCCGCTTGCGCTGTTCCTTGGTGGTGTTGGCGTTGTTCAGTTCGTCGAAAACGGATTTTGGCATGTTAAACATTCTCCCGCCGATTTCCTCAAGGGTGGTGGCATAATCGTAATCGTCCACGTCCTGACTGTAGCGGGTGAAAGCGTTGGCGAGGCCGTAAAGGCTGGTATCGCCTTCGTTGACAAGGTGAGTGAGGATGTTTCCGGTTTCGCCTTCCGGTACGCCGTATTTCTTGGCGGCGAGTTCCACCACGGCGGGAATGTTCCGGCTGGTGAATTTGCGGTCTTTTGCTTCGCGCATGGAATCGAGAATCTTGTCGAAGGTGGCGGGGTTGACGACACTGGAAACGGTGTCCTCAATCTGCATCAAAAATGCCTGGTTGGCGGCGTTAATCGTCTCGGTACGGTAAATCTCGTAGTCGTCACTGGTCAAGTCGATGGTTTTACCGACGTGGCGGCGCTTCTTGGCGGCGGCGTCGATGACAGCGCCGTTTTTGCAGACAAGGCGATAGACAAAGGGCTTTACCTCGACCATGCCCTGGCCGACTTCGCTATTGGAAACAATGATTCCCGATTGCACTACGTCACCGGGGACAACTTCACCCTCCATCTTGTAATTGATGACTTTTAGGTACATATTACGCTCGGTGACTTCACACGACACGTTGTCGCTGTTCAGATGGACCACTTTATCAATGATGGGCAGGACACGGGAGGCGATTTCGAAGTTGTCGATGGGCAGATACTTGTCGGAAAGAAAAGCGCGGGCGCGGTTGTCGAGGGTGCGAACCATGCGCAAGGCGTCCATGTCCTGAAACCATGCGTTGATATTGTGGTCAAGCAAGGCGGGGTTTTGTTCTCTCATGCGGTGGTAGTACACGGAAGGAATGCCGGTAAAAGCGGCGATTTGCTGGGCGGCGATGGTGTTGACGGGGAAGGAATGGGAAACGTTCTCGTCACCGAAAAACAAATCGCCCTTTTCCATGTGCATCTGTTTGGTGTGGACAACGTAATCCTTCATGTTGTCTTTGCGGCGGATGATTTCAGCGGCGAACGATTCGAGGGTGCGTCCTTGGTACATTGTTATTCTCCTTATATAGGCTATGAGAGGCCGCAAGTGCGGCGACAGTGTTTAAACGTGGGAGAAATTGCGGGCGGCGCTATTGCTGGTGGGACTCTCTATTGCATTGCATCCCTTTTATGAAAATGCCTTGTTTTGCCAATTCCGCCAACCGTTCGGCGATTCTCGCGTCCTGGGCGGCGTTATCGGGGAGACAGCAAAAATCGGCTAATTCATCGGCGGTGGTGAATATCTGTGTATAATCCATAATCGCGGCAACCTTCTTTTTCTATCTTACCTTTTGATTGCCAGTGACTTATATAATATAGTATACCTCATTGTAGCGTTAAGTCAACTATTTTTCGCAATAAAAGGCACATTTATTTAAATATCTTCGCGCGTATATTATGACAATCTACGCACCAATAGTCCGCATAACATCCATAATGGCAGGGGCTTTGCTTTTTTCTTTCTGGCGTAACCTGGTTATCCTTAAATGTGTTTATTTTACGCATTTTATAGCGTTAATATGCGGTCCGCGTCCTTTTTGGAATGCTGTCAATATAATTGGTTGTCAAAACGGGTCGCTCATGGATAATATGTTCAAGCGGCACTTCATTTGACGATAGTCGTCTGTTGATCTCCGGTGTCCTGCAAACCAGCCGTGTCACCGAGTCAATGTGGCCGGAGATCCAGACGGCATTTCTTAAAGATGTTGAAGAGGTAACTGAAAACCGCCCTGGCAGTACAAGCCTGCCAGGGCAACATCGGCGATACAGTATTACCCACGGACAAGTTCTTTTTGTCCTCTCGTCTTTTCCACTTTCGCTTCTCTGGTTTTCTCCTTGTCCTTCGCAATCGCTTTTTCGATAACCGGCTGGAGCTGGCTTTTGACCGCATCCTTACCGAGATCGCCGTGCATCCGTGCCAGATCGTTGAAATCGGTACGCTGTTTCGAGGCGCTTCCGTCTGCGCCGAATTTCGGGAACACGGCGACACCATTCACCGCCTCGGCAGCCTGGAGGGCGTAGCTTTTGCCGGGGTTCATGCCTTTTTCCGCCTCCAGCTTGGCGTCGTTGTCGCCGGCGATGATGATAGGCTTGTCCGGATACGCTTCGCGGAGCGCCTTGGCCACATCCATCACGTTCCCGGCATCCATGGCGGCGACGGCGGGTTGACCGATGGATTCGGATATGGTGGCGGCGGTGGCGAACCCTTCCGAAATGACAATGGCTGGTGCCTTTCTCAACGCGTCCATACCGCCGACGATGTGGAAGCATCCCTCTTTTTCGCTGTTTTTGGCGTAGCGCTTGGTCCCATCCTCCTGGACATAGGCCATCGACCTGATTTCGCCGTTGGTGTTATAGAGCGGGATGCAGGTGGAATTGCCGTTCTGGTAGACGCCTGGATGAAGCTGGATCTCCTTCGTCTTCATATAGGGCGTGGGTTCCTGCGGCGTCGTGAGGCGTTGTACCTGGTTTTGCAGCCGTTTCGCCGTCTTGTCGTGCTGGGCCTTGAGTGCGTCGTCACGCTTGGCGACGTTTTCTTTGGCCTGTTCATGAAGGGCTTTTTTCTGCTTGTCGTCGAGGATGTAGCCTTTGACCGACCAGCGCTTTTCCTCGCCGGTACGGTTGTTTTTACAGTACCCGGACGGTCTTCCGTCCGGATGCGCCACATAGAATCCGGACAGTTCGCCCTTTTTGTCGCCGTCCACTTCGATGCGGTGCGGTTTCTTGTCGAAGATGGGATGCTCGCCCGTAACAATCATCCCGACCGACCGCATGGCGGCGATGCACTCGTCGCGGGCGGAGATGGTCTGTTCCTGTACGCGGGTTTGCTGCCGGTCCTGGGCAGGTTCGCGTTCCCGCTTTGTCTGGCGGTCGTATTCCCGGTCGATAAGGGCGGCATAGCGCGTGGCGTATTCTTCGGTATCGAAGTCGGCAAGATGCTGATGTTCGCCGCTCTTCGTGTTGGCATATACGCCGAAAAACTGCGCCTGCTCCAGATTCGGTTCGGAATAGACGCCGCCGTCCATATCCTCCATGCAGCCGCGTACCTCCAGCGTGCCGTCCCAATCCATGGGCAGGGTCATGGTTTTGGCGGCGGGCACTATCTCCACCGCCTGGGCGGGGTCGGTGAGACGTTTCTTGCCGTCCTCGCCGTAGACGGCGGAATATTCCATAACGACGTTGTAGGCGTTGCCATCGCGGTCAAAGGCTTCGGTGTGCGCCTTGACCAACGTCTGGTTCTCCTCTCCGATCTGTTTAGACAGGATGGATTCAGTATCGGGAAGGGCGTAAAGCTGTTGGCCCTGATACTCGAAGCCGTGCGTTTTCCACGGTTCCGTGTCTGCAAGTTCCAACGTGGCGTTCCGGTTTAGGAACGATTCAACGGCGACGGTGGGCGACGTTTCCGGCACCGGCCGCCAGACCTCGTTGTGGCGAAGGCCAAGGGCGATATCTCGCGCCTGTTCCTGGCGGAGCGTTCCCCACACCGCGTTATCCGCATCCCTCGTCGCCTGGGCAAGTTCAAACGGGTGTCGTTCCATCGACTTCGCCCAGTCGAGGGCGAGGTCGGGGTTACGGGTGGGATCGTGGGGAATGCCGATTTCGGCGCAATACATCATAGTGGCGACGGCGCAGACAAATTCCTCCTTCGCCCGGTCGGCGGCGCCCATCGCGTTGAAGGTATCGCGATCCTGTCGCGACGGGTGTCCGCTGGCTTTGAAATACTCATACACCGCCATTTCGCAGTATTTCTCCGGACTGGCGCAGTTTTCCGGCTTCGGCAGGTGAATCTCGTCCTTCCGGGGAGCGTAGAAGGAGCGTTCCGTCTGGTCGTGGACAATGGTCATGCCACTGTTCCGGAGCAATTCGCCGACACGTTCCATCGGATCTTGCCGTTCCGACTTACGGGTGGGCGGCGGCACCCGGTCAAGCTGTTCGGCGTTGAAGACATAGGCGGTGATGGCCCTATTCATCGTTTCGCCCGGACGTTTCTTCGGCCAATACTGGACCGGCGTGGCTTTTTCGCCGGATTTGACCTTATAGCCGTTCAGGTTGGCGTCGTCGAAAGTGAACCACCTGTCGTCCTTCCGGTCCTGCATCATGAGGTTCAAGGCATTGATGCCGTGAAAGGTACGTCCGGTGGCGGGATTGTATGGAATGTCCTGGACGCCCGGACGCTGCATGGGCGCGGTGCCGTCGCGAAGTTGCTGTGCGAGCTGGTTGGCGACGCGGGCGTTGAAATGCTGTTTCGGTTTTTCTGGTTGAGCGCTCATAATGGATCTCCAAGATTGAATGGAAAATATAAAGCTAATACCGCTACAATCCGGGCTTGTCGAGCGAAGCGGAGAAAGCCGCTTCCTCGTCGAAAGCGTCCTCCTCGAACGCGCCGGCGGCAGCGGCTTCCTGGTCGTTGAACAGGGCGAAAAATCCGGGCGTTTCCGCGTCGGCGATTTTTTCGCCAATAGTATCGATGCGCATGGCGTTATCGGTGTCGTTTGGAATCATGGATGTACTCCTTAAAAATTTGGGTCAACACACTGTGGCGTACCGGCGACCGGCCGATGCGCCACGAATAAACGGTTAGGAAGTCACTTTCGTCGTGGCGACATAGTTCGGCTTGCCGTCATGGTCCGGATACGATGCCTTGCATTGCGGATACATGGAACAGCCCCAAAATGGCTTGCCGTCCTTGCCGGACCGCCTGACCAGGCCGCTCCCGCACTGCTGGCACTTGTGTTTTTCCGATACGGACGGCCGGGTGGCTGAAAAGTCTGGCTTGCCGTCCTTGATTCGTACCACCCGCTTACAGTCGGGAAAACCGGTGCAACCGTAGAACGGCCCGCCCGCATAGTGGATGATCCGCATCGGTTTGCCGCAGCCGGGACAGAGGACGGACGGATCGGCTTCGCCAATAAGTATTTTTCTGGTTCCGGGTTTGCCGTTGTCGTCCGGCAGAGTGGCGCGGCAGCGGGGATATTCCGAACACGCCCAGTAGACGCCATTGTCATTGGTCCGTTTAAACATGGCATTGCCGCATTCTGGACAGGGATGTTTTTCGATACGCAGGCCAAGGCCCTGGTCCAGCACCTTGGCGACCTCCCCGCCGATGTAGGCGGCGTTGGCTTCGACAAAAGCATCCAGAGCGAGCGTTCCTGTCTCAATCTCCCGCTGCTGTTCATGCCATAGAGCGGTGAGATCCGGGAACTTCGCCTGGTCGGGAAGGATGTCGTAAAACTCCTGACCCGCCTTTGTGCTGACCACCTGCGTTGTTCTGCCGCTTTTCCGAGTCTCAAGAAATCCGCGCTCAAACAAGGTCTTTAGAATTTCGTCGCGGGTGGCGGGCGTGCCGATGCCGCCGTGTTCACCCGCCTTTCCCTTGTCCTTTTCGATAAGCGAGTGACGCAACTTTTCGTCCCGGACATACTGGGCCACCCGCGTCAGATCCTCCAACAGGCTCGCCATGCTGTAGAGCGGACGCGGCTTCGTTTCCTTCTGGGCGGGTGCGCAGGAATCGCAATGGATTTCCTGGCCGGCGATCAACTCCGGCAACGCGCAATCCGGTTCCGCGTCGTCCGGTTCCGGATCGCTTTCAAAAAAGTCGCGCCAGCCGTTTTTTACTGTTACGCGGGCGGATCGGGAAAACTCGTGACCTTCGACCGCGATGGTGACGATGGTGCGCAGCCAGGCGTGGTTCGGCATGAACTGGACCAGGTAGGCGCGGGCGATAAGGTTGTAGACGCGCTTTTCGTCCAGTGACAATTTTTTGAAGTCCGCCCGCGCCTGGGTGGGGATGATGGCGTGGTGGGCCGAAACTTTTGCCGAATTGAATGCTCGGCTCTTGATCGTTGGGTCGGCGGACGAGAAATACGGTTCAAATTCCGGCACGTTTTCGGCGATGGCGGCGAGGACTTCCGGCGCGTCGGCGTGCTGGATTTCGGGAAGGTACTGCGAATCGCTGCGGTTGTAGGTGATAAGCCGGTGTTTCTCCCGAAGCGTTTGGGTGATTTCCTTCACCGCGTCGGGTGCCATGCCGTGCAGCCGGGAGGCGTCGGTCTGCAACTTCAGCAGGTTGTAGGGAAGCGGCGGCGGCGTCTCGCCTTCCTTCGTCTCCACCGTTTTTACGGTGGCGGGCTTGCCGTCAACAGCGGCGGCGACAGTGTTGGCGAAAGCGGCGTCGGTCAGGCGTCCCTTTTCGTCCTGCGGATCGCCCGGTTTGTTTCGGTAGAGGGCGGGAAAAGTTGCCTCCCCGGCGCGAAAGACGCCTTTCACCTCGTAGTAGAGGGTCTTTTGATGGCCTGAGTTTTCCCGATCGCGGCGGACGACCAGGCCGAG
>JAJPXZ010000202.1 GCA_021205245.1 Planctomycetaceae bacterium
GGATAGGTCTCGTTTTGGTAGACCGGATCATACGGCTGTTGGTAGCCGCCGTAGTTGTCGAAGTTCTGGTATACCCAATAATTAGCATAGCGCTGCTGTTGCGGCTGCTGGGGCGGATAATAGCCGTTGTAATTGTTGTATCCGTTGTAGCCGGCCATCGGCTGCTGCTGCATGGGAGGCGCGCCCACCAGGTCCGAGTACGGGGTATGGTAGACAGGCGACCCCAGACTGGGCGGATTGATTGTCCCCGCCGGCAGGATGGGGGTGTTGTCATAATACTGGTTCGGGTTCTGCGGCTGCCCGGCCGAAGCATAGACGCCTCCGGCATCGTAGGGATGGATATAGCCGCCCTGGCCAGCGCCTGCGCCGATCTGCAAGCCCGAAGCCCCGCCGCCGGCGCCGACCAGGTCGGACTCGGAAGCGGTGGAGAGGGGATTGGGCGGCGGTGGCGTCCGGGCGACGTCGGGCCCAAAAGCCGCGCCATAAGAACCGGGTGCGGAGGCGAGGTTCGGATCGCCAGGGCGCGGCGCGTCGCCGGGTGCGGCGGCGGCGGCGGTAGCGGACGGCGGCCCGGCGGTGATGGGCGAAAAGTTTCGGCTCGCCGGGGGCAGCTCGGGCTGATCAGGGAGGGACGCCGGCCTGACGGTGGCCGAGTAATCGGTGCTCGGCAACCCTGTTTCAGGCACGCCGATGATGGGTCCGACGCCGCTGTCGACCATGACCATGTCCTCCGGGTCGAGCTGCGGCACAATCCACGGCGGTTCCTTGTCCTTGTTATAGGTGAAGGGGTTCAGGTTCTTCAGGGTCTTGACGATGCGCGATGTCTCGGGAGGCATGCGGATGTTGCCGAGCCGGGCCATGGAGTCTTCGGCCTGGACGGTGCCGGGGTAGCGGCGGACGATTTCCTTGTAAAGGAACTCCGACGCCTTGACGCCGTCACGAGTACCCATGCGCCGGTACTGTTCGGCCTGATCCATCATCTTCTGGGCTTCGACTTCGGCCAACTGTCGGATGGAATCCTCGACATCCTCGTAATTTTCGTCATCCCCTTCCATCCGTTCGGCGCGCTCCCGTTCGGCTTGGCGGACCACTTCGATTTGCTCCCGGACCTCGCGCGGATTGGCCTGGCCGACCAGCGAGTCGCACTGGAGGATGCCGAGGCGGGCGCGCTCGTAGAAATCGGAGCGGGGGAATTCGTCGCGGATGGTCTCGAAGGCGGTGCGGGCGGTGTTGATTTCGCCGATAAGCAGGTTGCCCTCGCCCTTGACCAAGTAGGCTTCGGCCGCCACCGGGCCGTAGGGGTCGTGCTCGATGACCGACTCGATAATTTCCAGGCCCCGCTGGATATTGTGGTTGCGGATGTTGTCCTCTCGGCCGGAGAGGATGTCCGGCGTCTGGGACTGCATCAACCGTTTGGCGATCTGCAGTTCGATTTCGACCAGGTCGGACATGCGCCCGGTGTTCGGGTACGTTTCGATGACCTGCTCGATAGCTTTGTAGGAGGTGTAGTAGTTCTCCATCTCGAACAGACAGCGGGCCAAACGCTGCAGGCCGACGCCGGCTTCTTCGGAGGAGGGGAAATTCTGGACCAGGAGGAAATACTGCCGCGCCGCGTCCATGAACTCGCCCTTTTGCTCGAGATCATAGGCGTAGTGGAGCTGCTCCTTGGGGGTGGGCCGTGCCACGCCCGCGCCGCGAATCCAGCCTTGTCCCTCGGTCCATTCCCATTCGCCCGCTGCCCAGGCGGAACCGGACAGCGCCACGAGACAAGTCAACAACAAGGCCAGGCCGAGGCCGGTGGCAAACGCGCTTTTACCCATGCAACAAACTCCCTCATGAGGTTTGTGGAAAAGTACCATTATTTCGTTAGCTGGCCCGGAGGCAACATAATTAGAGAATCAGCCGCCAGTTTTCACCGTTCGTCGAGCGGGGAACCGGGTGCAGCGACGTTTGGAGCCCGCGTGGGGGTGTACCGTAGCTCCGGCGCGGGGGAATAATTGATCTGATTGCGTGGTTGTGGTTCTTCATCATCCTGTCCGTCAACCCTCACCGATCCCGCGCCGTTTCTGGCGGCCTGACGGGCCGCGTTTCTGGCTGTCGTCTCGGGGGACGGCGGCGCCAGCGGGAAGCGGCTGCCGTCGGACAATTTCATCGGCGGCTCGATACCCATATCGCGGAGGAGGTCGGCGGCTTCGCGGGCCTGTTCGGTATCGGGGTAATGGGACACGACATCGCCCAGGAGGAAGACGGCGGCGTCGCGGGACTTCTTGACCCGCATCTTGGTCATATAATCCTTGGCCTGGCGGAGCTTGTTCGTGGCTTCGAGATCGTTAGCCAGGACGACGGCGCGGCGGCGGCGTTCCTCGGCCGGCATCGACAAGCGCCGTTCGGCGTTTTCGACATCGTCCATAACCGTCGCCAAATCCACCCGGGCCGACTCGGGCATGCCTGCCGGCCATTCCTGGCGGTAGACCGCCTCGGCGAGGGACGACCGGGCCTGCATCGCCGCTTCGCTTTCGGGATAATACTGGACCACGGTGCGGTAGAAGCGGGCGGCGTCGTTCCAGTTCTGGTTCATGGCGGCGGCATCGCCCCGGCGGAGCAGGGCGAGGGGGGCGTCCTTGGCCCCGGGCTGGTTGAAGATGGCGGCCATATACACCCGGTCCGCCGCCTCGTAGCCGCTCAGGGGGACGCCGTCCTGGCTTGCGCCCGGGACGTGGCTGTGGCCAAGCCGCCACATGCGTTCGCCGATGAACATTTCGAGTTTGACCCTGCCTTCGACTTCGGCGCGGACGAAATCGGTCGGGAACGACCGTTCCAGCGCGTCGAAGGCGCGCCACCAGTTTTCACGCCGGTATTCGCAGCGGGCGACGCCGTACCATGCTTCTTCGCGGGCGGCGGTGGAGGCGTCGGCCATGGAGATGATTTCCATATAGCCGTCGACCGCTTCCTTCAGCTTCATGCGATAGGTGTATTCGTCGTTGACGCGCCTGGCGTCGAGGGCGGCTTTTTCGCAGCCCTTGGCGAGATCGAAAAACGGCTCGAGCTGGCGAGTCCCCAGCCCCGGCTGGATGATGCGCTTGCCGGTGGCGGGGTCGTACATGCCGGGGTCGTAGAACTCGTCGTTGTACTCGGGCATGACGATGCCGGGAATGCCGCCCGCCTCGACCAGGGGAAGGTTGAAATAATCCTCCGGCATCGACGACGCCGGGGGCGAAACGGCAAAGCCGCCGGACGGCAGGGCCGTCATCGGCGGGGCCTGCATATGGGGAACGCTGACGCCGGCGCGGTCGGACTGGAGTCCCTGCTGCGACTGGGGGTACTCGGCCGCCGGGGTGTTCGGGAGCGGCGGCAGATACGAGGACGCGGGGGTGGCGTAGGGATCGTACGGCGCGTCCTGGGGACGGCTGAAATTTCTGGTTCCGCCACCGTAGCGGGAGGCCGGATAGGAGACGCCGCCGGCCGCAACGCCGGTCGTCAGTTCCGGCGGCGGCGGCAGGGGCTCGGGCGCGTTGGCGGCATGGCTGCCGGGCGAAGCCGCCACCAGGGCGGCGGTTATGAGGGCCAGCGCCCCGGCTGCTTTGCCGCGTGTGGCGATGGAGTGGTGTTGAGCCTGCACTCGTGTCTCCTCGTTACAGTGTTGTCGTTGGGTTCAAAGACACCCAATTCCTTTATCGACACCACCGGGTGGTTGCCACAGGGAAAATACGGGGGAGAGCCGTCGCCGGCTCTCCCCCGTACTGGATTATCCCCGTTATTCGTGACTCAGGTACCCATTTCCCAACTCGACAGGTAATGTTCCTGATCGGCGGTGAGCTTGTCAAGCTTGATGCCCATGGACTTCAGCTTGAGGGCGGCGACCGAGGTGTCGATGGTCTTCGGCGGCACGTGGACGGTGTTGGTCAGCTTGCCCTGCATCTTGACGCACCATTCGCTCGCCAGGGCCTGGGTCGCGAAGGACAGGTCCATGACGCTCGGCGGGTGGCCTTCGGCACAGCCGAGGTTGACGAGACGGCCGTCGGCCAGGACATAGACCGATTTCTTGTCGGTGATGACGTACTGGGTCATGTCGACGCCGCGCACGTTCTTGACCACCTTCTTGGAAATCTTCTTGATGCCGACCAGGTCGATTTCGATGTCGAAGTGGCCAGAGTTGGCGATGATCGCGCCGTCCTTCATGACCTTGACGTGTTCGGGGCGGATGACGTGCATGTCGCCCGTTACCGTGCAGAAGAAATCGCCGAGACGGGCGGCTTCGGCCATGGGCATGACCTGGAAGCCGTCCATGGCGGCTTCGAGCGCCTTGACTTCGTCGACTTCGGTGACGATGACGTGCGCGCCGTGGCCGCGAACGCGGGACGCGAGGCCCCGGCCGCACCAGCCGTACCCGGCGACGACGAAGGTCTGGCCGGCGATCAGCTTGTTGGTGGCGCGGATAATGCCGTCGAGGGTCGACTGGCCGGTGCCGTAGCGGTTGTCGAAGAGGTGCTTGGTGTCGGCGTCGTTGACGGCGATGACGGGGAAGGGCAGGACGCCGTCCCGTTCCATCGCGCGCAGACGAATGACGCCGGTGGTGGTCTCTTCCATCGAGCCGATGACCCGGCTCTGGAGTTCCTTGTGCTTCGTTATGATGGCGGAGACGAGGTCGGCGCCGTCGTCCATGGTGATGTTCGGCTTGTGCTCGAGCGCGCCGGTGAGGTGCTTGTAGTAGCCCTTGTTGTCGATGCCGTGACGCGCGAATACGTTGATGCCGTAGTTCTTCACGAGGGCGGCGGCGACGTCGTCCTGGGTGGAGAGGGGGTTCGACGCGCAGAGGACAACGTCGGCCCCGCCGGCCTTCAGGGTGCGGACGAGGTTGGCCGTCTCGGCGGTGACGTGCAGACAGGCCGACATTTTCAAGCCTTTAAGCGGGCGCTGTTTGGTAAAGCGGTCACGGACCTGGGCGAGGGTGGGCATGTCGCGGTCGGCCCATTCAATGCGTTTGACGCCTTCGGGCGCGCGCTTGATGTCGGCGATGTCGTATTTCATGGTGTTCTGTTCTCCAAGGGTAATAGATGACGTTCACTGTATATGTGTATATACGTATCGACGAATATTGCGGGATTCTAAAGCTTTGTGGCGGCGATTGCAACACTTTCGTCCAATCGCATCGCGATTCGCGGTCGATTCGTGTCAACCAGTGAAGACGCCGCCCTGGCGAAAGGGCCACCGGCCTGCCTTATTTCGATTCGATTGTCAATGATCATGACTTCTGCGGAATTCAATCCGCCCGGCCATCCCGGAGGGCAAGGGGACGAAGCCCTGTCTTCCTCCGGGAGCCGGGTACATGCGGGAGTACCCTCCTCCCACGGCCGACCCGGCGGCGCACCCGGCCGGGTCGGCAGTAGATCCGGCGGGGCGGCCGGGTGGATGGATATTTGCGGAAATATACTGATACGCCGTCGTGGTTGCGGCGGGCCGTTTGTCAACGGCTTGCGGGTCCAGAACCGGTAACGGTTCGGTCCGCGACGGTCCTTGTATTTACGGCGCGACATGCGGACGCGCGGAAGCGCGTTGTACTTGCGCTGCAACTCGTTCCGGGCAACGACAAACCAGTGGTCTTGAACAATGCCGCGCCAATAGACACCCCTATCGCCCGGTGGGGGGGCGACCCACTCCGGGTAAAAGAACAGCTCCCTGGCTTCGTTGGTCATATAGGGGCTGTCCTCCAACGCCATCGCCAGCGCCTTTTCGCGCACCTCCCGCATTGTCGGGGTGCGGACCGGGAAGAAACGGTCGTGACGCTTTTGTTCCAGGGGTTTTACGTGCTGTTTTGACGCAAGCCCCTGGACGCGTTCCGGAAACATAATCATGTTCCGGGCGACCCGGCTAAAGAAACCGGTGATCTGTATCTGCCAGGGGTCCGTCAATGCGAACTTTGGCGGGATTGGCCGTCTGGGCAGGAAAATATACCGGTAATGGGATGGGATGGACGGGATATGCTCGCTGGCAAGTTCCCACGCCAGTTTTCCCACCTCGTATGGGGTGGGATTGGAGATTTGATAAAGGTCTGTCTCTTCCGGCTGGTCTTCGTCCTCTTCTTCGGGTGTTGTGAGTATCGTGTAGGCCAATTTGATCCAGTGGCCTCGGATGGTCTCGCGCCAGTATTTGCCCGCTTCGCCCGGAGGCGGGGTGGCTGTGGGCGGGTAGAAGAAGAGATGCCTCTGGCCCTGGTCGATGTTTGGATTGTCGGCTTTGGCCAACTCCCATGCCTTTTCGCTTAGCTCGTTTTCGGAGGGCCGATTGGGTTGTTCGATTGCTGTGGTGGTTTGGGGGTGACTCATTTGTCTGCCCTCCTTTCTCTATACGACAACAT
>JAJPXZ010000174.1 GCA_021205245.1 Planctomycetaceae bacterium
TTCGCGGCAGGCTTTGTCGCCGCGGTCTTGGGGGCCGTGGGGGGCGGCGCGGCCGGCTTCTTCGCGACCGGCTTTTTGGCGGCGGGCTTCCGTGTCGCCGTCTTTTTCGCCGTGGTCTTCGCGGCGGGCTTTTTCGCGACCGGCTTTTTGGCGGCGGGCTTTTTCGCCGCTGCCGTCTTGGCGGCAGGCTTGCGACCTGCTGTCGCCTTCTTGACCGGTGTTTTCTTCGCGGTCTTCTTGTTAACAGCTTTCTTCTTTTCAACCGGTGTTTTCGCCGCGGTCTGCTTCGCTGCTGTCGACTTGGCGGCGGGTTTCTTCGCGGCCGGCTTCTTGGCCGTGGTGGCCTTGGCGGCCGGCTTGCGTCCCGGTTTCTTGGCGGCGGTTTTGGCCGTGCCCGTCTTGGCCCTGCTAGTGGTGGCTTTTGCCATGGTTAATCTCCTCAAAAAAGTGCCCACTCGATGGAAGCGTATTGTATATCGCCCTTCGGGTCAAAAAAAAATTATGCTCTTGACGTAAATTTTCGTGAAGCTCCGTTTCGGCGCACGCGCGCGAAACATCCCGCCGTCCCTGACTTTACAGCCTTCGGCGCTTTGACCGTCTCTCACCTCAACGTCAAAAAAGCCCGTGGTTATTGACTCGATGCGATGTCCGCGCCCGCGCCGGGACAGCGCCGGACAAAAAGAAAGTGGCCTTAATTCGGCCAAACCTTATAACTAGTGAGGCACGAACCCATAAGGAGATGCTATGAAGATTCTCATGATTGGCGCGGGTGCGCTCGGCGGTTATTTCGGCGCGCGTCTGGCGGCGGCGGGGCGTGACGTCACCTTTTTGGTGCGGCCACGGCGGCGGAGTCAGATTGAGGCGACGGGCGGATTGGTTGTCGAAAGTCCGGCCGGCGATCTGCATATCAAAGACCCGCAGTTGGTCACGGCCGACGAAATTGCGGACCACTACGACCTCGTCATCGTGACCTGCAAGGCATACGATCTCGATTCGTGCATTGCCGACTTCGCGCCCGCCGTCGGACCGGCCACACTCATCCTGCCGGTCCTGAACGGCCTCCGCCACATGGACGTGTTGATTGAACGCTTCGGCAAGGACCACATCCTTGGCGGGCGCGGGATGATTTTCGCCACCCTCGGCGCCGACGGCCGCATCCTCCACCAGGCGCCGCTGGCGGCGCTTGATTATGGCGAGATCGCGGGCGGCACATCGCCCCGCATCGAAATGGTCGACACGATTCTTTCCGGGGCCGGCTTCGAGGCGCGCCTCCGCCAGGATATCATGCAGGATTTGTGGGATAAACACGTCCTCATCGCCACCGTCGCCGGTTCCACCAGCCTGATGCGCGCCACCATCGGCGACATCAACCGTGCCGGCGGCCTGGAATTCATGCAAGGCCTACTGGCGGAAAACGCCTCCATCGCCAAGGCGAACAATCACCGCCCGTCCGAGGAGTTCCTGAGTTATATCAGGAGCATCATCACGAACCCCGATTCAACGCAGATGGCTTCCCTCGCCAAAGACATGGACAAGGGCGGCAAAACCGAAGCGGATCACATCTTCGGCGATCTCATCAACCGCGCGCCGTCGGGGGCGGATCTGTCCCGGCTCCGGACAGTCTACCTGTGTTCCCGCGCCTACGAGACGCGCCGGCAACGGGAGAATTTACCCCTGGACGAATTCGACCGGGCCAACGCACTGCTGGACGCGGGCGACGGCAAAGCGGCCATAGAGCTGTTCAAGCAGGTGGCGGACAAGACCGGCCGCCTCGACGCCATGCATTCGGTCGCCCACACCCATCTCTACGGCGTGGGCGGGGTGGCCAAGGATTACGACATCGCCTTCGCCTGGTTCACCAAGGCGGCGAACAACGGCTGTCCCCAGGCCATGTACCACCTTGGCATGTGCAACGCCAACGGCTACGGCACATCGGTCGACAAGGCTGCGGCGGCGGCGTGGTACCGCAAGTCGGCCGAGCGCGGCGACGAGGACGCGATGTACGAACTGGCCAAGCGGCTCGAGACCGGCGACGGCGTCCCCATCGACATGGACGAGGCGCTGCACTGGTACCGCGAGGCGGCGGGCCATGGCCAGAAGGCGGCTGTGGAACGGCTGCAGGATTTGGAGGCATAGGCAACGGTGCACACGTATCGCATTGGTTTGGATCTTGGCTCGACAGCGGCCAAGGCGGCATTATTAGGGAACGACGACGAGGTGGTCGATTTGCTTTTGGACACGTCCGGCGATCCGCCCAACCAGATGGCGGAGCGATTGGTCGGCGCGTTCCGGCAGAAACACGGCTTCGGCGAGGCTGGCGTCGTCGCCACCGGCTATGGCCGCGCCCTCGCGGGACTGGCGGGTAAGAAGGTGACCGAAATCACCTGCCATGCGCGCGGGGTGCGGCTGCTGCATCCGGATTGCGCCTCGATTCTCGACATCGGCGGCCAGGACGCCAAGGCGATCCGCCTTGGACCCGACGGCGGCGTCGAGGACTTCGCCATGAACGACCGCTGCGCCGCCGGGACCGGATCGTTTCTTGAAGTGGCGGCGAGAAGGTATAAAATCGGTATAGCCGAACTCTCGTCCTTCTGCGGCGACGACCCGAATTCAGGCGCGGAGGCGGAGGCGTTCGAGATCAGTTCCACCTGTGTCGTCTTTGCCGAGTCTGAATTAATTGGCCTTAATGCCCGGGGCGTGCCGCCGCGCGAGGCATTGCGGGCGGTTCATCGCGCCATAGCCAAGCGGGTGGTCTTGCTTCTGAAGCAAGTTTCGGCACGGGGACCGTTATATTTCACCGGCGGCGTGGCCCGGAACACCACCCTCCGGTCGGCGGTGGGGGCGGCGAGCGGACTCGAACCGCGCCTGGCTGAACACGCCCAGTTCACCGGGGCAATCGGCGCGGCCTTGTTCGTATAAACCAGGATAATGGTCTGCCCGCCGGGCAGGTTTGTCACTTTGCGTGGAATTCTATTGAGCGCGAGGGGTTAAACCTGTACCATAAACGCGTGGTTCTTGGATTAAAGCGTTTCAAGTAGGGTACGGTTATGGATTAACCGTTTACGTTTCCTGCTTAAAGCGCTCTAGACGGAGAGGGACGCTATGTCGCCGGAAATAATCGACAGGGATGAATTCATCGTGGTTGGTATCCGCACCGTCATGGAGATGGGTACGCTGACGACAGGCACGCTGTGGAAGGATCAATTCCTGCCCCGCCATAACGAGATACGTGGCGCCGACCGGTGCTATTACGGCGTTTTCAATACCCTCCCGAGCGACGAAACCGACGGCCGCTACGAATATGTGGCAGGCGTCGTCGCCTCTCTAGAAGACATCCCCGTCGGCATGGTCGGCTGGGTCATTCCCGAAGGCCGTTATGCCGAGGCCGAGGCGGTTGGTCTCGCCGGCATCAACAAAGCCTGCCGCGCCATCATCACCGAATGGCTGCCCGATTCCGGCTACAAGATGGTCGCCAGCCCCATGTTCGCCTACACTGAAAGTAAACAGCCCGATTCTCCCGACGCCGTATGGAAGGTCAACATTCCCATCGAAACGCCGGAGGAACTCGAGGAGTTGCAAAAGTGGAAGGTATAACGCGGCATCCGCTTCTATCCCGATGCGTGTAGTAGAATGGAGGGGTAATGATGAGGAAAAGCCTTTTCCTTATGGTGGTGGTATTGTGTGTCGTATCCGGTGCGGCACGCTGCGGCGACGAATTCACCGCCTTCGCCGACCGGGCGAAAAACACCAAATGGGGCCAGTCCAGAGACGCCATTGCGTCCACTGTCCAGACGCTGTACAGCGATGACAAAATACTTATCGCGCCGGCCACGCTGGGCCGCTACAACGCCACCGTCAATTACCTATTAAACGACCAGGGCAAATTGTACAACCTCTCCTGGTACACGGTCATCCCGGTCGAGGATATGGCCGGGGCGATGGACCTGTACCACGCGATGGTCGGCTCACTGACCAAACTCTACCGCAAACCGTTCTATGTGGATAATTCGGGCAAGGTGGCGGATGCCGACAAGGTCATCAACGCCGACCCCGGCCTCAAGGAGGCGCGGGCCAAGATGTCGGCGCTCCGTCTGAGCGGCGAAAAGCCCCCGCCCGGCACCATGGAAGCCATCATGGCGGGCAGGAGCCTCCTGGACGTCATGCCGGTCCTCTTCTATGTCGAGGAGAATTACTGGAAAGCCGGGAAGATGTGGGTCTACACCTCCCTGTTTTGCAGCACCGACGGCACCTGTTACGTCCACCTCAATTTCGTTTCCGGCGGCATGACGTCGAAGGAACCGTATCCCCAGCCGGGCGGCAAGCGTCAGCCGTTCAGCTATTCGCCGCTGGACCGCGATCAGGACCGCATCACCGACACCACCGGCAAGTATCTCCCGGATGTATTCCGCTAAGCCGACGGCTCGTTTTCCATACCCTCATGCACCTCGCGAATTCCGGAATTTTCCGGCAAATCGTCGTCGGCCGGTTTACAATATATAATGGGGGTACGCCGGCGAAAACGGTGTGCCTTCGCTTCGGCTTTTGCTTGTAAAGGGGATCCCATGCGTCCCGATTACGAGTTGAAAGATGGCGTTTTGAAGATCTGGAAGGAAATGGACTTCGATTACGACGTGTCTTTCGACCGCGCCTGCAGCGAGCTTGTCTCCAGTCCCCAGACCAAACTGGTGATCGACCTTTCCCGTATCCACCACATCACCTCCACCTACATCGGCCTGATGGCTGCGTCGTTCTTCATGGCCCAGGCCCACGGCAAGTCCATTTCCATCGTTGCCCAGGGCCAGGTGTTGGCGGCATTGCGGATGGCCGGGTTTGCCAATTTCATGAAGCTGACCGATTCCGGCCGCATTAAACTTCCCGCCGCCACCATCATCTAAACGCGGTCAGCGCGGGAGAAGGCGTGCATTACGACATCTATAGAAGGACGGTTCCCACTGGCGCCCTCCGTGGCGCCATATATAATTAATGGCGTGTATATTTACATATAAAACGGTTATCAGGGGAGAAAACAAATATGGGCTATTCAATGCCTTTCATGTATGGACTGGATCCGCTTTATTTGGCGGTGTTCGGCATCACCATGGCCTTGTCGATAATTGCGCAGGTGTGGATTAAATCGTCATTCGCCAAGTACAGCAAAATGGGCAATTCCCGCAACCTTACCGGTGCCGAAGCGGCCGAGGAGATGCTCCGCGACGAAGGCGTCAACGACGTCAAGGTGCAGCTTTTCAAGGGCGGCATGTTGTCCGACCACTACGATCCGCGCACCAAAGTCATCAATCTGTCGCCCGAGGTCTACTCCGGCCGGAGCATTGCCTCTGTCGGCGTCGCCTGTCACGAGGCAGGCCACGCGCTGCAGCATGCCCGGGGCTATGCGCCTTTGGCTCTCCGCAGCATGCTGGTCGGGCCGACCATGCTGGCGTCCAAGTTTTCGATTCCGCTTATCATCATCGGTTTGATGTTGCAATCCTTGGGGATGGCGAAGATCGGGCTTATCCTGTTCGGCGTCACCTTCCTGTTCCAGCTCATCACTCTGCCGGTTGAGATCAACGCATCCCGCCGGTCCACCGCCGCCCTGGTCGAAAACGGCGTCGTTGCCGAGGGTGCCGAGACGCGCGGCGTGCAGACGGTCCTCACCGCCGCCGCCTTCACCTATATCGCCGCCGCCATCACCTCACTGATGACGCTCCTCTACTGGGCCTACCGCCTCGGCCTTCTCGGCGGCCGCCGCCGCGATTAAGGCAAGCACTGCTTCACTAATCCAACGGACGCCCGCCCGGGCGTCCGTTTTTTTTGGAAACCGATCGCACTATAGCCAACCCCATCACCGCACCTTCCCCCACTCGCTACTAAAACGCCGTCATCCCCGCGAACGCGGGGACCCAGCGGGCCGATCAAAAAAGGAACGGTGGTACATACCCGACAACCCATCGTCGCTATGGTACCGCCCTTAACGCCTGCACCCACACCCATCGTCACCCCGGCGTGCGGGCCTCCACCAGCGCGCAATCGGGCGGTTCGGCCGGGGTCCACGCCAAAGCCAGTGAATGCACCGAACTCGGTCGAAGCTCAAAAGAACCCATTTTCCTCACACCAGTGCGTGAACACCCCTACCATATCATTATGAAAGGGGAATCACATGTGGTTCAAACGCCAAAAACACTATCCACGCCCATTTCCGACGTTAGGCATGATCCAGTCCCTCGCCCACGGCCTCGCCTACGACGCCTGCGATGTGCCGCGTCGTCACGAGCGCTGGTTCTTCATAGCCGATATCTGGACAGACAGGCCCGTAGGCGTTGTCAGCCAGAAAAATTGGGACCGCATCATGGCCTATCTCCGCCGGGCGCTGCGTGAACTGGAGGATCTTATAGCAACCTGGCCCCGGCGTCGCATCCCGCGTCCCCGCCGCGTACGCCCCTGTCAGGTCCGGGGCTGGACCTGGACGCGAAAGCCGCTTCCTACCCCGCCGCCGCGGCGACGGCGTCGTTTCCTCATACCAACACTCGCCGCCACGACGACCGGCCCGCCCCTCACAATACCAGCCTTCGGGGAAGGACGTCCGGGCAGACGTGAACCCGAAACGGTGGCCGTCGTCCCTCTTGTGGGTCACTCCGGTACGTGTTCCGGCCCGACCCGCCCCAAGCTCTTTGACAACTGAATCGATTGCGCCTAGCCATTGCGCGACAGTAATGCATGAGGCGGTAATTACCGGCAGCGAAAGGGCAGCCCATGGCCACCGTGTTGACCAAGTACAACCGCAAACGCGATTTCGACAAGACCGGGGAGCCTCGCGGCGCGGCCCCAAAAAAGCGCGGCCGCAAAAAACCACAGACCCTGTCCTTCGTCGTCCAGCACCATATCGCCAGCCGCGACCATTTCGATTTCCGTCTCGAATGGGACGGCGTCCTGAAAAGCTGGGCCGTCCCCAAAGGGCCGTCCTACAACCGCCACGACAAGCGTCTCGCCGTTATGGTCGAAGATCACCCGCTCGATTACCAGTCCTTCGAAGGCACCATCCCGAAGGGCGAGTATGGCGGCGGCTCGGTCATGATTTGGGACATTGGCACCTGGACCCCGCTCGTCGATGTGAATCAAGGCCTGGAGGAGGGAAATTTAAAATTTTCCCTCGACGGCAAACGGCTCAAGGGTAAATGGGCGCTTATCCATATCAAGCCCCGCGACGGTGAAAAGGATAACAACTGGCTCCTCATCAAGGAGCGCGACGACTACGAAAACAGCCGCGACATCGCCGAGTACGACACCAGCGTCACCACCGGCCGCACCATGGAGGAAATCGCCGACGACAAACCCGCCCCGAAGCGGGCGGCGAAAACGACGAAATCGTCCTCGTCCTCGGTCGACGTCCGGTTGACCCATCCGGAAAAGGTATTGGACAAAGCCTCCGGCACCACCAAGGGCGATCTCGCCGCGTACTACAAAAAGGTCGCCGACCGTATGCTCCCCTATCTCGCCAACCGGGTCATCAGCGCTGTTCGCTGTCCCGGCGGTATCGACCGTCCCTGTTTTTACAAAAAGCATCCCGCCAACGACACCCGGGGCGTCGTCATCCTTCCTATCGAGAATTCGGATGGCGAAACAGAGGATTATTACTATATCGAGGATGTCGCGGGCATTTTGTCAGAAGTGCAAATGAACACGCTCGAATTCCACACCTGGGGCAGCAGCGCCGACACGCTGGAAAAACCCGACATGATGGTTTTTGATCTCGACCCCGATGTTGGCATGGATGTCGAACAGATCCGCGAAGGCGTCCTCGATCTCAAGGAAATCCTCGACGAGTTGTCCATCACCACCTTCCTGAAGACAAGCGGCGGCAAAGGCTACCACGTCGTTATTCCCTTCCGCCCGGCCGCGAGTTGGGACCGGTTTCACGATTTCGCCCAGAACATCGCCAAAACGATGGAGGCGAAATGGCCCAAGCGCTACACCAGCAATGTCAGGAAAAATCAGCGCAAGAACCGCATCTTTATCGACTGGATGCGGAACGGCAGGGGGGCGACCTCGGTCGCGCCCTATTCGGTCCGCGCCCGGGAAAACATGCCGGTCTCCATGCCTATCACCTGGAAGGAACTCCACACCGTCGCCCCGGCGGGCGTCCTCATGGACGACGCAATCGCCCGGTTGCGGCGGCGCGATCCCTGGAGCGGGTTTTTCGACGTGAAACAGCGGTTGAAATAGTGCGGTATCAGGTGGGTTCGGGCCGAAGCGGGCAGCCGCCGACCAGGATTGAGCCGAAGCCCACCAGGGCCATGCCAAGGAAATTCCACAGCGAATCGGTATGGGCGATGGGCTGGTTCGCGAATCCGAGCGAGAATTTCCCAAGGACCAGGTTCAAAACCAACACCACCACGAACACGGTGGCATAGCCCAGAAACAGGCTGCCATTCCGGATAAGGAAAATATCCCGGATACCGCCGGCCATGCACATGCGGCTCCGTTGCGCCAGAATACCCACCACCAACCCGACGCCGAGCGCGAGAGCGAGGGGGGCGCGCATTGAGTCTGGGCCGGTTTCGCTGAATTTGATGAACGACGGCGCGACGATAACAAACACCAACAGCAATGCCGCCACGGCAGGCATGATAAACCCGCTCGCCGTGGGTTGGGTTTGCGCCCGGCCAAGCGAGAAGCCCTTTTTCAGGAACAGCGCCCCCGGCACGATACCGACGGCGAATCCAGCCAAACCGACCAGCGCATTCAAGTCGCTGCCGGCAAGCCGCAAAACCATCCGGAGCGGGCAGCCAAGAAATGCCAGCGCGCCAATCATCATAAAGAACGAAATCGTGAAACGACTTCGCCTCGGCGAAGGAATCCCGATACGGGAGGATAGTGCCGAGTACATTGGAGGCATGCGTCATCACCAGCAGCCGGCTGTTCGGCCGCAGCGATTCGCGGACCCGACTTGGGTCGAGGGAACCGTCCGGTTCGCAACGCATCCAGGTCACCTCGACGACGCCCTTCTTTTCCAAAAGGGCAAGCGGCCGCGCGACAGCGTTGTGTTCCACCGACGTCGAAATGACATGATCGCCCGAGCGGGCAACGCCGTTGATGAGGATATTAAGTGACGCTGTCACGCCGGAGGTGAAAATGATCCGGTTCGGTTTTTTCACCCCGAACAAGTCGCCCAGCGCCAGCCGCGCGTCCAGCGCAATTCCTGAATCCTCCAACCCTTCGAAGTTGCGACCCGGCGATCGGTGGCCACTATTCAGGTACGACGTAACCGCCGCCACAACCGCAGGGGCGGTGACTGGAGAGGTGGAAGCATAGTTGAGATAAATTTCCCGCATAGCACTATGGTAGGAGAAGCGAAAGGGTGGGACCAAATACTTTTCGAGCGGAACATGGGGTTAGCGGATAAGGTGGGTTTTACTTTTACCGAAGTGGGCGATGGAAAACGACTGGACCTCCTCCTCGTACTTTTACCAGGCTTTCAGGAAAGCGAAACCTTCAGGGGTGAGGTCGCTGCCGCTGCCGGACGCGCCGCCGCGTTTCCGGAGGACAACCGGACGCTCGACACCGACCCTATCCGCAACGTCGGTTTGGCGGTGGAGCCGCCGGCAGCGGCAATGACGCCGCCAACGCGGCTTATCTGGCTGTTCTTCAGGGCTACTCGGTTGCCGAGTCATCGTTATTTGGCGTAGGTGAAAAAGCCTTGTCCAGTCTTCCGCCCAAGCTTGCCTTCCTCAACCATGGCGCGGAGGTGGGGGTGGGGCAGATATTTGTCGTCGTTCAATTGCGTATGCAGGACTTCCATAATCGACAAACAGACGTCGAGGCCGATGAGATCGCCGAGGGCGAGCGGGCCCATCGGGTGATTCGCGCCCAACTTCATAGCGGTGTCGATGTCCTCGGCCGAGGCCACCCCTTCGGCGAAGATAGCCACACCTTCGTTGATCATCGGAATAAGGATGCGGTTGACGATAAAGCCGGGTGAGTCGACCACCTCCACCGGCGTCTTGCCGATGGACTCAACCAACTCGCGGATGCGGTCCACCAGGTCGCGTCCGACGCCCGCCCCGACGACGATTTCAACCAACGCCATGACGTCGGCCGGATTAAAGAAATGCACCCCGACCACTGGACGGTCCAGCCCCTTGGCAATCGCCGTCACCGACAGGGACGAGGTATTGGAGGCGAAGACGGCGTCGGCGCGGCAGATGGTCTGTAGTTCCTTGAACAAGTTCTGCTTCGCGTCCAGGCGCTCGACAATCGCCTCGACGACCACGTCGCACTTGGCGAGGAGATTCTTTTCCCCCGCCTGGATACGGTCAAGGAAGCGAGCCGGCGCGTCCCCGTCCAGCTTGCCCTTTTCGACCAGCTTGGCCAGCTTGGACGCGATGCGCGACTTGCCGGAGGCGGCAAGGTCGGCCCGCGCGTCAGTCAGGACCACCGTGTGCTTTTCGGATTGGGCGAACGCCAGGGCAATCCCCGACCCCATGGCTCCGGCACCCACTATACCAATCTGCATAATTATCCCCTGAATGCTCCGTGCTTCCGTTTTTCGACAAACGCCTGCATTGCCTCGCGCTGATCCCAGGTGCCGAAGCAGTTGCCGAAGGCTTCGCGTTCCAGTTGATCCGCCGCCGACAATTCAAGGCCGACGCTTTCGTTCATAATCTTCTTGGCCGACATGATGGCGATAGGCGCGTTGGAGGCGATGCGCCCCGCCAGGTCCATCGCGCTTGGCATGAGTTCGGCCAAGGGATAGACGGCGTTGACCAGCCCCCAGGGAAGCGCTTCTTCCGCGCCGAAGCGGCGGGTGGTGAAAATCATTTCGCGCGCCCGGCCCTGGCCGATTATCCGCGACAGCCGCTGGATGCCGCCATAGCCCGGAATAATGCCGAAGGTGGATTCTGGCATGGCGAAGGACGCGTTCTGCGAGGCGATACGGATGTCGCAGGCGAGGGCAAGTTCCAAACCGCCGCCAAGGGCATAGCCGTTTATCGCCGCGATGACCGGAACCTGGAACAGTTCGATTTTCCGCATAACGCCATTACCGGCGCGGGAGAGGTTCTCGCCCTGCGACCGGTTCATGTCTTTCATTTCTTTGATATCGGCACCGGCGACAAAGGACTTTTCGCCAGCGCCGGTGATGATTAGGCAGCGGATGTTGGTGTCGGTGATTTCATCGAGAAGCGACGACAACATGGTGATTGACTTGTAGTCGATCGCGTTCATCACCTTGAGGCGATTGATGGTGATGACGCCTATTCCATCCTTGAACTGGTAGAGCAGGCTTTCGTCGTGCATTGGTCCTCCAGTCTATGGAACGCTGTTATAGCCTTTTTTGCCGTAATGTCCACCGGAACAATCGCGTCCGCGAATAGGTAATAAAATTATGCCGCTCGGTGCGAAATGGACTTTTGATCGCTCCCGGTAACGGCGATAGCGGTGACTTGTCGTTTCCAGCGGCCGGTCATAAAGTAAGCGACGGTCAGTGTGCAGCCAATAATCCAGCTCGCCGGATAGGCGAGGTGCAGATAACTGCCGGGGTAGTTGGAAGAGATATACCACGCCAACGGAACCCGCACGACCCAAAACATGATCATGGTAATCCAGGTTGGAACCCGTACGTCGCCGACCCCGTTCATGAAGCTGGTCAGCATATGGATAATGGCGTACACCCAGTAGAACGGCATCAGGAAGGTCAGGTACCGATAGCCGGCGTCAACAACCGCCTGGTCGGGGCTGAACAGGCCAAGGAGCCAGCGGCCGAATAACAGGGTGACGGCGGCGGTGGTGAGATTGAAGAGGACCGCCGTCTTGGTGAAGAGCCGCGCGCCTTTCGACAGGGCGTCCACCTTACCGGCGCCGGCGTTCTGCCCGGCAAAGGTCACGGCCGCCATGCCGAGGCTGGATATGGGGAGCCAGGTCATGTTCTCCAGTTTGCCGGCGATGGAATAGCCCGCCATGTAGGCTGAACCAAGGCCGATGACGAAGCGGTAATAGAAAAGAAACCCAACCGAGAACACCGCATGGTTGACCACCATCGGGAGACTCAGGGAAATCATACGCTTGATCAGCTCGCCGTCGACGCGAAGTGTAAACACGCGGTAGTTCAAGTGGCTGTAATGGCGCTTGATGTGGTGGAGGCTGTAGAGCCAGGACACCACTTGGGCAGAGACGGTGGCTATCGATACACCGAAGACGCCCCAGCCCATGACCAGCACGAAAAACAGGTCCAGGACCACATTGACGATAAATGCGACCAGCAGGAACAGGAGCGGGGAGCGGCTGTCGCCCAGGCCGCGCAGGATGCCGGAGTTCAGGTTATACCCATATGCCCCGACGAGGCCGCCGAACACAACCGACAGATACATGACCGCATGGCCCCGGGCGACGTCCTGAATATTGATAATTGACAGCAGCGGTTCGATAAGCAGTACCGCGCAGACAGTAATCGGGACGACGCTTAATAAGAAGAAACCGTTAGCGGTGGCGATGACCCGTTCGACCTTGCGCGCATCGCCGCTGCCGAACACCTGCGACACCAGCACCGACACGCCGCCACTCAGCCCCAACATCACCGAGAGCAGAATAAGCATGGGCGAATTGCACGCGCCGACAGCGGCCAAAGCCTCGGTGCCGACGAAGTTCCCGATGATGAGGGTGTCCACGGTGTTGTACAGCGTTTGAAAAAGACTGCCGATCAACAACGGTATGGCAAACGAAACAACTGTAGGCAGGATTGCGCCCTGCGTCATATCCAAAGACTTGAATGCGGATTTTTTCATGAAAGTCGGCGTCTTATTCGTTATTTGTCTGATGCAATATTTGGGCCTTAAGAAGACGACTGTCGTCCGCGTGGCCACCTCCGGCATTTTCATCGTCGTGAATAAATAATGCAACAGATTTGCCAAAGGCGGATCGAATTCGAATAAGTCCCTCTGAATAATGTCGGATAGGCCATAACCATACCTTGTGCATTGAGTAATAAGAACCGAATCCGGTTGGATGATATGGTGGGTAAAGCGAAGTAGGGGTCATTATGTCTAACACCCATATGATCGAGAGATTGTATGCAAAAAATCTTGCGATCTACGGTGCCTGATGCGGTTAACCTCTTACGTGGTATAGAATATACCTACTATGCTCGCACGGACTAAAGCTGGGAATGGATGGCATGGTGGAAAATTTCGTTGACCATCGGTCAAGTAGAGAGTATCCTTACAAAAGAAGCCAGACCGCCCACCACAAAGATGGCTCTGAACGCGCTTTTATTTCGCAAGAAATTTTGCTTATATCCCATCAAAACAAAAGAATTTGCACGACCCAGCCTGCCGCTTGGCGTGAAGGGGATGTCGATGGACTACCGGGACGAAATGGCCTATCTCAACGAATGCCAGTTGGGCGCCATTCTTATTGCGGCGGATAAAAGTATTATCGAATTCAACCAGACGGCGGAACGGCTGCTCCAGGGCGAAGGCGACCTAAACAACAAGCCTATGGATCTGGTTGTCCGTTTTTTTCCCATGGACGACAGCGGCACAGTCTATGCCAATGCGGGAATTGGCCGGTATATCAAGCAATGCCCGGCTCCCGAACCCGACTCGCTGCCGCCCGGTTGTCGAATGATTGTCTTCCGCGAGGCCACCAAGGACATCCTTTACGAGATGCTTCTTAAGGTGGTGAACAAACTGAAGGAATCGGTCATCCTCTGCGACGAATACAGCCGCATTCTGCTCCTGAACGAAGCCGCTGTCGACATGGATTCGGTGCCGATCAAAAAAGTCATCGGCATGCCTATCGGCACTGTCTACCATATGCAGGACAACAGTTACCTCGCTGTTCCAAAGGTTATTGAGGAAAAACAACCCGTCCTCGATCTGCGCCAGCGCTACCGTACTCTGTACGGCAAGGATGTGGACATCGTCGCCAACACCTACCCCATCATCGAAGGCGGCCAGACCCTGGGCGGCTTCTCTGTGATGGAGGACTGGTCGCAGATCGATGAATTGAACAAGCGCATCCTCGATTTGCAGAGTGAGATCCTCGATCGCGCCTCGTCTCCGTCCAAACAGAAAACGGCTCCGGCTCTGAAGGTGAAATACCGCTTTAAAGACATCATCCGCATCAGCCCGGCCATGAACAAGGTTGTGGAAAAGTGCCGCCAGGTCGCGAAATCCGACTCCAACGTCATGATCTATGGTGAGACAGGGACGGGCAAGGAACTGATCAGCCAGAGTATCCACGGCGCGAGCCGCCGGGCGGACCGGTCCTTCCTGGCGATCAATTGCGCGGCGATTCCGGAAAACCTACTGGAGTCCATGCTGTTCGGCACGGAAAAAGGCGCGTACACCGGTGCGGAACGGCGTGAAGGCTTGTTCGAGCAGGCCGACGGCGGTACCTTGCTTCTGGACGAGATCAATTCGATGAACATCAACCTCCAGTCCAAGCTGCTGCGGGTGTTGCAGGAGGGGGTAGTGCGCCGGGTGGGCGGCAGCAACGAGATAAGCGTGGATGTGCGAGTACTCTCGAATATCAACATTCCGCCCTATCAGGCGATTAAGGAAAACCGCCTCAGGCGCGACCTCTTCTATCGTCTGGGAGTGGTGAACATCACCCTGCCGCCGCTACGGGAACGGAAAGAAGATATCTACCTGCTGACCAACCACTTTATCCAACACCTTGCGAAGAAGTTGATGAAGAACGTCTGCGATATCGACGCCACCACGCTGGAACTATTCCTCGCCTACGACTGGCCCGGCAATGTGCGCGAACTCCACCACGCGATAGAACATGCCATGAACGTAGTTCCGCCGGACAGTTCGCTCATCGCGCCGGCCCATATACCCGAACACATCATCGCCAGCCTGAACGGCTACGCGCCCATCGTGGAAGACACGCAAGAGGCTCCCGCCACTCTGCCGCAAATCCTCGACAGCGTGGAGCGGCGTGTCCTCACCCGGGCATTGCGGGAGAGCGGCGGCAATGTTTCCCGGACCGCCCGGGCGCTGGGCGTCAGCCGCCAGAACCTGCAATATCGATTGAAAAAACACGAGATAATCTACGAGGGCGACGAGGGCTTGTAGAGCCCGGCGGAAGCGTAATCGCTATGCAAATTTTTAATCGCCTTTGCTATCCCTGGGGGCAAAAAATTGGGCATGCGCTTGCCGGCCGCTTTGCGCCCTGACCTCCACTGGAGTTAAGTGAAAATATACTGCCGCGCTCACGTGCCACCATTCCATTTTACTCCACAACATCCGCAAGGTATTTTGCATCCTGCCTGAGAACATACTCGCACATCTTTTTTTTTCTCACAACGGTTCTTCTGTCTTCATTTCTCTTCTATGGGATCTACATCTTAGTGATCGCCACACCCTTAGCATCATGGCCCGCCGCCATAATGGGTGCCGGGATGCGCACAAAATGCGGGTTTTATGGAAACGGTGAAAGTTTTTGCACTATGGCATGGTGGTTGCATAAACGTCGTTCATCAAAGCGGTCCAAAGCGCAAGCAATGTACCAGGCAACCTTGAGCGGCAGGCGTCATGCAGGCAGCGTGACATCCGCCAGCGAAATCTCGACCACGAGATCCCTTTCTCCCAGCGCCCCCCCACACTCCACTCATCCGCATTGCGGAATACTGTTTTCGCAGCAACCCAAGCGAACGGTTCCTTCAAGGAGCATCACCATGGCGAACTATATGGAACGCATCAACGCCCTCCGGCAGCAGTACCTCCACACCCGTGTCGACATGGATGTGTATAACGCCAAGTTTTTGACCGAAGGTTTCAAGGCGACAGAAGGCCAGCCTTGGATCATCCAGAAGGCAACCGGCTACAAGCACCAGTGCGAAAAAAAGAACATCTATATTCAAGATCATGAACTGCTGGTCGGCGGCGCCGGCTTCAAGCCCCGTGCCGGTATTCTCTGCGCCGACTCTTCCTGCTCCATCCTTGACCGCGAACTCGACACCATCAGCACCCGCACGTTCGACCCGTTCTTCTTGAGCGAGGACGGCAAGAAAATCTTCAAGGAAGAGGTGTCGGAATATTGGAAAAACAAGAGCCTGCTCGACCGCTGGCGCGCCCTCGCGCCCGACGACATGGAAACGCTCCGCGACTGTGGTATGATTTACATCGACCGCAAGGCCGTCCGTGGCTATGGGGAGACAACCCCGGGTTGGGACCGCCTCCTCGCCGTCGGCATCGGCGGCATCCGCAAAGAGGCTGAAGCGGCCCTGGCCAAGCTGGACGACGCCCGCGTCGGCGACTTGGAAAAGATGTTCTTCCTCAAGGCTGAAATCATCGCCTGCGACGCCATCATCCATCTCGCCCATCGTCACGCCGACCTGGCCGAAAAGATGGCGGGCGAATGCGCCGACCCGGTCCGCAAAGCCGAGCTCGAAACGATCGCGGCTGTTTGCCGCCGCGTCCCTGAATTCCCGGCCCAGTCGTTCTACGAAGCGACGCAAAGCGTTCTCTTCTACGAATACGCCATTTATATGGAGCAGAACGCCTCCTCCTATAACCTTGGCCGCATCGACCAATATCTCTACCCCTACTATAAGGCTGACCTCGACAAGGGCGTCATCACCAAGGAAGACGCGCAGGAGCTTCTGGACTGTCTGTGGATCAAGGTGGCTGAACTGAGCCTGTTCCAGGACGAAGTCACCGCCCAGTTCGCGGCCGGTTATTGCATCACCGTCCAAGTAACCGCCGGCGGCATCGATCGCTTCGGCAACGACGCCGTCAACGACCTGTCCTATCAGGTCATTCAGGCCACGATGGACGTGCGGCTGAAAGAGCCGAACCTGTCCATCCGCTACAACATTTCCAAGAATCCGGATTCGTTCCTGCGTAAGGGAATCGAGTCGATTCGCATGGGCTTGACCATGCCCGCCATCTACCACGACGACGCCGGCATCCGCATGCTGCTGAACAAGGGCGTGCCGCTGTCGGAAGCGTGGGATTGGACCCCCTGCGGCTGCGTCGAGACAAACCTGGGCGGCAGGATGAAACAGTATACCGATATGGCCGACGTCAACATGGGCGGCGTTGTTGAAATGGCGCTGAACGACGGCATCAGCCGCAAGACCGGGAAACGCGTCTCCGTCTCCACCGGCGATCCGACGACGTTCGCGACCTTCAACGATTTCTTCGACGCGGTCAAAACCCACATGCGCTATTTTGTCGACGTGGTCGTCTCCGGCAACCAGCTCCTTGATTACTTGAGTATGAACTACCGTCCGGTCCCGGCCTTGTCACTGATGTTCCCTGACTGCATCGAAAAAGGTATCGACTACAGCGCCGGCGGCGCGAAATACAACTGCGGCGGTGGCGTCATCACCGTCGGCCAAGCCGACATCATCAATTCCCTCGCAGCCGTCAAGTACCTCGTTTATGACGAAAAGAGGGTGACGATGGCAGAGTTGTGCGCTGCCCTCGCCGCCAACTTTGAAGGCTACGGCGATATACGCCAGATGTGTCTGGATGCGCCGAAGTACGGCAATGACGACATCCGCGCCGACTGGGTCGTGGGCGAGACCTACACCTACATTATCGACCAGTTCGAAAAGTACGACACCAAGTTCGGCAAGATGACGATGGGCATGCTGCCCGTATCCGGCAACACCCCCATCGGCGCATGGGTTGGCGCGCTCCCGTCCGGACGGCAGGCCTGGACGCCTCTCGCCGACGGTATCGGCGCGACCGGCGGCACCGACGTCAATGGCCCGACCGCGCTCCTGAAGTCGGTCAGCCGCATTCCGCACGCCCGCTTTACCCAAGGCACGCAACTGAACCTGAAGATTGAACCCAGCATCATGTCCGGGGAAAAGGGTATCGCCCACATGATCAACCTGGTCAAGAGCATGTGCACCCTGGACGTCTATCACGCCCAGTTCAACGTGGTTGACCGTGGCACGCTCATCGCTGCCCAGGAAGATCCGGAAAAGTACAAGCACCTCCTGATCCGTGTCGCTGGCTATACCGCGTTCTTCGTGGAATTGGGCAAGGAGGTGCAGGATGAAATCATCAGTCGAACCGAAATCGGCGCGTGGAACTGATGCGACGGCACTTCTCGAAAAGGTGATGCCTGTGCCGCATGCGGAAACGGAAATATCCGAAGGGATGGTGCTGCGCATCGAGCGCAGTTCCATCCACGACGGCGACGGCTTCCGTACCGTTGTCTTTCTGAAGGGATGTCCGCTCCGGTGCCAGTGGTGCTCGACACCGGAAAGCATGTCGCCGGCGGTTGAGCACGTGGGTACGCAGACCTACGGCACGGTTATGAGCGTCGAAGAGGTCATGACCGAAGTACGGAAGGACGGCATCTTCTTCTTCCATTCCGGCGGCGGCATGACCCTGTCGGGAGGCGAACCGTTGGCGCAGGCCGGTTTTGCCGCCGCGCTTCTCCGGCAATCGCAATACGAAGCCATCAACACCGCGATTGAAACGGGCCTGGCTGTCCCGTTCAGGCAGGTGGAAAAGGTGATCCCGTATCTCGACGCGGTCTACGCCGACCTTAAGCACATCGACGAGGACAAGCACAGGTATTATTGCGGCATGGACAATGCCATCGTCCTGGACAATTTGCGCCGTCTGGACGGCATGGCGAAAGGCATCAAACTCGTGGTCCGCATGCCTCTGGTTCCGGGCATCAACGACGACAACGAAACGCTCCACCGTACCGGAACGTTTTTGGCAACACTCGATAATTTGCACAGCGCCCAGATACTCCCGTATCACCGCCTTGGCATAGACACCTACCGCAAACTGGGACGCGAATACCTTCTCCAGGCCGTTGTGACGCCAGACCCGGCGCACGTGGAAGCGGCCCGTGAAATCCTTCGGAACCATGTGTCCACCGTGTGCTGAGAAGCGATAACCCGCTACCACCACAAAACCGTTTCCGACCGCTCCGACGCAATTACACGTCGGGCACAGGGGTGTTTTGCGCGCGTTTTGTAAGACGTTGGCCAATCGGGTGGCGTTGCGTATACGATTCGACGATATGAGGAAAGGATTGCCATGGATTTATCGAACATTATCAACGAAGTCAATGGCTACATTTGGGCCATGCCGGTCATCCTGCTGCTCTTGGGTGTTAGTCTTGCCTACTGCGTCGCCATGGGCTTTGGCACGCTGCGGAACTGGCGTTTGCAGTTTAAGCTGCTGTTCTCCGGTGCGAGCGGGTCGGCCGAAGGGATCTCGCCGCTCCAGACCTTCTGCGCCGTCGCCGCGTACCGCGTGGCGGTCGGCAATATCGGCGGCGTGTGTGTGGCTATCCTTTACGGCGGTCCTGGCGCTCTTTTCTGGATGGTGGTGACATCCCTCATCACGTCCGCCATCGCCTATGCCGAAAACAGCCTCGGCCAGCTCTACAAGGTCCGTCAGGATGGGCAGTACCGTGGCGGCCCCTATAACTACATGGAAAGCGGCCTTGGCTGGCGGCCCCTGGCGGTTGTCTTCGCCCTGCTGGCTCTCGTCGCGGTTCCCCTCTTCGTCAGCGGCGCAGGCGCCAACAACATCGGTATGGCATTCCAGAATAGCCTGGGCATCAACCCGGCTTACACTGGCATTGTCGTCTCCTTCCTTCTGTTCCTGGTTATTTCCGGCGGCGTTCGCCGTATCGCGAAATTCTCCTCCGTCATCGTCCCGGTCATGACGTTCCTGTATCTGACCATGACCGTCGTCCTTATGGTGATGAATTACGACAAGATTGCCGGTATTGTCCAGATGGTCGTCTCCAGCGCCTTCAGCGCCGACTCCGTCTATGGCGGTCTGTTCGGAAGCGCCGTATCCTACGGCGTCAAGCGCGCAGTGAATTCGAGTGGTGCGGGCATGGGCGAAACGCCTCCGCAAGCGGCGGCAGCCGAGAGTCCGCACCCGGCTGAACAGGGCCTCATCAATGCCTTCACCGTGTATATTGACGTCACCGTGTGTTTGTGCAGCGGCTTCATGGTCCTCATTACCGATTGCTTCAATGTCCTCGGGAGAGACGGTGCGGTCATGCACGTCGGCGCAGGCTCGGCCGTCATGGCTGAACAGGCCGCGACCGGAACCGTCGGCGTCGTTTGGGTTCAGGAAGCGTGCAACACCGTGCTCCCGACTTTTGGCGGCATCATCGTCGCGTTCTCGCTCTTGTTCTTCGCTTTTTCCACCACGGTGGCGTACTACTACGAAGGGGAATCCGGCCTGGCGTACCTGGCTCGGAACAAGTCTCAGAAAGAACGAGACAAACTTATCTGGATTCTCCGCGTCGCCCAGCCGCTCATGTTCTTCGTCTGGTTCAATGTCACCGCCGCGACCGCCTGGGCGGTGAGTGAAATCGCTCTGGGCCTGATGATCTGGGTTAACGGCATCGCGCTTATCTTCCTCTTCCCCAAGGTCATTTTGGTCTACAAGGACTACATGGCCCAGATAAAGGCAGGTGTGGCGCAGCCTCACTTCAACCCGCACAAGCTCGGCATCAAGAACGCTGATGTATGGATGGATTTGAACAAGGAAACAATTCGTACGTATGCCAGGCGCTATAAAGCCGAGCAGGAGGCCGCCGAAGCGGCTAAAGCGCTCGCAGTCCATGAAGATGGCGTCGCCATGCCAAGGCCCAGGTAAACAAGGAAAGAACACACAATGAACGGTAATGATAGAAAACACCTCCCCCTGGGAATGCACACCTACACCCTGCACCTGAGCGGGTTCGGCGAGAGCTGGGGCTTCCAGAGCGACCACGCCTTCGAGAAGGTCAGGGACATTGACTGGCTCATGGACCGCGCCGTCGAGTGGGGCTTGGACGGTCTACACTGCACCAACGTCGATCTCGAGCCGATGACGCCCGAGCATTTAGCCGAAATTAAGGAAGGGGCGAAGAAGCGCGGCCTCTACCTTGAACTGAATGTCTCCTTCGACGCACCCTGCGACCCGCGTGTCAACGCCACCGTGGATGGCGCGTATCGCACAGCCCAAGCCATCGGCGCGGATCTCGTCAAGTTCAGCCTTGATATTGAGCGGCCGCATCCCCTTTACGGCACCTGCATGCATCCAAAGGTAAAAGAGCAGTTGGACAACCGGCTGGAACAGTTCAGGAAAAACATTCCCCTGATGGAGGAGCTGGGCCTGACCGTATCAATTGAAAACCATTGCGATACCTACGCCGACGAAGTGATCTACATGGTGAAGGATCTCAATCATCCGTCTATCGGCGCATGCATCGACACCATCAATTCCCTCTGTGTTCTGGAAGGCATCGAGGCGGCTGTCGAAAAGATGCTCCCCTACGCCAACTGCTGCCACCTGTGCGACAATGAACTCCGTATCGACCACAACGGCACCCACTCCATCGGTGTGCCGGTCGGCACCGGCGACGTTGACTGCGCCGCCATTGTCGAGCGATTCCGGACCGAGTCTCCCCGGATGAAGCGCATCACCCTGGAGAACGAGTGCGAAGTCGGCGGCATGTCTATCGAAGCAGCCAGGGAAGCGGAAATTGAAGCATGCATCAAGACCATCAATTTCCTCCGCGACACGTGTGGCTTGGGGCAAAGAGGTAGGTAAATAATAAGAGAGCACCTGAAACGGTGGTATAGGCTGATTCTCGCTATCAATACTTACGAGCTGTTCTGTATCGACCCGATAAAGAACAGCTCTTCATTTACATATGAAAAATAAGGGCGGGGATCGTGGCTCCCTTTGTGGACAGCAAATTGTAGTACGTACCGGTGAGGGGCGGAGGATCACCGATGCGCAAGGCATTTATCAGTCCCACCAAATACGTACAGGGGGAAGACGAGCTCCTGTACCTCGGGTATTTTATCAAGTTGTATGGCGATTCCGCCTTCATGGTTGCAGTGGACGAGGATCTCGAACGGGTCGAGGAAAAGTTGAAAAAGACCTGTGAGACATTCGGCGTCACCATGGAGAAGAGCGGCTTCAAGGGAAAATGCACCAAGGAAGAAACCGAACGGCTGCAAAAAGTCGCGAAGGAAAAGAACTGCGCCTGCACCGTGGCGTTGGGGGGCGGTCAGGCCGTCGACGCCTCCAAATTCGTGGCTCAGGGCGAAAAGTTGATCATCGTTCCCACTATCGCCGCTACCGACAGCCCCACCAGCCACTCGGCGGTGCTCTATACCGAAGACGGTTTTTTCGACGAATACGCCTACTTCAAATCCAGCCCCAGCGTCATTCTCATCGATACCACAGTCATTGCCGAGGCTCCGACGCGGTTCCTCGTCTCCGGCATTGGCGATGCCTTGTCCACCTATTTTGAAGCCCGCGCCACGACCCGTTCCTTCTCGGATGTGAACGCCGGTCTTCCCTGTGGTGCGCGCGAGGACAAAGCGCCGCCGGCCAAATCGACCAAAACCGCCATGACCCTGGCCAAGCTGTGTTACGACACTATCCGCGAGGACGCGGGCAAAGCCATAGCCGCCTGCGAAGCGGGCGTCGTCACCCAGGCTCTGGAAAACATTATTGAAGCGAATGTGCTCTTGTCCGGCATTGGCTTCGAATCTGGCGGCCTGGCAGCGGCCCACGCCATCCACGACGGCTTTACCACGCTCGAAGCGACCCACGATTGCCAGCATGGCGAAAAGGTGGCTTTTGGCACGATTTGCCAACTGGTTTTGGAAAACGCTCCGGAAGAAGAACTCTATGAGGTGATCGAATTCTGCGCTGAACTCGGCCTGCCGATTTGCTTGGAAGACATCGGACTCGACGATCCGTCGGAAGAGGACTTAAAGAAGATTGCCGAGAAGGCGTGCGAGCCGGAGGAATCAATCCATTCCATGCCTTTTAAGGTGACGGAAGATATGGTCATCGCCGCTATTTTGGCAGCCGACCTCATCGGGATGCAATTCAAGGAAGCGTTGGGCGACAGCGACATTGCATGCGGCTGCGGCTGTGGCGACGACCTCGATGAAGGTGACGACGACGATTCGGATGATGAATAGCGCCAACCGGCGGGGGCGGCACGCCGTCTCCGCCGATACTGTGGAAAGGACCACGCGTGAACATCCTGATAGTGATGACCTCGCACGACAGCCTGGGCGATAGCGGCGGCAAGACCGGCATCTGGCTGGAAGAATTCGCCGCACCGTATTATGTCTTTACAGATGCCAAGGCGACGATAACGCTTGCATCGCCAAAAGGTGGCCACCCGCCAATCGACCCGGACAGCGAGAAAGCCGTCGCCTATACCGGGGCAACCAAGCGCCTCGGCTCCGACGACGAAGCATCGCAGGCGCTCCGGGATACCGTGGCGCTGGCGACAATCGATTCGGCTGCGGACTATGATGGAATTTTTATTGTCGGCGGCCATGGGCCGATGTGGGATTTGGCCGAGGACGAGCATTCCATTGCCTTGCTCGAGGATGCGGCAAGACGTGGCATTCCGATAGGTGCGGTTTGCCACGGCCCGGCCGCTTTCCGCCATGTCCGTGGAGCTGACGGCGAACCGCTGGTATGCGGCAGGGCGGTCACCGGCTTTAGTAACCGCGAGGAGGAGGCGAACGGGACGCTGGACGCCGTCCCCTTCCTGCTTGAAGACATGCTGGTAGACAGTGGCGGCGCATACTCGAGCGCTCCTGACTGGCAGCCCCATGTCGAGCACGACGGCACACTCATTACCGGGCAGAATCCGGCGTCGTCCGAGGCGACGGCGCGGCAACTGCTGGCCCTCATCGATGTTAAAAAGGTGCTGGCACCTGTGGATCCAGGACCGGTGATTCAGTCTGAGCCTACCCTTACGGGCAGGTAACTTTACGGACCGCAACCCTAACAGGTTGCGGTTTTTCTTGGCAAGACCACGGCTTCTTCATTGGCGCGTCACGGATGACGGAGCTTCATCCGTCTGAAAATAAATTTCACAAAAAATTTGACTATGAAATTTTCTGGAGTATGCTGCAGACATATAGCAGGGCCTTTTCTTTTCTTACGACGATGGGTTCGTGGAATGACTTCTGTTCTCGGTCGCATTCAGAATTTCGACCAATCCTTGACCCCGAGCGAGGTCAAGATTGTCGAGTTTTTGCAAAAGCATCCTGAAGACGTGGTGGACAATTCCATCAATGAAGTCGCGCGCCTCGCCGGCGTGTCTCCCGCCTCGGTCAGCCGTCTTGCCGCTACGCTGGGTTACCGCGACTGGAAGGAAATGCGCCTTAATCTGGTCCGGGATCTGTCGACACCGGTAAAAACCGTGTTTTCCGATATCGACCAGGGCGATGATGGCAGAGCGGTCATCAAGAAAATCTTCGACTGCAGCATTCTCAGCCTTGGCGACACCTTCCAGCAAGTCAATGCCGACGATATTCTCCGCGTTGTCGATGCGCTTGAAAAAGCCGATAGGGTGGTGTTTTTCGGCACCGGGCGGTCCGGCTGTTTCGCTATGGAAGAGGCGCTTCGCTTTGCCCATCTTGAACTGTCGGCCGAAGCTTATTCCGACGAATACCAGATGATCCTCCAGGCTTCACGCATTGCCCGGGGACAGATTGCCTTTGGGTTCTCCAATTCCGGCCGCAGTCGTGCGACCGTGAGTGTTCTCGAGGAAGCGCGCAAGCGCAAGGCCCTCACTGTCGGCATTGCCAATTACCGGGGAACGCCGCTGGAAAAAGTCTCAGACATCTACTTCTGTACCTCCTTCCCCCGTGTGGGCGAAATCAGCGCCAACCTCACGGCCCGCATTGCGCTCCTGTGCATTATGGACGCCATTTATGTTCTCTCCACCCAGCGGGACGGTATGTCCTCGCGGGTGCGTCGTGCTGATACATTGATCGATTCCACTTTGCGTCTCAATTCGAAGTCCCGTTCCGACTGAAGTGCTATTCACATAACCGATCGTGGCCACCGCTTTTACTACCGTAAAAAGTCGGCAGGTGCACTATACCCTGGCGTATTGTTTTCTCATTGCCACTGATGTTTCAAACCACCCGCCGCAGGGCGAAGCGCTCGTGACGCTTCGTACCACGGATCATGCTTGGCAAGCCAGCGCGCGGCAGCGCGTCATGGCGAGGGGCACCATTGTTTGTTGAGGAGAGCAGTATGGAAGAGTATGTGATTAAGGCTGTCACCGCACGGCAGATTTATGATTCCCGCGCCAACCCCACCGTTGAAGTCGATGTCGTCCTGCATGACGGATCGACGGGCAGGGGAATGGTGCCGTCCGGTGCTTCCACCGGAATATACGAAGCGCTCGAACTCCGAGACGGCGGCGACCATCTCGGCGGCAAGGGCGTCGCGACAGCCGTCCGCAACGTGCGGGAAACGCTTGCGCCGGCGCTCATCGGCATGGACGCGCGTGATCAAAAAGCCATCGACGCCACGATGATCGCGCTGGACGGTACCCCGACGAAGTCGCGTCTTGGCGCGAACGCCATCCTTGGTTGTTCCATGGCGACGGCATGGGCGGCTGCCGCACACCGGCGCATGCCGCTTTATGCCTACCTCGGCGGCGCGATGGCGACGACCATCCCCGTCCCGATGATTCAAATCATCGGCGGCGGTGCGCATGCGGCACATGCCATCGATGTGCAGGACTTCCTGGTCATTCCGCTGTCTGCCCCGACCTTCGCCGCCGGCTATGAGATGGTGGTGAATGTTTACATGGCTGCAAAGAAGGTATTTGAAGAAAAAAGCAAGCCGCTTTCCGTTGCCGATGAAGGCGGATTCTGGCCCACCGGCTTTACGACGAACGAGGAAGGGTTGGCGCTGCTTACCGAGAGCATTGTTCGTGCCGGATACACTCCGGGCAAGGATATTGGCATCGCCCTCGACATCGCGTCCAGCGAGTTTTACGACGAGAAAACCGGCACCTACCGGTTCAGCCTGGAAAACCGCACTTTCTCCCGCGAGGAATTCGTTGACCTCCTCGTCGATTGGGTAGACCGTTATACCATCATTTCCATTGAGGACGGTGCGAGCGATGTCGATTGGGAAGGGGCGCGGCTCTTGACGGAAAAACTGGGCGACAGGGTCCAATTGATCGGCGACGATTTGTTCACCACCAATGTCGACCGCATCCGTAAAGGCATCGACGAGCATACCTACAATTCCGTTCTTATCAAACCGAACCAGATTGGCACCATCACCGAAACGTTCGAGGCCATCGCCGTCACAAAGAACAACGGTTTTTTGCCGGTGATCTCGGCGCGCTCCGGCGAAACGGAAGACGCCATCATCGTTCATCTCGCCATCGCTTCCAACGCAGGGCAGTTGAAGGTCGGGTCGGTTGCGCGGAGCGAACGAACAGCCAAGTGGAATGAAGCCATCCGCATCGAGGAGGCGCTGGGCGATTCGGCCCACTACCCGTCGGCGAAGGTGTTTACCGACGCGGGCATCCGCATTTTTAACTAAAGCGTCCTTTGTAACGCGCATCCATTCAGCCGTGTTCTCTCCCTCTTTCGCAGCATGCGCGCATTGTCAGTGCTTGGGTTGTTCATAAAACGGACAAAAAAGAGGAGATGTTTATGTACCCGGTATTTTTGCTCATAGCGAGCGTAGTGTCGCTGCTGCTGTTGATTTCCGTGTTTCGCCTGCATGCATTTCTTTCACTTTTGATAGTCTCGCTTGTACTCGGCATCGCCGCCGGGCTCCCCCTCGCGGAGGTGGCGAGCGCGGTGGCAGCCGGCTTTGGCGGAACGATGCAGAGTATCGGCGTGGTCATCGTTTGCGGCGTCATAATCGGGGAGATTCTCGAACGCACCGGCGGCGCACAAAAGATTGCCGACTCGATTCTCAGGGTGGTCGGTATCAATCGTTCGATTCTTGCCACCGGTATTACCGGCGGCGTCGTGTCGATTCCAACCTTCTGCGACTCGGGGTTCGTTATCCTGAACCCGGTAATTCGCGCCTTGTCGGTGACAGGCAAGATTCCCTATATGTGTCTGGTCACCGCCCTCATGTGCGGTCTCCTGACCACTCACTCGCTTGTTCCGCCTACGCCCGGGCCCATCGCGGCGGCGGGGATTCTTGGCGCGGATGTCGGGACTGTCATGTTATATGGCATTATTATTGCCATCCCCGTCGTCCTCGTCACCTGCTTGTGGTGCAACTCCTCCTCCCTGCGGAAGCGCTACCCCGAACTCGCGCCGATAGACGACGTCAACACGGCGGCGAACGAAGAATTCAAAGCCATCGTGGCGAAAGCGCCGTCCACGTTTATGTCCTATCTGCCTATCGTCATGCCGATCATTCTTATCGTGGCGCGTTCCTTCGCCGCCATGTACACCGCGGACAAGACTCAGGCCTGGTACGAATATGTCGACTTTGTCGGGACGCCCTATATCGCCCTCCTTATCGGATGTCTTCTTTCGTTCCTGCTTCCGACAAAACTGACCGGCGACGTCACCGACAATTGGGTCTCCAGCGCCATTTCAAAATCGGCGGAGATTCTTCTTATCACCGGCATCGCCGGATGCTTCGGCCGCATCCTGAACGCAACCGGCGTCGGACAGGTCCTCGCCGACGTGATTGCCAGTACGCCGTTGCCGCCGGTGCTCCTGCCGTTCGTCATTTCCGCGATTGTGCTTATCGCCCAGGGTTCCGCCACCGTTGCCCTCACCACCACGTCGGCCATCATTTTGCCGCTGCTGCCGTCCTTGGGCATTTCGCCGGAGTTGGCGGTCATTTCCATCGCGGGTGGATCGTTCTGTGGCGTGTTCCCGCAGGGTTCGTATTTCTGGTGCGTTACCAAGCTGGCGGGATACGACATCAAGCGCGGCTATGTGGCAGTGACCGCGACGACCTTTGTCATGGGTGCGGTCGCCATCGTCTGCATTTTCCTGTTATCGATGTTTGTGTCGTGACTGCACGGAGCAACCATGATTGATATTGCCAATCGGGAGGTATTGGAACGATACCTCCTGGATAAGGAATATGTCGACCGCAATTCCCCGCTCGATATCGAGTATTGCGGCGGCGGCGTGTCCGGCACGGTGGCGTTTGTTCACAACGGCGAAAGGCAGATGATTGTGAAGCAAGCCCTGGCGCAACTCAAGGTCAAGGAAACATGGCTTTGCGATCCCAACCGTATGCATATTGAAATGATGTCGAACGATATCTACCACAAACTGGTGCCGGATAATGCACCCGCCGTGTATTTCTACGATCCCGAGAATTTTATTTTCGGCCGTGAAGCCGCACCGGCCGGGTGTACGATGTGGAAAAGTGACCTGCTTGGCGGGCTGTTGAATTTCGTCGTTGCGGCAAAGGTTATGCAGTCGCTCGTTACTGTCCATAACCATTGTTCGCGCGACGCACAAGCGAAAATCGACTTTGCCGACAAGGCGATTTTCCATGATCTGCGGATTTCACCCTACATCAAATTTGTGGTGGAGAAATATCCACATATCGCCGACTTCGCCCGACCCATCATCGACACCCTGATGGAAAGCGAAATCACTCTTGTGCATGGGGATTTCAGTCCGAAAAACGTCATGGTAGACGGGCGGAAGGTGTACATTCTCGACTTCGAGGTCGCGCATTACGGTCATCCCGCCTTTGACCTCGCCTTTTTCTCCAACCACTTCTTGTTGAAGTCGGTAAAGAACAAGCAATGGAACGGCGCCTACCTGACTATGCTCAGGTATATGCTGGACATCTACTTCGACGCGATGGACTTTATGAACAAGACCGAATTGGAAGCCACATACATCCGTCTCCTGGCGCTCCTGTTTCTGGCTCGGGTGGACGGCAAATCCCCGGCGGAATATGTAACGGAGGAGGAAGACAAGGCGCTGATCCGATCCATAGCCTTTACCATGATGGACCGAAATACGAGTACCCGCGAAGACATGCTGGCACTGGTCTACGCGCGTACCGAAGAAGCACGGTAGCCAAACAAACCAAACGCACGGTCCCGTGAGGCGCCATAAAATAAAAACCGCAACCCGTTAGGGTTGCGGTGGTTATTTGGTCGGGGCGAGTGGATTCGAACCACCGACTTCCTGCTCCCAAAGCAGGCGCGCTGCCAGACTGCGCTACGCCCCGATATTTTGTTCGGTTACTTGTTGACGAGTGGCGGCTGGCCGGTCGTCTCCAGGACGCTCCGCCATAAGCCGTGGTGCGGGTCGACTTTTTTCCGCTTCGAAATCGCGGTGTGAATCGGCACGTGGACGAACTCGCGCTTCCAGTTGCCGATAAGCAGTTCCGTCCTGCCCGTCATCGCGGCGTGCACCGAATTGCGGGCCAGTTGGCCGCAGAAGACGCTGTCGATAGGGTTGGCCGGCACCGAGCGGATATTGTAACTGGGGTCGATGTATTTGACATTGACGTCTATGTTTTGTTCCTTGAACCAATCGCCAATGCCGTCCCGGAGGAACGTCCCGATATCCTTAAGCTTGACGTTGCCGGAGGCGTCTGTCTTTCGGTTGACCAGAGTCTTGCCGCTGGATCGGAAGAGATCCTGGCCAGCCCCTTCGGCCACCACCACCACCGCGTGGCCCCGCCGTTCAAGCCGTTTGCGGAGCGCTTCGTAAAAGCCGCCCGGACCATCCAGTTCGAACGGGGTTTCCGGAATGATGACAAAGTTGACGTCCGGCTGGGCCATGGTGGCGAAGCAGGCGATAAAGCCGCTGTGCCTGCCCATCAGCTTGACCAGGCCGACGCCGTTCGGTGCGCCCTTGGCTTCCACATGGGCCGAGCGGATGGAATCGATTGCCTCCGAATAGGCGGTCTGGAAACCGAATGACGTATCGGTAAAGCTGATGTCGTTGTCGATGGTCTTGGGAATGCCCACCACCGCAATGTTCATCTCGCGCTTCGCCACTTCATCGGCAATCGCCAACGCTCCGCGCATGGTGCCGTCGCCGCCAATGGTGAAAAGCATGTTGATGTCCATCCGGTCGAGGCAGTCGACAATTTCCTCGGGCGACTGTTCGCCCCGGCTCGAGGCGAGGACCGATCCGCCCTTTTCGTGGATGGAATCAACATAGTCCGGCGTCAGGGCGATGGTGTCATGCTTGTACTTGGGGATAAACCCCTCGTACCCGTACTGGAAGCCGTAAATTTTCCGCACCCCGTACTGGTGGTACAAGCACAGGGTGATGCCCCGCACCACGTTATTGATGCCTGGGCAGAGTCCGCCACAGGCCACGACGGCGGCGCGGGTCTTTGCCGGGTCGAAATAAATCAACTCGCGCGGGCCTGCCACCTCCATGGACGGAAGGCTTTCAATACCGCAGCCGCGCGCGGTGACGTCTTCCAGAGCGGTGTCGTAGAGGGTGCGCTCGTCGTCACCGACAAACGAGACGTATTCGCCGTAGGAATCGGCCATCGGGTTGGGAATGCTGCACTTCCCAAGAGTCTTGATGGTGAAGTCGGGGGTGTCCGTCATCGTCCTATTCCTCTGCCAGTCCGTGCCAAAGAGGTAAAATTTACACGAATCAGCCCCGGTTTGCAAGAGTCTATACCCGGCTGTTCGAATCCGCTTGAATCGATCGAGCCTAATCCATACGATAAAGGTTGATGCGTCTGGTGGTGGAGCAGGTGTCGCTCTCCCCACTTTGGGTCCAGGAGACCCCTCCATCCGGCCGATAGTATTGTGTGGCCTCTTTGGGTCAACGCCGCCGCGTTATGCGGCAGGCGCGTGAAACAATACCGACCGGAGACAAGGTATGGATAACGGGTACGATATTTCGTTGGGATTGGTCGTGTTGGCTGGACTGCCGCTGGTGGCTGGTACCGCCTACCTGACCGTATACGCGGCTTTGCGCTGCTGGGGAAAATTGGACGTCACCGCCGATGGGTGGCACGCCGGAAGCGTGCACTTGGGGCGGCGGGTTGTGTGTTCCGCTTTGCGGCTGTTTGCCGCCTTCCAATCGGTGATGCGCTTCGAGTCGGCGCTGGCCCGGCTGTGGCGGCGTAAGCCGGATGACCAGGGCGAACAGCAAACGGTGAGCGAGGTGGTGGTGGAACTGGTTCAGTTTGCCTGAAACGCTTTACCTGTAAGCACCCCCGACAACCGACGTCCTCCCACGCTTGGCCGCAAAAAAGCCTGTCCTTTGCTAGACAGTGAGCTTGTATGGCCAAGCGTTTTCATTTTAATTTGCAGGCTGTTCTCCGTTACCGCGAAATCCAGGAGGACGAACGCCGGCGCGAATTCCTCGAAGCCCAGCGGCTGGTCGACGAGGAAAAGGTCAAGCGCGCCGAAATGGACCGCGAGCGCGTCGAACTCCAGGATGAAATCGTCCTCGCCTTTGAACAGCACGCGCCGATACAGTCGGTGATGGCGTCGTACCACATGATTGGCAGGCTTGAAAGCGGTATTGCCGAAAGCCTCCAGCGTCAGCAAAAGCTGGAGCAGGAGGTGGAGATCCGCCGCCAGGCGATGATTGCCGCCCGGCAGCAAACGCGGATGATGGAGACCCTCAAAGAACAGCGGCGCGAGGAATACGTACGCGAAATGGACCGGGTCGAACAGGCCTTTATGGACGAGTTGTCGATACAAACCCAGGGCAGGCGTCTGCGCGAGGCGCAATCGGTAGCCGAAGCGGCTGAGCGTCAGAAGGCCCTGGAAGCGTTTGAAGCGGAAGGAGGAGAATAGTGCGCGTTCTCTCCACCATTTTCTATATGCTGCTGAGTATTCTCGGACTCAGCGTGATCAGCCTCGGCTCTCTAATTGCCGTGCAGTATTTTCGCGGCCAGGTAACGGGCAGGGATCTGCACAGCATCATGCGGGTCATCGGCGGCACCCACCGCATCATCATACCGAACGACACTTACGAACGGTTTACGGAATACGCCCAGGATGAAGAGCGGGCGCGGACCGAGCTGGAACTGAACCGCGGCCTGCCGGAAACGCGCGACCCTGCCGCCCGCCGGGCGCAGGAGGCGCAGGTGGCGTTGACGGAGAGCCTGGAGGTCCAGACACGGCTTCTGAACGAGCAAAAGCGCATTGTCGAAGGACTGCGTCAGGACGTCGAATACCAGAAGGGCGAGGTGGTCAAATTGCAGCAGGCTTTGGCGCAGGAACGCGAACGCCGCGCCACGGTGGAGCAGGACGCCGCCACGGCCAAATTGCGGGCCACCCTCTCGGGAATGGACGCCGGCGACGTCGGCGTGTTCCTCTCCGAAATTGTCCGCGACCCGTCGCAGGGGGGGCCGAACGAGGCGGCGCGGATACTCCGCACCCATCTGTCGTCGGCGTTCTCGGCCGAAGTGTTGGGTGAAATGCCGATTCCCGACAGGCAGCGGGTGATACCGCTTCTCGAGAACCAGTTCGCCGGCGTGCCGCCGGATGCGGTGGTGCGAATCTTCACCGACAACCGTATGAGCACGAATGAGATGATTGTCTATATGTTGCAGATGAACCCGACCCAGGCGCTGGGGGTGTTCCTGCGGCTGCCGTCCACTATCCAGGACCAGATGGCACCGCAGATATTACGGAACAGTTAGGTGTCAAGGCAGGTTGGTTTTCAGTGTTTTATACCACCGGCTCGCCGCTCTGCAAGCGGCGGTCGGCGATGACCTCTTGCACCAGTTCCTCGTCCACCAACGGCACCGATTTGCCGAAGCCGGTGAACAGCGCGAGATCCGAGAGGTAGTTGAGATTACGCGGCACGCCGCCGGCGCTGGCGATAATCAGGTCTTCCGCACCCTTTGTGAAAATTTCTCCCGTCCCGCCCGCCACGCTCAGGCGATGCCGCAGATAGTTGCGCGCATCGTCTTCACTTAATCCCAGTAAATGATATTTGACCGTCAACCGCTGCGACAACTGCGGCAGCGATTCGACGCGTTCTCGCAGTTCCGGCTGGCCCACCAGAATGAGGGTGAGGGAGAATTCGCGGTCCTGTTGGAAATTCAGAAGCAGGCGGATTTCCTCGAGGGTGGCGTCGTTATGGACAACCTGCCCCTCGTCGACGATGACCAGGGTCCGCGAGCCGCGCTTCTGGTTGGCCCAGAGGAATTTCTCCATCCGTTCGAACATTTCCGGCTTGGTGAGACCGGCGATATCGAAGCCGAACTGCCGCAACAGCTCGCCCAGGAGTTCCTGCGGTTCGAGGTTGGGGTAGGGGATGAG
>JAJPXZ010000166.1 GCA_021205245.1 Planctomycetaceae bacterium
GTTCATGGCCCGCCCAATTGTCATCGAGCGCCTTACGCAATTCCGCCATGGGGAGGCTCTTCTCCTCGAAAACCAATTTCTTGATTGCCATGAGCGAATCGACGGTGCACGAGAAGCCGGTCACCAGAATCTGGTGGAATATGTACCTGGCTCCGTCCTGGCTGAGGTCGCGACCCGATTCAATGCAGTCATGCATGATGGAGCTGATGAGCGGATCCGGGGCGATCATGTAACTGAGACCGAAGTTTTCAAGACGGCGGCGGCACTGCAGGTCGATGTAATGGTTCACCTGTTTGTGGTAGGCCTGGTAGAATTCTTCGTAATTCTGGAACAGATCCGGGTCACCGGTGTCCAGTCCTTCAACCTTGCCGTTGTGCTTTGAGACCCCCCTGGTCAGAACCCATTCGATGCAGCGCAGGTTCATGACATGGGCATAGCTGAAGTGACTCTTGCCCTGGACCAGCGTTTCCCAGCAACCGTCATTGGAGTAGTCGCGCGCTTCTTCAATCGGGACGCCGAGATCGACAAAGCCGGGAATAATGGCGTCATCGTTGTAGATAACCGGCTCGCCCTGACCGTAGCGTAGAACACTGGCCAAAAGGTCGACGAAATCCTTCGGACAGTTCTTGTGGACCCGAGCGCCAAGGGTGGGCATGAGCAGAGACATGTCGTTCATTATCTCGACAAACATGTACGACAAATCGTTGGTCGCGTCGCTGCCGTCCGGATTCACGCCGCCGACCATGCAGTTCATCAGCCAGTCGTTGCCGCTCTGTCCGTAGTTGAAATTCGCGTCGCTGTCGATGTCTTCGTTATCCTGCCAGCGAAGCGCGCGGGTCTCGTAGCCGCCGGTCTGGTTGGTGCCACTTTCCTGCATTTCAACTGTGGGAACCTGGCCCTGGGAAAAGAGGCCGAAGTTGTAATGGTTTTCCGCCTTGTGGGTGTCCTGTATGACGCGTTCATTGCACTTGACCAGGAAGCTGGAGAGGATGTCCCGGGCTTCGTCGCGGGTGAGCGTGCCTGCGGCCAGGTCTTTTTCGTAATACGGATAGAGGTGCTGGTCGGCACGGCCAAACGGCACGAATTCGCCGCCGCTATTGACCATGCAATAGGTAAACCAAAAGGACTGAACCGCTTCGTAGAAGCTGGTGGCCGGGTTCATGGGGATGCTCTGGCAGTTGCGGGCAATAGTGAGCAATTCCTGGCGACGAATGGGATCGATGCAGCGGGTCGCTTGTTGCAGCGCTTCCTCGGCGTAACGGAGCGCGAAGGACGTCAGGCCATCCAGCGAAATCAACATGGCCTTGTAGTTGTTCAGGCTCATCTGGTCCGGTGTACGAAGGCGATACTGCGCTTCCATCTTTTCCAGAATCATGCGCTTGACGCCGACAACGCCGTGCTTCAGGATCATGCTCCAGTCCGGCGGGTGGTGTCCCCACACCGAGCATTCGTTCAATTCGTAGCGCGCCGCCTGTTCGCCCTCTTCCGGGGTGTAGTAGATGGGAAGGACGCTGCCCCAGCCAACGCTGTTCTGGTTGGGAAGGCCGACGATGAGTTCATCCGCCTTGATTTCAAGCGGCAGAAATTCGCCTATGTATTTCTGGGCATATCCCTTTCGGACAACCATCGGCTCGTCAGTGATGTGGGGCCAGTGGTCGAGAATACTAACGCCTTGGAAATGCCAGACGCCGGGATGGTGAAATTCAATTTCAAAAAGGCGTGTTTTCAATTTCTCTTGTCTTGTGCTCATCGTCACACCACCCTTCTATCCCTTGAAGCCGTAAAAGTCGTCATACTCGGGAGCCACATACATAATGTGGTTCTTGACCTGCAAGTACTCCAGCAGCCCCTCGGTACCGTCCTCGCGCCCGATGCCGCTGTTACGGTTGCCGCCGAACGGCGTTTCAATGTTGGACTTGGCGACGCAGTTCATCAAGATCGTCCCGGCGTCGAGCTTCTCGGCGGTCCAATACAGGGTACGCGGGTTTTCGGAGAAGATCGCCGCGCCAAGGGCGAAGCGGGTGGCGTTGGCGAGTTCAATCGCCTCATCCAATGTCTTGTAGCGAGTCACGGCAAGGACCGGCCCGAACACTTCTTCCTGGAACACTTCCATATCGCTGGTGACATTCTCAAGTACGGTAGGCGGATAGTAGAATCCCTTGTCATAGATGCCGCCAGTCAGGGGCTTGCCGCCGATACGCAGTTTTGCGCCGGCCTTGACGGCACGGTCGACATAACCCTGCACCGTGTCGCGGTGATCCCCGCTGACCAGTGATCCCATCTGGGTGTTTTCGTCCAGGCAGTCGCCAATACGCATCTGCTTCAGACGGGTGATCATGGAGTCCATGAACGTGTCATATATTTCATCGGCAAGCAGCAGGCGCGAGGTGGAGACGCAGACTTCGCCCTGGTTATAGCAGAAGCCGAGGATGGCGGAATTGACCGCGCCGTTAAGGTCGCAGTCCTTGGCGGCGATCATCGCGCTCTTTCCGCCCAGTTCCAGAGACAACTTTTTAATGCGCTTTGCTTGCGACGACGCTTCCATCAAGCGGCGGCCTACGCTTTCGCTGCCGGTGAGTGCGACCATGGCGATACGGTCGTTGGCGAGAAGTTCCTCGCCGATGACACCGCCGGAACCGGAGACGACGTTGTAGACGCCTGCCGGGACACCTGCCTCAAGAAACACCTCGCCCAGTAATTGTGCCGTAACCGGCGTGACCGTAGCCGCCTTGCAAACCACAGTGTTCCCCGCCGCCAATGCAGCGCCGATGGAACGGGTGAGCAGGTGGAGCGGGAAGTTCCAGGGCGCGATGGATCCGACGACGCCGTACGGCTCATAGGTAACATAATCGAACAAGTGCTTGCCGGGAACATCGACAACCTGCCCCTTCAGTGCCTTGATTTCGTCGGCGTGGAAGCGGAAGGCGCGAATGGACAGGGGAATATCGATGCCACGCGTCTCGCGAATGGGTTTGCCGACATCCATGGCTTCCCATTTGGCGAATTCATCGATGCGCCGCTCCATGACATCCGCGACCTTGTGCAGAAGGGCGGAACGGTCGATGCGATCCAGACCGGACCAGCAACCGGACGTGAACGCGGCATGGGCCGCGTCAATCGCCTTTCTGGTATCACCGGCTGAGCCATAGGCCATGGTGGCGATGGTTTCGCCAGTGCAGGGATTCTTGCTTTCGAAGGTCTTCCCACCTTCGGCGTCGACCCACTCGTTATTGATAAAGAGCTTGAATTGTTTCATGGTTTTCTCCGAATGATGGAACTACATTTTCACAATGACCTTCATGAAATCACCCGCACTCTGGGCAAAGGCAAAGGCGTCTTCTATTTCCTCCATCGGGAACACATCGGTCATCAAGGGGAGGAACTGCGAACGGAGCGCCTCGTTCTTCAAGAGCTCGATTGCGCCGATGAAATTGTACTGCGCATGTATGCGGACGCCTTCCAGCACCAACTCCTTGGCAAAAACGGCCGAAAGGTCCACCGGGTACGGCTCCTTGGTCATGCCGATGACCATGACCTTGCCCGTGATTTTGGCATACTTTGTCGAAGCGGTGACGCCGGGACGGCTGCCCGATGCCTCGAACACCACGTCGAACCCGAGGGAATCGCTCGCTTCCATGAGCGCCTTGTCAAAACCGTCGGAAGTGGGGTCGACCGTCTGGAAGCCAAGCCGTTCCGCCACGCCGCGTCGATAAGCATTGGGTTCGGATATCACCACCTTGCTTGCGCCAGAGTGCCTGGCCACAATCGCCAGCAATTGTCCGATAGCGCCGCCGCCAATAACCAGCGCCGTTTCGCCCACCTGGATACCGCTTCGGCGGACATCGTGGACCGCCACGGCGATAGGCTCGACCAGCGCTGCCAATTGGAGGTCAAAGCCGGTCGGCAGGGCATAGGTTTTCCGAATCGGCACAGCCACGTATTCGGCAAAGCCGCCGTTCACATGCGCTCCCATGAAGCGAAGACTACGGCAGACGTTGTCTCTCCCTTTGGCGCACGGCTGGCAGTTGCCGCAGGAGAAGAACGGTTGCGATACTACCATGTCGCCGGGTCGGAGCGACGTGTCGCCGCCATTCAATGCAACCAGTTCTCCCACAAATTCATGTCCTGGAATCACGGGGAATTTCGCCGTGGGGTGGGCGCCGTGCAACACATGGAGGTCGCTCCCGCAGATGCCGCAGTATTTCACGCGCAGGAGCGCTTCGTCTGGCCGCAGTTCCGGCATGGGAACGGTCTTGAGGCTGAGGGAGTTTTTTCCCTCTATCACCGCCGCGCGCATGGTGCGGCTGGTGGTGCGGGGCGCGATTGGTTGGAGTACCGCCGAGCTGCTGCTCATTTCACCGCCCCCTTTCTCGCCATCGCTTTTTCTGAGGCCGCGACGATGTCTTCGACACCGATGGAAAACGCTTTTTTCAAATAGTCGACACTGCCAACTTCGCCGAAGTGGTCTTTCACGCCGACGCGTTCAAGAGGTGCAGGGACGGTATCGGTCAAGACTTCGCTGACGGCGGAACCGAGACCGCCGATGATGCTGTGGTTTTCAGCTGTAACGATGGCCCCGGTTTTTCGTGCCGCTTCGACCACGGCTTCGCGATCAATCGGCTTAATGGTGAACATGTTGGACACGGCCGCCTTTATGCCACGAGTGGCGAGGATGTCCGCAGCTTTCAGCGCGTCCGCCACACATATGCCCGATGCGAATATGGTCACGTCGGTTCCGTCACGCAACTGTGCCGCCTTGCCGATTTCGAAGGTGGAACCGTCGGTGAATATTTTGTCGGCGACTTTTCGGGACAAGCGGATATAGAAAACGCCATAGGCATCTTTGGTCTGCCGGAGAATATCAGCAAGCATCGCCGAATCGGTTGGCTCCAGTATGGTAACCTCGGGGACGCAGCGCATCATGCCCATGTCTTCCAGCGGCATATGGGTGCCGCCGTTGGCCGATGCGGTGACGCCCGGGTCGGAGCCGATGATGCGAACGTTGAGTTTGGCATACGCCGCCGAGACAAATACCTGGTCCATTACTCGCCGTGATGCAAAGGTTCCGAAGGTGTGCGCGTAGGGAACCAAACCTGTTGCAGACATGCCGGCGGCAACGCCCACCATATTCGCTTCCTGAATGCCGCAGTTGACCGTCTGCTCCGGGAACTTTTTGGAAAAGCCGACCATGCCGATGCTGTTCATCAGATCGCAGTCCAGGTAGACGACGCGTTTGTCCTCGGTGGCGAGGGCGTCCATGGTGGTCGCAAACGTGGTGCGCATTTCAACGCGTTCGGGTGCGATTTTATCCTCTACATTAAACATGAGCAAGTTCCTCTTCCTGTATGGCGGCGATTTGCTTTTCGAGGCGCTGAATGGCGGCTTCACAGTCGTCGTCGCTGAATTTGACATGGTGGTTGTAATACACGCCTTCGGCGAAGGTGCAGCCCAGACCCTTTTCCGTATGGAGAATGAACATAGACGGCTGGTCGGAAATTTTCATCTCCGCCATGATGGCGCTTCTGACGCTCGCGACGTCGTTGCCGTCGCAGTCCTGGGCAAACCAGCCGAAGTCGCGGAACTTTTGCGCCAGGTCGCCGGGGTCGCATATTTCGCAGGTATAGCCGTCGAGTTGCTTCTTGTTGCAATCGATAAAAGCGGTCAGGTTGGACAGCTTCTGTTGCGCCGCAAACATCGCGCCTTCCCAGACCTGTCCTTCCTGCGTCTCACCGTCGCCCAATAACAGGTATGTGTGGCTATTCCGACCATGGTAGCGGTTGCCGAAAGCCACGCCCAAGGCGGTGGACATTCCCTGACCAAGCGATCCGGTGGTCATGTCGACACCAGGAGTCTTGTTCATGTCGCAATGGCTGGGAAGGTTGGTGCCGCCTTGATTGATAGTCTCCAGCTCGCTCTCGGGAAAAAAGCCGTTCAATGCCAGGGTGGAGTAAACCGCCGGCCCGCAATGGCCCTTCGACACCACCAGCCAGTCGCGATCCTCCCACTGGGGCTGCTCAGGACGGATGTTCATAACGCCACCGTACAGAACGGCCATCAGTTCCGCCATGGACATGCTGCCGCCGATGTGCCCGGCACCACATTTCCGAAGGCCCTTAAGTATCCCGATGCGGATGCGGTCTGCGTCTATCTTCAGTTCAATGTCAGTCTTATACATTTCTCGCAATCTCCTTTGTGTTGCGCAAAATTTCTCTCAACGACGCTCAGGCCCGTGCCGGAACCGCAACCTCTTCAGCGATCTCTTCTTCCTCATCAACCTCGTCGAGGTCGTCCACGTGGTGTAGGGCCGGCATTACAGCCAGCCCCCAACCCCAAACCGGACGTGCAAC
>JAJPXZ010000039.1:0-954 GCA_021205245.1 Planctomycetaceae bacterium
GAGCACACGAAAACCTTGTCCCCATCGGCCCATTTGTGGAGCTTTTCCCGACGCCGCCGACTATCCGCCTGCATCGGGACATGCGGCGTGCCGTGAAACGTCAGAGGCGCGCGAAAGGTCATGATGGACGTCCGGATTACCTCGGCAGGGTTGAAGCCGTAGCGGCTGGACTCGCGGAACATGTAGCAGTTGTCGCACGCCGGGCTGACCTTAGTACACCCGCGCCACGGATTCCAGGTATGGTCGGTCCATTCGATTTTTGAATTCGTTCCCATTGCCACTCCTCGTTTTCAGGTCTCCCCGAACTGCTCGTCCACAACGACCATCATTCCCGGGCATTTTGCCCTGCCAGCGCGAATACACGGCGACGGACCGGGCTTTGCCGAATCGCGGGGCCGGAACTCCGTCCAAATTTCACTGCCGCAGGCCTCACATTTCGTTTTCCAGCGCACCGTCTTTTGGACCGACTTGTCAACCGCCGCAGCGCCGTCGTTTTTCGCCGGCGCGGTCGCGCCGAACTTAAAGGGATCGCCGGCGAAGGTCCAGAGGTCATACCGGCTGTAATTGCGGTCGTTTTTGATTCGGTCGATGAAGACGCGAAGCCCGGCGCGCAGGCCTTCGACATCCAAATCCCTGGTTGCCAGCCAATCCTCCAGCAGCTTTTTCGCCGCTCGGCAATTCCGCGCTGTCTCTTGGCGCTTTGGGCGCGGTCGTCCGACCCGTGCCCACTCTTCTCGCCACAGATCCAGCACCATGGAGTAGTCGAAAATTGAGGAACCATCCCCCCCTTTTTTTAAAGGGGGGTAGGGGGGATTAATTATTTCTTTAACCTTATTATGGTCGTGCCCATTACCCTGCCCCTGACCTTGCCCCGAACCCTGCCCTGGAAAGTGGATGTGAAAGTGAGGGGAGTACCCCTGGAATTAGTGATGGGCGTCGCGAATGAGCGCGTTG
>JAJPXZ010000039.1:964-6295 GCA_021205245.1 Planctomycetaceae bacterium
CACCCTGCCCTTGCCCGTCGTTTTGTCCGTCTTTTTCGTTGGCTGGTAATTCGTTATGGGAATCCGGACTTTGCCCTTTACCCTGCCCTCGACCTTGCCCAAAACCCTGCCCTGTAAAATTGCCCGAAAAGTTCCCACAGTCCCCCTCCATGGAGAGGGCGGCGTCGCTTTCGCTGTCCTGGTAAAGCGGGAAGTTGACGATGGTGACCAGCGTGCACTTCGGTTTCGTGATGGGCTCGCAGGTAATCATCTTCTCCCTCTCCATGTAGGTGAATGCGGCGCGGAGCTGCTTGACCGTCAGAATGGGGATGCACCGGGTCATTTCCGCGTAGCTGGTCACCAACTGCCCGCGCTCGACCGGATACGGCTTCCGGAAAGAACGGTCTATCCGGGAAAATGGAGCGGCGGCGCCAAGCAGCCAGACAAAGGCCGGGCCGGCCGGCGGATGTTCCAACCACGCGGGATGACTGAAAACACTGCGATGCAGCTTTATCCAGCCAAAGTGCAACAAGTCCGCCATGGCACCGCCTCAAAAGAGAATGAACAACCGTGGATTCCGGCAGCGTGCCGATCCTCTGACTGAACCGCAAGATTACGGGAAAATGTAACTGGAATTTCGACGGCAAACCCGTCGTGGCTACTCCTGCAGGCCCTCCAATTCGGTCAGTTGCTGCTCCAGCCGCTCCCGCAGTCCGTCCGGCACCGTGCGGGTCCCGGCCAACAGCCGCCGCAACTGGCGCGCCACGGTGATGATTTTCGACAGTTCCCTCCCCTGGACATCTATGGCCGGCTTGGCGTCCGGTCGTATCATGGCGCGGAGTTCTTTGCGGATGGCGGGCTCATTGTCACCATCGGCTTCCTCGAAGACACGGCGGTGCACCGTTTCCATCTCCTCCGGTTCCACTTCATCCAGCCGGCGGACGCGGTCCAACAGCGCCACGGTCTGGAATGCCGGCACCGAGGCGACCGCATCGTCGCCACCCTCCTCGAGGGCCTCCAAGCGCTCATGTTCGTATTTTTTCATGTAGTTGTAGCTGACCAGCAACTTCTGCACGGTGGGCTTTTTCAGCCCCAACTCGCGGGCGCAATACACCTCGAAATCGTCATAGCCGGCGTCCTTGTAATCGCCGCCATAGACCATCTCATTCAGGAGCCGACCCAGCTCCACCCACGACGCGCGGAACTGCTTCAGCGCGACAAGGACCTGGTGCCGCAATGTGCCCGGCTGCAAATCGGCGAGCCTGGCCTCAATCTTCTGCATGTTTGCCACTGTCTTTCGTGTCTCCCTATGGTCCGGTGCGACCCCTGACAGCCAGATCGTCAGGCCGGAATGTCAATCCGAACTATCGCCGGCGGCTCGCGTAGGGGGAATACGCGCCGCGAGTCGGCGATTTCGGCGGGTTGGGGTCGCGCGCCGAGGCTTACTTTATTCTCAAATGCTTACCGGCCGCCACCATCGCCCGCACCTCCGCACGCAGGTGCTCCAGGCTGGGTTGCTGGGTAATAATGTGATCGGCACCGTAGAAAAGGTCGCCCGCCTGCAGTTCTGTCTCGTGTTCGCTCTCCGGGCCGGTGAGCGCGTCATGGGTGCCCTGAATGTGGATGACAACACCGTGTCGGCGGCAGAATCGGACCTCGTTTTCGAGTCGCACGTCATGAATGATAAGGAAATCCGCCGGCTCCCACTTATCGGATAAGTGGTCCCGCATTTTTTCATCCATGTTGTTGCGGACGAAAAGATCATTGAGGAAATAGTTCGGCGATGGCTTCCGCATGATGTCCGCCGCCCGCTGGTAATGGCCGCGGTGCTTTTCCTTGTCGAGCCACCCTTCCTCACGCGCGCGCCGGCGCAGGGATAGAATGGCCGAGTCCACCTTGACGGTGAATCCCAGGTCCGCAAGCTCGGCTGTGACGAACCCCGCCACTACCGTCTTTCCCGCTCCTTTTTTTCCGTGAATGCCGATTATTTGCACAGTACGTCCTCAAAATGGGGCAGAAAAAAACCACCCCAATAAAGAAGCAAACCTTCAATCAAGGCACCGATGAGGAAGCTTTTTGCGTCATACTTTTCCTCACGGCGCATGCCGTTCATTACGATGTGGCGCACCAAAGTCACCACTATAAGAAGGAACCAAACAGCCTGCGGCCAACCCACATAAAACGACATTATTCCCCCCTCAAATCCAAAATCGGCATGACACCGGCGGCGGGAAGGACCGTAGACGGAAGCTGACCGTTCCAACGTTCGGCCTGCATATAGCTCACATAGGCGGGACTGTTGGCGATGGCCGCGCTCTTGGTGCGGATGGCGGTGGCCTCGGCATTGCCGATCATCACGATGGATTCAGCCTGCGCCTGGGCGGAGGCCACTTTGGCGTCGGCGTCGGCGCTCGCCTTGGTGCGGACCATATCGGCGTTGATCTTTTCGCGCTCGAGGTTTTGCCGCACCTTGGCCACCTCCACCTCGGCCTTCATGCGCTCCTCGACGCTGCGTTCGTATTCATCAGAGAAATCGATGTTCTCAATCTGGACAGACTCGAAAACCAGACCCGTGTCAGTGAAGTACTCCTGCAGGTCGTCCAGTACCATCTTAGCCAGCGCATCGCGCGATTGGATGGTCTCCACGGCGTTGTGGCGGCCGAAAGCGTCCTTGGCTTTAGCGACGATTTGCGGGTTGATGATGCGGGCCTCGTAGTCGGTGCCGTATTTGGTGTAGATATCAGTGACAAAGGCAGGGTTGAGGCTGTAGTTCACCGACACCATGACGTCGGCGCCCTGGACGTCCTTGCTATAGACGGCGAACTCATTCTTGAGCTTTGTGGAGCGGACACTGATGTTTTTCACCGAGTCCATGAAGGGGAATTTGAGGTGGAAGCCCGGCTCCGATATCTTTGTCACCTCGCCAAAGCGCAAAACGATAGCCCGCTCGCCCTGGTCCACCGTGTAGTACCCGGCATAGATAGTCAACGCCACCGCCGCCACGATGAGTAGAGTCACGAAACCAACGAAATCACGTACACCAGTTTTCATACTTCCTTCTCCCTTTTATTGCGCCCGCGCCTGTGACGCGGGCGCGCCTGAAACGGTTATAGACCATTCAAAGAAATGCGGCGGCCAGCCGCGCCGGCCTGACGCGGTCGCGCCGGCGGCCCGAGGGATACCAAGGAGACATGGATCTGGCCGCGCGCGCGGTGGTGGGCATGTGGATGTACGTCCGGCGACGGTTATGGTGGGCGCGTATCCACCATGGCCCGACCCGGGCCTTGGGTTTCCTATATATCTCATCGAGAAACGGCTGAACGCTATCGCGCCACGTCTGGTAGACGACCGCCGCCACATCAGCCAGAGCATCAACACAGGCGTCGACGGCTTCATGGAGCTTTGCGCGCATCTGTTCGAACGCCATGTCAATCCCTCCCGGCAACTGCACGGGCCTCGGCCGCCATGCCGTAGGCGCGGTCGCGGTCCCGCTGACGCTCGGCGCGGACCTTGTTGGCACTGGTGCGGTGCAACCGTTCCATGCGGGTGTGAAAGCAGAGCCGACACTCTCGCCGGCCGGACCTCGGCCAGAGGGTATAGAATTCACTGCTATGGAGTTCCTGGCCGCAGCTTCGGCACTGGTATTTTCCACGCATGTGCAATCCTCAAAAAACCAACGCCCCGCCAACGGGGCCGGAACAGCCGAGGGGGGTAGGCCGTTCCAGTGGCGGGGCGTGGCCACCTCACCCGAGCCACCCCGAGAGCATCATTACCCCGAGGAGAAGAAAGTAAAAAGCGGCACGTATCACGCCGCGCGCGGCCTCCGACGCTTGGCGGCGTTGCACCAGGTCGAATGACGGGGTGCGGTGCGGAGCGTATGCGCGGTCGATTATGTGCCGCATATTTGTGTTCCTTTATTTGTTCCGGCCCGGGCCGATTTGCCGTTCGCCGGTCTGTAAGTACCGTAGGAAAAGGTCGAACGGGATGCGGGCGGGACCGACACGGCGAGCCAGGGGAAAGCACCCTTCACGTATCCACCTCTCGATGGTTTTCACAGATATCCCTCCGGCCTCTTTGGCGGCTTCCGCTTTGGTAATGGTGAGTTCACTGCGGTAGTTCTTCCGGATCAGGCGAGAACCGGCGGTGGACACGATGCGTTTGCCGTTTTCATCCATAATCAGGGGCATAGCAGAGTCTTTCTGACAGAAGTTGATTTCACGATTCCGGTTGAGGTTGATATAACTCATTAATACGGGATCACTTAGCGCAAGGGACCGACGGCGAGAGTTGATAGCGTCAACTCAAACCGGATGGCTAAATTAATATAATTGAATGGGATAGATCAGGCAGTAGACTACACAGTGGAGGGGAACTTAGGACGAGTCACGGCGATGCTCTTAGAAGCACACCAGTCGCATAATGCGATTATATCGTCCTCGGTGTAGGCGTTCCGGTTACCGACTTTCATTGTTGGCCTCGGTGCATCGGTGGTGCGCAAAGCGGAACATACTTTATCACGATGAAGCCCGAGGAGTTTTGCTACTTCCCCACTGGTATAGAGTTTCATTATTTCATTCTCCAGATACAATTGACGAGAACTCGAACTTGATAAAGACAGTGGGTCATTTGGGAGATAATTCATGGGTGCTGAGAAATGGTTATCCCCTCATTCATTACCGGACTGATCGTTCCCAATATGGAGACCCATCGGAAACAAGAGCATGAGAATCCACCAAGGGGAATGACCCTGAAGAATGCAGATAATGACACAACAGGCGGTCGAGATCCACGCGGCACTGTGTGAGGTATAGCTTTTCACGTTGCACTCCTAGTTGCATCATCCGCGCTGGTGAGTAAAGTGTCTTGTTCGTGGTTGAGTTCGTGTTCCTTGTGACTGCATAATACGCGAGATTATGCGATTGTCAAGATTTTATCGCGAGTTAATGCGCATATCGTTTCGAATGGAACAACCAATGCCTCCTAAAGTTGTAGATAGCACGGATTTAAACAGAGGAAAATATTTCGCGGAAATCTGCGATAGACTTTTCCCTGGTCTTTCAAACAAAGCAATTGGGGAAGCTTTGGGTGGTTACCCAGAATCGACGATTCGCACTTGGAAGGCAGGTACCTCGATAGGAAACACTGCAATCTATCACCTAAGTAAGATGGGCGTTGCGATGCCCTTCCTGTTTAAAGGTGAAGGAGCGATGTTGGTTGGTGACCAAAACACCCCGCCAGCCGAGGCTAGCGGGGATTTGGCGCAAAAAACTCTCACGGCTGTTTTCCAAACCCAGGCGGCTCTTTCGGCCTTTGGTCAGCATCTGGTGAGTGGACAATCCGCAAAGGCTTTTC
>JAJPXZ010000010.1 GCA_021205245.1 Planctomycetaceae bacterium
CTTTTAATCAAAATGCTCAAAATGGCCGCAACTATATGCGCCAATTCCCCGCCCACATGCTGAAGATGCCCCGGTAGATATGCATCCGGTTCTCCGCCTGGTCGTAAACCGCCGCCTGGTGACCGTCCATAATCCCGTCGGTAATCTCCGACCCGCGATGCGCCGGCAAACAGTGGAGGACAATAGCCTTTGCAGGCGCGTGGCTCATCAGCTTTTCGTTCACCTGGTAGGCGGAGAATTCCATCTCGCGGCGGGCCGCCTCCTCTTCCTGGCCCATCGAGGCCCAGACGTCGGTGTACACGACGTTGGCGTGCTTGACCGCCTTGGCCGGATCAAGTTCTTCGATAAATTCCGCATCCACCGCCTTCGCCATCACCCGTTCGACATAGTCCTGGTCAAGACGGTAGTCTTCGGGACCGGACCAGATGAAGCGCACGCCCAGGTAGGCCGAAGCGGCCAGGAGCGAGCGGGCGACGTTATTGCCGTCGCCAAGGTAGACGAGGGTCTTGCCCTTGAGATCGCCAAAGCGTTCCTTCATGGTGAGGAAATCGGCCATGGCCTGGGTCGGGTGGCCGAAGTCGGACAACACGTTGACGACCGGGACCGTTGCCTCGCGGGCGAATTCTTCGATAACATCCTGCGAGAAGGTGCGCATCGACACCATACTGACAAAGCGGCTCATCACCCTTGCCTGGTCCTTCACCGATTCGCGCCGCCACATCTGGTTCGGGCCGGACGATTCAAGGCACACCGAGCCGCCGCCGAACGAGTTCATGGCCGACTCAAGCGAGACGCGGGTGCGGAGGGACGGCTTTTCGAAATACATGCCCAGGGTTTTACCCTGGTACAGCGGATCGAAGATTCCTTGCCGATAGCGGTCTTTCATGAGCGCGCTTTCGTTCAGGATGGCTTCGAGATCGGCCGGAGCCAGATCGATGATGGAAAGTATATGCTTCATGGCGTTTCCCCTGCTGCGGCGAAAAAAAAGGACAAGTGGAAAAATATACCGCGATGGCCGCCGCAGGACAAGGGAATTCCTGCGCCTTTTCTAGCCCTGGTTGACCGACTTGCGGAACTGCGAGCGGGAGATAAGGAACAGCACCGCACCGATGCAGAACAACCAGACAAAGTATTTCCACACCACCTCCATGCCCGCGCCCCGGTAGAGGATGGCCTGCCCTATCTGCACGAAGTGGGTGGTTGGGGCAAAGTTCATAATGTATTGCACCGGCACCGGCATGCTTTCGCGCGGCGTCGATCCGCCCGACAGCATCTGCATCGGCAGGAGCACCAGGATGAGGAGCATCCCGAACTGCGGCATCGACCGGGCGAGGGTGGCCAGGAAAATCCCCAGGCTGGTCGTCGCGAACAAGTGCAACGCCGCCCCGGCCAGAAACAGCCACGGCGACCCCTGCGTCGGTACCCGTAACGCCATGTGCACCACCAGCACCAACGACATGCCCGTCGCCAATAGAACCACCAGCCCCATGGACCAGATCTTCGACAGCATGATTTCCGTCGGCGTCACCGGCATGACGAGCAGGTGTTCGAGCGTGCCATGCTCGCGCTCGCGAATAAGCGCCGCGCCGGTGAGGATGATGGAAAGCATGGTGACCTGGTTGATGATTTCCATAATCGACCCGAACCAGCTTTGGGTCAGGTTGGGGTTGAAGCGGTTCCGAAACGCCACCTCGACCGGGGAGGTGTCGTCGGCACGGTAGCGGCGGACGAATTCCTCCACCTCCGCCATGGCGATCTGTTGGATATAGCCCGCGCCGGTAAAAGCCTGACTCATGCGGGTGGCGTCGACATTTACCTGAATCGCCGGCGATTTGCCGTACAGGACATCGCGTTGGAAATTAAGCGGAATGTCGACGGTGAAGGTATAGAGATCCTTGTCCATGCCCGAGTCGACCTGGTCCAGGGAAATCATCAGGGGCGGCAGGAACATCGGCGGATAAAAAGCGGAGATGATTCTGCCAGAGAGGGGCGAATTATCCTCGTCCACAAAGGCGATGGTGGCATTGTGGAGCGAGTCCGGCACCGCCGTCGCCGAGGTGTAGATGGAGAAGGTAAAGGAATACGCGATAAGGACCAGAAGAATCCAGTCGCGGTACAGTCCCCACAACTCCTTGACGCCCAGCCGATAGATATGCTTCAGGCTTCGCAGCATGGCTATTTCTCCTGTTTTCTCAAGAGCACGATGGCCAGGCCGACGATAATGGGGACGGCGGCAAGGAGAGCCAGGAGCGGCGTATGCAGATCCCGGAGGTAGAGCGCCTTGTTGAAGACGCCCCGGGTGATGATGAGCATATGGGTGGTCGGGTATATTTCACCGATGGTCCTACCCGCGCCGGTCAGCGACGACACCGAATTCAGTAGTCCCGAAAACTGGATGGCCGGCAGCAGCGTCGCGATCATGGTCAGGAAGATGACGGCGATCTGGCTCTTGGTCACGGTCGAGGCGAGGAGACCCATCCCGGTCGCGACGATGACATAGAGGAGCGCGCCCAGAAACAGTGCAAAGAATCCGCCCTTGATCGGAACGTCAAAGGCGAACACCGCCAGAATGACCAGCAGGATAAAGCTCAACATCGACAGGACGATATACGGCAGTTGTTTGCCGACGATGAATTCGGTGCGGGTCAGCGGCGTTACATAGAGGTTAATGATGGAGCCAAGCTCCTTTTCCCGCACCACCGCCAGGGCGGCGAGAATGGCGGGGATCATCAGGAGCAGGACGGGAATAACCGCCGGCACCATGGCGGGCAAACTTTTCACATCGGGATTGTAGCGGTTACGGACTTCAATCGAGGCGAGGGCGGTCGCGTCCTCGCCAAGCCGCTCGCGGAGGATGTCCTGCAGCCACAATTGATGCATCCCCTGGACATAGCCCCGCATGGTCTCGGCCCGCTGCGGCATGGCCCCGTCCAGCCACAGGCCGATCTCCACCGGCGCGCCGCGCTGGAGATCGCGGCCGAATCGGGGCGGAATCTCCACCGCCATGGAAATGTCGCCCGACTGCATGCGGAGATCCATGTCGTCGTAGTCCAACAACGGCGGCTGTTCCGAGAAATAGCGCGACCCGCCGATGTTGGCGGCATAGTCACGACTCAGGGTCGTTTCATCCCGGTCGATGACGGCGTAGCGCAAATCCTCGACGTCCATGGTAATGCCGTAGCCCATGACCATCATCAGGATCATGCTGCCGGCGAGGGCGAGGGTAAGGCGGATAGGGTCGCGCATCAGTTCCAGGCTCTCGCGCCAGGCGCAACTGTAGAAGCGCCGCAGGCTGAAGCCGCTTGTCGCGTCGTCCTCTTCCCTTTCTTTTACCTTAGTATCCTTTTTCGCCTTGATGCTGGTCACCTTGTCGTCGGTGCGGTTTTCTTCTTCCTGGCCCGCCCCGGCGTCGAGCATATAGCCGATGAACGCCTCCTCGAGATCCTTGCTGCCGCGTTCTTTCACTAGTTCGTCAGGCTTGCCGATAGCGAGCGATTTGCCCGCGTGCATTAATGAAATCCGGTCGCAGCGCTCCGCTTCGTTCATGAAGTGGGTGGTGATAAAGATGGTGACCTGATCCTTCCGCGACAGCTCGATAATAAGCCGCCAGAAGTCGTCGCGGGCAATCGGGTCGACGCCCGACGTCGGTTCGTCGAGGATAAGGATATCGGGCGAATGCACCACCGCCACCGCGAGGGACAGCCGCTGGCGGACGCCCAGGGGCAGGTTTTCCGGCAGGGCGTCCTTTTCGTGATCGAGTCCGAACCGTTTCGACACCTTTTCGACCCGCTCCGGTATTTCGTCCGGGTTGATGCTGAACAGCCGGGCATGCAGCACCAGGTTTTGTTCCACCGTCATTTCGCCGTAGAGCGAGAACGCCTGCGACATATAGCCGAGCCGACTGCGCGTCTCGAGATCCTCCGCGTCGACTTCGTGGCCGAAGAGGCTGGCCGTGCCTTCCGTTGCGGGCAAGAGGCCGGTGAGCATTTTCATGGTGGTGGTTTTGCCCGACCCGTTTGACCCGAGAAAGCCGAAGATTTCGCCCTTGGTGATGCGGAAATTGACATGGTCGACAGCGGTGAAATCGCCGAAGCGCTTGGTCAGGTCGTTTGCCTCGATGGCGACGTCTTCATCGGCGTCATCGGGCAACGGATCGATCTCGACCGGCTTATAGCCTTTCTTTTTTTCCTCGGGCATAAGCTCGATAAAGGCGGATTCGAGCGAGTCCTTGCCGGTTTTCTCCAGCAGTTCCTTCGGCGTGCCGGTGTCGAGGATTTTCCCGCCGTCCATCGCCACGAGCCAGTCGAACCGTTCCGCCTCGTCCATGTATGCGGTGGCGACGAGAACAGACATCCCCGGCTGGCCTTTCCGCACCTTGGCGATGAGGTCCCAGAATTGCGCCCGGGCAAGGGGGTCGACGCCGGTGGTGGGTTCGTCAAGGATGAGAAGCGCCGGATCGTGGATAAGGGCGCAGCATAGGCCAAGTTTCTGCTTCATGCCGCCGGAGAGTTTGCCCGCCGGGCGATCGAGGAACGACTTCATGCCGGTGGCTTGGGTGAGCTGATCAATACGGCGGCGGCGCTCGTCCGCACCGTGGCCGAAGAGGCGGCCGAAGAATTGCAGGTTCTCCTCGACCGACAGTGTCGGATAGAGGTTTTTACCCAGGCCCTGGGGCATGTAGGCGATTTTCGGCAACACGGCGATGCGGTGTTTTTCGTCGGCAATATCGCCGCCGAGCACGGTGACGGTGCCGTCCTGCACCACCCGCGCACCGGAGATCAGCGACAGCAGACTGGATTTGCCGACGCCGTCGGGACCAATCATGCCGGTTATCTTCCCGGCGGGGAATTCGATAGACACGTCGTCGACTGCCAGCGTCTCGCCGTAGTGGAGCGAGACGTCCGAGACGCAGACGATACTTTCGTCGGATTGATCGAAGCTGGCGGTATCGGTCATGGAGGCTTTCCCGCTACCTGGCAACGCCGACGGCGGAGGGCTGGCCACCGGCTGGCGCAACGGGCGCGACCGGCTGCAGTGGAGCGGGCGCGGGCGGGGGCGCCGACGGAGCCGACGGCGGCACAGCCGGGTTGCGGTCGGTATCACGGACCACCAGCGCGTCCGGCCAGGGCTGGTAGGGGTCGAGGCGCACCCAGGTGACGCCGGGCAGGCCCGGTTTCACCAGTTCTTCGTAGTTACGGAGCAGGTCGCGGTCCACCTTGGCTTTAATCCTGAACATAAGTTTTTGCCGCTCGCTCTCGGTCTCCACCGTCTTGGGGGTGAACTGGGCCGTCTCGGCCACATAGGTGATGCGGGCCGGCAGGGGCCGTTCCGGGAAGGCATCCAGGAGGATCCTCGCCTCGCCGCCGATGGCGACCCGGCCGGCCTGTTCGGCCGGCAGGAAGAAATTCATATACACGTCCGCCAGGTCGACGAAGTTGAGGACTCTGCCGCCGGCGGCCAGCACTTCGCCCGGTTGGACGATGCGGTACTGGACGCGCCCATTCCGGGGCGCGGGCAGGTAGGAATCCTTGATATCGGCGAGGACACTATCCACCGACGCCTGCGCCGCCCGGACAGAGGCTGCCGCTCCCTGTGCGTCGGCCTGAGCCGCCAAGACACCCGCCTGGGCAACCTTAACCTGGGCCCGGGCCGTCTCGACCGCCGCCTGGGCGGCCATTTCGGTCGTCTCATCGTCGTCGAATTGCTGACCGGTGATAACGCCACGCTCCGACAGAACGGTGGACCGATCCAGCCGGCGGCGGGTTTGTTCAAGTTCGCTTTGCCGTTGGGCGACGGTTGCCTGAGCGGCGGTGACATCACTTTGCCGCACGGCGATCTGTGCTTCGGCCGAGGCCTGGTCGGCCTGCGCTTTTACAACCTGGGCCTTGGCTTCGCCCAACTGCGCTTCCAGCACGTCAAGCTGCATGACGGCGAGGATTTCACCCGCCTGGACAAAGTCGCCTTCGTCAACGCGTATTTCGGATATGCGCCCCGCCAGCTTGGTGGAGACGTCGATTTCAGTCGCTTCAAGGCGGCCGTTCCCCGACGCGAAGCCGGGGCCATAGCCTTCGTCGCGGGTCGAGTTGTAGATAAGGTAAACAATGACGCCGATGGCCAGGATGATTCCCGCGATAATGCCACGCTTGACCCACGGATTTTTCATCTTCTTTTTAACTTTGGTTTTGGCCGAATCGCCGGGCTGGATCTCGTCGTCCTTTTTCTTCCGCTTGGACGATTTGTCGTCGTCACCGGTGCGGGTGCCGCCGTTTTTATCCTTGTCGGTAGATGCGGAGGTCTGCTTATCGGCCGGTTTTTTCGCCGCATCGTTGGAATCGGTAGAGGTATTCCTGGTGTTTTTGTCCGCGGTGACGGGACGGGTGTCACTGTTTTTACCCGAATCGACGTTCTGGCGGGCCGTCTGGTTGGGAGCCGGCGTTTTTGCCGCATCGTCGTTCTGGTTTGGGGTGGTGCCGTCGCTGTGGGGAGTGTTGTCTGCCATGTGTCGCCCTTTGTCCCGGAGGCCAATAATTAACGCTGAAAGACAAGTATAGCGATACGATTGGCAATAGCAACCGGCGAATGGATTGCTTTCCGATGGGCGTGGAGAGGGCTTTCCTCCAGCGAATGCAAGGAACGTGGACCCCGGCGTGCGGACATCCACCAGCGCGCTAATAAACCTTCGCGCCGTTACGGATGTATTCGAGGCACTTCGCGGCGGGGAGAGAGGGCGAGTAGAGCCATCCCTGGATGCGGGTGCAGCCAAGGCCCTGCAATACCTTCAACTGTTCGACATTGTCGACGAACTCGACCAGGCTATGGATATTCAGCGACCGGCACAATTCGGCGATAGTGAAGATAATTTCCGATGAATGCCGGCTCGTCACCACGTCTTTCGACAGGACCCGGTCGATCTTGATCGTGTCGACGGGGAACTGTTTCAAATACACCAGCGAACTGTGGCCCATGCCGAAATCGTCGATAGCGAGGTTAACGCCGAGATCGTGAATGCGGTGGAGCATGGCGGCGCGGTTGCCGCCGCCGAGGGCGGTGGATTCGGTCACCTCGACCTCAAGCATGCCGGGCGGAATGGCGTAACGGGCCACCCGATCCTTGATTTCGTCCAGGATGACGTCGTCGTCGAGTTGATGAATCGACAGGTTGACAGACATCACCACGTCGACTCCGGCCTGCCGCCATTGGTCCCACTGCCAGCACGCCTCTTCCAGGGCCCACGATCCCAATTTCTTGATTAAGCCCGATTCCTCGGCAAGGGCGATGAACAGCCCGGGCGGTATCCGCCCGAGATGGGAATGGTCCCAGCGCATCAACGCCTCGACGCCGAACACCTTGCCGGTGGTCGATTCGACCTGCGGCTGGTATTCGAGGCTGATTTCCTTCCGTTCGATCCCTTCGGCCAGGTCTTTGGCAAGGGACCGGGACAACGCTCTGGCTTCGCCGGTGATAACGTATTCGCTATTGCCGATGCTTTCGGCATAGCCCGGCATAAGCTCCTTGAACGCCTTGTTGAACGCCTCCTTTTTCACCGCCTCGGCGATACGCACGAACGGCAGGTATATGATGACGCCGACCGCCAGGTTGACGAGTTGCAGCACCGCCCCCATATAGGAGCCGGTGGCGGCATAGCCGCTGATAAACGGCGGCGCGGTCCAGTCGATCATGTTGATGGTATACGGCACCAGTCCGCTGACCATGGCGACATAACTGATCAAACATTGCACCAGCGGCACGGTGATAAAGGGAATCAGGAACACCGGGTTCAAAACGATGGGCAGGCCGAACATGATCATTTCATTGATATTAAAAATGGCCGGCAGGAGGGATATTTGCGCAATCTTGAACATTGACCCGCGCCGGTTGAAAAGAAACAGGGCAAGGATCAGGCAGATGGTGGCGCCGCTGCCGCCCATCGCCAGAAACGCGTCGAAGAACGTCTTGGTGAAAATGTGCGGGGCGGCCAGGCCTTCGGCGACGGCGGCCATGTTTTCTTCCATGGCCGGCACATAAATGGAGGTGGTGACCGGTTCCATCAGGTTGGTGCCGTGGATGCCGAAGAACCAGAAAAAATGGCGGATAAAGGTGTAGAATATCGCCGTCGCGAAGGTATTGCCCATCCGGGCAAAGGGAGCGCTCAGCAGATCGTAGATGGTCTGGTTAAGGCTTTCGATGCCATAGTGGCTTGTCGCCGTCCGGATCAGGGCAAAGACGAGTATCGTGATCATCCCGGGCAGCATGGCTGAAAAGGCATAGGCAATCGACGGATCCGCCTCTTCCGAATAAAACGATATCCGCAGCCACGAGATACGCCTGAGATGGTAAAAAATGGTGGTCGATACAAACGCGACGATAATCGCCAGGAATAATCCGTGAATCCCCAGCCAGAAAACCGGCAGCCCCTGCCCCGGCGGCGGCGAAGCGAGGGCTGTCCCCAGGAGCGGGTATGGCTCGATAAGGATCATCAAGCAGCCCAGGCTGACGAGGGCATTGACAGCCGGGTGCATTTCGCGGGTATATGAAAGGCTGTTGTTGTGCTCCGCGATACTGTAGGAGACGGTCAACATGATGATAAGGGAGAGGATAGCGAAGGTGCCGTTGGAGATATTGACGCAGAAGACGCGCCAATTCTCGCCAAAGAGGTTGGTCATGAAGTGCTGATACTGCGCGACGGGGAAATTGGCAATCAACACCGCCAGACATCCGGCCATGACGAGCGGGAGTGTCAAGGTAAGCCCGTTGCGGATCGCCTTGAGGTGAGGGTTCCACAACAGCTTTTTGGTTACGTTGGAAAAGGCGAGCTGAAGCTGTGCCGGATTCAAAACATCCCCGTCTCTAAAAAGGCAATGCAATCGTTTATAAAATACCGTGATTAATGGATATGGACGGTGGAAACCGCGACAGACCCCTATCCACGAGCATTCTAAAAACGATCAAAGCACGTCCCACTATATACATAAACCCAGCAAAAATTCAAGGCGCATATTCAATGCGCGTGTCCACAAACGCCTGTCAGTCCTCCACCTCCGAAAAGAATTGGTCGCACGCCCCCCGGTAGAGGCTATGCAAAAACCGTCTATTCAGGTATGGTGGGGCGGATAACCAGCCACTGAGAAGGTACGTCTAGAGACAGCGAAGGAATTCCATGACTACAGCGTTTCCAGAAAAGCCTGAGCCCGACTGGCGTGTTGGCGCTTTAAACGATGTAAACCAAACCTCTCCAGCCACGCTCACCCATTTTTCCCAACGCGCCAAGGCGTTGTTGCGGTACGCGGCGGTGGTATTTGTCATAATCTGCGGGGCGGCATTCGCGGGAGAAGAGCCGCTTCAGGACGATCTCAATCCCTTGCTGGACGGCGCGGAGCCTGAACTCCGGGCCGAGGCGGCAGTCACACCGCCGCCGGCGTCGGGATTTGCGTCCTTTTTTAACGACGCCTCCCTCGGCCTGTCGTCCACCTATTATGGCCGCGCCCGCCATGTGGACAACGGCGGCCGTGGCGATCCATCCTATCGTGATGAAATTCACGTCAACGCCTTTAGCCAGCGTGCCGATTTTCGTTCCGGCTATGCCTGGGGCGTCGTCGGCTTCGACCTGAGCTGCCAGACCAACCTCGGCCGCGGCAACGGCTGGTCCGAAGTGCTGCTCCATAAGGAATCCGGGGTCGACCGTTCCAGCGTGAGTTTGAGCCAGGCGGCGGTGAAGCTGAAATTCGGGGGCGAAGACTTCGGCCTCGATCTGCGTGGCGGCTATACCCCTATTTCGATTGGCAGCCTCGGCACCTCGGGCGGACTGTTCAGCCATTCCTATCGGGGCATGGAGGCGCGTCTCCGCTATAAACGCACGACGCTCGGCTACGGCTGGGCCGACCGGTTCCGCAACGAATGGGACGACAACTACCGGAAGATGTACAATAGCTGGCACCAGAACCGCTTCGGCAATTCGGACGGCATCCGCGTCACCTATGTTCACTCCATCGGCCTGCGTCACGAATTTGAAAACGGCGGCTTTATCGACCTCGGCGTCGGCGAAGGCAGGCGCTACCGGCGCAATATGCAGGCGGTGGCATCGTACCCAGTCGATCTCGGGTGTTGGGGAACCCTGACCCTCACCGGCTACGGCATCGCGGCCCGGTACCGGGAAAACTACCCCTACGAGGCGAACGAGGATCGGGAGACCGAGTACCACGTCAGCACTTCGGCCGAATGGAAGCGTGGCCTCCTTACCCTTATGGGCGGCTTCGGCCACACCCGCGCCCCGAACTCGAAGGAGATGCAGTTCCGCCTCACCGCGTGGGGCAACTCGGACAACAGGAATTATATCCAGACCTGGGGCCAGCTCGACGACTTTGTCTGGGACGGTCAGAACGTGGCCAAGACCGGCTTCCGCTATGGCCTGGGCGAAAAGGTGTGTCTACCCGGATTGAGCGTCGGCGCGAGCTATATGTATACCTGGGGTGGCCGCAACCCGGGCCGGCCGGATAAGACGACAGGCTGGGAGCTGGACTATTTTGCCGAATACGCGGTACCGGAAGGCAAGCTCAAGGGTTTGGCCTTGGGCGTGTATGCAGGCCATCTGCGCTACCGCAACAACCGCTTCATCGGCAAGCAGAACCGGAACGACGTCAAGGTCATCCTCTCGTATTCGCGCACGCTGGAGGAGTTTTTGCGCGTCCGCAAATAAGGTTCGGCCGGGGTCCACGGGCATGTGCGCCCGCGACGAAAATCAGACGATTTGACAAAGGAAAACACCATGGACCCACGCATAAGCATCGTCACGTTGGGCGTACAAGTCCTCGAGCGGTCGCGTCAGTTTTACAAAGAGGCGTTCGGCTGGGAGCCCGCATCGGGTCAGGAAGGCATCAGCTTTTACCAGCTCGGCGGCCTCGTCTTCGCGTTGTATCCCGACGACCTCCTCGCCGCCGACGCGAACGCCCAGCCGTTCCAGGGCGGATTTCGCGGCATCACGTTAGCCTACAATGTTCGGGAAAAGAGCGACGTGGCAAAAGTACTGGCAACAGCGGAAGCGGCTGGAGCGACCATAGTCAAACCAGCCACCGACACCGACTGGGGCGGCCACGGCGGCTATCTCACCGATCCCGATGGCCATCTATGGGAAATCGCCTACAACCCGTTTTTCCCCCTGAACGCCCGAGGCGAGATCGAGATACCAACCGCGTAGTGCGCATCTGTCACCCAAAACGGGGCTCACCCCTCAGTCATCCTCTTTCGTCACATTCACCTTCACCGAAATTACATCGGGAATCTTGTTTATCGCCTCCGAGAGGATCTCCACCGACTTGCTCCCCACCACCCGCACCATCATCGACGCCACCTTCGGGTCGGCGTACTCGGTTTTCATGGAAAAGGTGCGGATGGTAAAACCGTTCGACGCGCACAACCCGAGAATGCGGGTGGCGGCATCTTTCGAATCGATGGAATACCGGACAATCAGCCGGTTGGTGACGCCCAAGAGCTTGTGCATAACGCGGGTATAGCCGATGGCGACGATGAAATGGCTGGCGGTGGCGCACAGGGCCAGCAGGTACAACCCGCCGCCGCAGGCCATCCCCACCCCGGCGGTAACCCAGATGGTGGCGGCGGTGGTCAAGCCGTGGACGATGTCTTTCCGGACAAAGATCAGGCCGCCGCCGATAAAACCGATGCCGGAGACGATCTGCGCCGCGACGCGGGACGGGTCGTAGGCCTGGGGTACATCGGCAAAGCCCCATTTCGACACCAGCATGATCAGGGCCGCGCCCATGCCGACCAGGGCGTGGGTCCGCAGGCCCGCGCTCTTCAGCTTTATTTCCCGCTCAAGGCCAATCAGGGAGGAGAGGACAAAGGCAAACACCAGTTCCTTGAACTGCAACCAGTTCGACCCCTGCACCTCACTCAGCACCACATCCCACAATTCCATCTGTCTGCTCCATCATCGGCCAGACCGTAGCTCCCGGACGGCGGCCACCGGATCGGCTGCCCGGAACACGCCCGTCCCCGCCACCAGCGTATCGGCTCCGGCGTCGATTATCGCCGATGCGTTCGCGGTCGACACGCCGCCGTCAATTTCCAGATCCGCTTCGGCTCTGCCCTCGCGGTCGAGAAGCGCCCTGATGGCGCGCAACCGGTCCAACGACTCGGGGATGAACTTTTGCCCGCCGAACCCGGGGAACACGCTCATCAGGAGTAGGCGGTCCACCTTCCCCACCTTGCCGGACAACCGTTCCACCGGCATGTCGGGATTGATCGACAAGCCCCGGTCCTTGCCGAGGGAGCCGATTTCATCCAGCACCGCGTCGGGGTCGGGGTAAATCTCCAGGTGGACGGTTATGCCGTCCGCCCCGGCGTCGGCGAAGGTTTTCAGGTATTTGTGGGCGTTATCCATCATCAGGTGGACGTCGAGATAGAGCGAGGTCACCTTGCGGATGCTCTCCAGCATACCCACTCCCAGCGACAAATTGGGGACGAAGTGTGCATCCATAACGTCGAAGTGGAGGATCTCCGCCCCGGCGTCTTCGACCTTGCGGATTTCGTCGCCGAGATGGAGAAAATCGGCGGCAAGAATGGAGGGGGCGATTTTGACTTTTTTAGCCATGCTTTTTTCCCTTCGGGGATATCTCTAGAGGGCTTACGGCTTTTGGGGACACTCTTGACGGCTTTTGGCCTTTTCCCTAAACTTGGTTTTTTCCATAGTATGTAATTCCCGGTCCTTTGACAAGGTGAACCATGCCCGATTTTAAAGCGATGTACAAGACAGTGATGGATGACCACTTTCCGGACGATCTCACCATCTCGTGGGGCGATCAACGGCTGGTTTACCGCAAAAGAACCTGGGTCATCAACGACGAAGGCGAAAACATCCAAAAAGGCCTCCGCTATGGCGAGAACCCGGGCCAGGAAGCGGCGGTCTACGAGTTGGTCTCGGGCAACCTCAATTTAGGCGAGTGCTCCTTTATCGAACCGGGCAAGGGCCTTATCTCCTGCCTGTCGGAAGAGGGCCTGCTCCAGTTCGGCAAACATCCCGGCAAGACCAATCTCACCGACGTCGACTCCGCCCTCAACGTCATGCGCTACCTCGACGCCCGGCCCGCCGTGATGATCATGAAGCACAATAACCCGTCGGGGGCGAGCTACGGCTCCACCGCCGCCGAAGCCTACGACCGCGCCAACGCCGCCGACCGCCTCGCCGCCTTTGGCGGAGCCGCCGTCTTCAACGTCAAGGTCGACGCCGAAGCGGCACAGCTTATGGCAAACAATTATCTCGAGGTCGTTGCCGCGCCCGACTACGACGGAGCGGCACTGGAGATCTTCGCGAAGAAGAAAAACCTCCGCGTCATCCGCATCGACCGAATCGACCGCATCCGCGAGTATGCCCCCCTCCGCTTCGTCGACTTCAAGTCGTTGATGGACGGTGGGCTTATCGTCCAGCAGTCGCAGTTGAACCGCATCACCTCGCCCGCCGCATTGCTGAAGGCGGAAGCGGTCAGCCGTGACGGCGTTAAACATAGCGTCACCCGTCAACCCGACGAACGCGAAGTGGCGGATCTCCTTTTCGGCTGGCAGGTCGAACAGGGGGTCACCTCCAATTCGGTTTTGTTCGTCAAAAACGAGACCACCGTCGCCATCGGCGCGGGCGAGCAGGACCGGGTCGGCGTGGCGGAAATCGCCATCTTCAAGGCCTATAAGAAAAAGGCGGACGACATTGCGTTCCGCCGTCACGGCAAGCTGTTTTTCGAGGTCGAACTCGAAGAAGCCGCCGGGCGTCTGCCCGCCGGTTCCGCCGCCGCCATTCGCTCCGAGGCGGATGCGGAAAAAGGGGGGCTGATCGGCAGTGCCGCCGTATCCGACGCATTTTTCCCAAAGAGGGACGGCATCGACGCCATCGCCAAACACGGCGTCGGGTCGATTATTCAACCCGGCGGGTCGTTGGCCGACGCCGAAATCATCGACGCGGTCAACCAACACGGCATGGCCATGGTGTTTACCGGACAGCGGGCATTCAAGCACTAAGTTGTCCGGACATCTATAAACGGGGAGTACACATGAACCGCGAACAGAATTGCGGCAAAGAACCGGGTCGGCACATCTCGATGGAATTGACGGCCGAAAGCGCGCGCGTCACCCGCCTTTCCCTGAACGGCAACCGGCTGGTTGTCACTATCGAAGCCGAACTTTCCGACAGCAAGGTCAATGCCGCCGAGGAAGAAGCCGCCGCAGCCGCAGCCGCCCGATCGGCGACCCAGCACCGGCCCTATCCCCGCAAAGACACGGAATTGGTCCGCCGGGCGCCCACCAGCCCCGTCGCCGCGCCCGAGGGGTCCAATGTCGCACCCGACGCAGCCACCGGTGGTGTTATGGGGTCGGAAAACCTTCCCCCCGCTTCGGCAGCCTATACCCCCGGGTCGGGATCGTCACCCGACGCTTCCATCACCCAGTCGGACGCCCTGGTCTATCCTCCGCCAATCCGGGAAGGCTCGGTTCCGGCCGAAGCGCAGACGCTCAGCCTGCACGACACCCAGCCCATCCTCGGGTTAGGTGTGGCGGTTGACGCCGGCGAGACTGAAACAGACGTCAACCCGGCTCTGGTCCCCTCCGCTCCGCCCCTTGAACCGGTGCGCGAACTCACAGAAACCTGGGACGAACCGGGCCAGCCCGTCGTCCACGAAGCCCTGTCTCCTGTGTCCGGCGTCTATGACGAGCAGGATCTCAAGGAAACGCACGCTGACGAAGGCATCCACGAAAGCGAACAAGCGCGGCCTTGGACCGAGATGCCCCCCGTCGGGGAAGTCAACCCTTCGCCCGCACCACAACCCGCTTTTGCCGGCGCGCCCATTATCGGCCTAGCGCCGTCCATGGATGACGAGAGCTTGGCAATTACCGAGGAATCGAGCGCCATTGGCGGCGACCGTCACGGCGAGCCCCAGCCCACCATCTCGTTTGGAACAGACAACTCCTCTCCCACGCCGCAGCCGCAACCGGCCCCGGCGCCGTCGCGGCCCATTGATTTCGCGCCGACGCCCGGGCCGACCGCGACCCCTGCACCAGCCCCGGTTCCGCAGCCGCAGCCTGAGCCGCAACCCCAGGCCGCCAAGGAGCCGTCCAAACCCGAGGCGGGGAGTACGACGGTCTTGATCCGCTATACCTGCCCGAAGTGCAAGACCCAGGGCATGCAGGCGGTGGACAAGGTCGGAACAGTGGTGAATTGCTCGAACTGCGGCAAGGCCATGCGGTTGGTCATGAAGAAATAGCTTGAACTCGGCCCCCACACCGGCATGATTGGAGGGAGGTAAACGGTCGGACGGCTGTTTACCTTCTTTCATACAGAGGATTACTTTTGATGCAACGGCCCCAGCAGTTCAAATCCTGGCTCCGCGTGTGGATGCCCTTTGGTCTCAGGCGTATCGACTTGTATTTCATCAAGTTCTACGTCCGCGCCTTCGTTATTATCGTTGTCGCCTTGGCAGCACTGGTGGCTATCGGCGACATGTTCCAGCGCTTCGACGACTTTGTCATGCTGTCCAGGCGGGAGAACCACGACCTCGCCACCGGCGTCCTGACGTTCCTCCGCTACTACGGAACCTGGGTTCCGCAACTCCTTTTCCAATATATGCTTCCAGCGGCAATGCTCATGGCCGCCTCCATTACCGCCACCTCGTCGTTCGCCGGTCCCCGAGGCAACAACGAGTATATCGTCATCCGTTCCGTCGGCGTACCGGTGCTGCGGGCATTCTTCCCCCTGATACTCCCCGCCCTGGTGGTGGCGGTAGCGTTCCAGGCCAGCCGCGACACCTACCTCCCCTCCATGGTGCGGCAATCCAACGCTATCCTCAACCGGCTGAAATCACGGACCTCCAACCCCACCTCCGTGACCCATTTTGGCAATCACGGCATCCAGACCGCCGCCATCGGCTGGTTTGCCCCCGACGGGGTCGCCCACAACCTGATTCTCGAAATACGGGACTCGGAGGCGTTCCAGCGTGGCGATCCGGCGCTGGGCGACAACGACTTCGTTGCCTACCGGGCCGCCGCCGCCCAACTGCAGCGGCAGCCCGACAACACCTACCTGTGGCTGCCATTGGAAAAGGCCGAGGTCCATACCTATACCCAATTCGCCCGGCGGTCACAGCCCTGGACCGAACCGGTCCCGACCGAAATGACGCCTGCCATGATCGAACGCCAGACCCTTGGCGACGCAGTGAGTTCGTGGCGCGATCTCGCCCTTATGGGCGAAGACAACCCCGGCGCACGCTTCGAGATGCATTGGCGGCTGGCAGAACCCATCGCCGGCTGCCTCCTCATTATATGGGGAACCGGCCTGTGCATGGGCAGAATGCTCCGTGGCCGGGGAGCCAGTTTTATCTCCGCGATAACGGTATCGATGCTGGCTGCGGCCCTCTTCTACTCCCTCCGGCTCGCCGGCAGGTCGTTGTGGGAATCAGGCTCGCTGACGGCAACGCAGGGGGTATGGTATCCCATTGCCGTGGCGGCGGTTATTGCCTTGCCGATAGCGTTATGGATGGAGCGGTAAGGGCGGCGGGTGAGATTGCGGCGACTATCATTAAGGGGCAATAATGGCTCTGGGTGACAAAGAACGGCAGGTGGTGGGTGAAATCGCCAGGGCTTCCCTCGCCGCTGCGGTTGAGGGGCAAGCTTTCAACCCTGTTGACCCGGGCCTTCCGGCACTGGAAGAACATTGCGGCTGCTTCGTTACACTCAAGACTGGCGGGCAACTCCGGGGATGTCTTGGCTGTTTCGTTTCGGATAATCCGCTGTGGCAGACAGTTGCCGACTATGCCCGCCATTCGGCTCTCAGTGACCCCCGATTTACCCGTAACCGCCTGACTCCACGGGAATTGCCAGAGGTGGAGATGGAGGTGTCGGTCCTTTCACCCCTGGAGCCGTGTTCGGATCCGTCGTCGATAACCCCTGGCGTGCATGGGATTTATGTTAAGCGTGGTCCGCAGTCGGGGTGCTATCTCCCCCAGGTCGCGACAGAAACGGGCTGGGGGGTCGAGGAATTCTGGACTTCATGCTGCCGCGACAAGGCGGGGATGTCGCCTGACGCCTGGCGCGAGCCCGGGACCGAATGCTACACCTTTACCGCCGATGTTTTCGAGGTGGAGTGAGGACAAAAAATAATCCTCAAGTTTCTCCTCAACCAACCGATAACAAGGGCAAGCAGGGAGGTTCCAAACCAAGCGAATTTCTGGGATGGACCACCGACTGGTTGACGCAACTCTCAGCAGGGAAATGAGATATTGCGCCCGTGCCGCCTCTTGGGGTGGCGGCCAAGCAGACGACCCCGGCCCTTTTTCAGTCCCCGATTTTTTATCGGACGCCTGAAAAAAAGTTGTGCGGTTTTTGAAGAATGGACTTTTCAATAGGCAGGCGTTTGCCCACAAGGCAATAGACCCTGGATGACAGGGGGAAAAATCATGAGAATTCAAGGATATGGCGAATTTCAGCAGATGCGCAAGGCGTCCCAGAAGGACGACGCCCAACTGAAGGAATCGGCCGAACGGTCCGAAGCCGAAGAAGTTGAGAGCGGGAGCGCTTCCGATAACGTCAGCATCAGCCCCGAGGCTCGCCGCAAAGGCAAGCTGCGGATGGCCTCCGACTTCCGTGAAGCGAAGGTAGCCGACGTCAAGGCCCGTCTCGAGGCCGGCACGTTGGTCACGCCCGAGTCGCTCGCTTCCGGTACCCGCAAGATGCTGGAAGGCCTCGCCTCAGGCGAGCTGTAACCCCTCAACGACCTGCCTATTTACACATACGGGAAACCCCGCAGCGTGGCTGCGGGGTTTCTCTATGGATAGTTTTTCATTCCGCCCACCATCCCCATACGTCTCCCGACGTGGCGTCTGGGGCGAGGTAGTCAGTTTATATCCAGCAGCTACAGCCAAGCGAGTCCCAGAACAAGCTCTCTTCCCCAAACGGAATCCGCTCCACCATTTTCGACTTGGCGGTCGTACCGCATTCGCCGCAGGCACACCCACCGGCGGCGGCACACTCGGCCAAGGCGGAGAGAATATCTTTTTCGACGTGGTAACCAGGCACCCGCTTAACCGGCGACCAGCGGGGCGACACCTGAGGCATGGGGAGGGCCATCTGCCGGAAGTCTCCGTCCGCGTACACGGTCCTTCCCCCTAAAACGGTGAGATCTGACGTGAGGTAGCGAATTGCCTCGGCTGGAATCTGGAAATAGTCGGCCGAGGGGACGATAAAGTCGGCGCATTGGCCCACCTTGATCTGGCCGCGTTCGGTCGTGTTGGCAAACCATGCCGGACCCTGGGTGTAGAGCCGCAACGCCGTGGTTCGGTCAAGCCGTTCCTCGGGGCCATACAGTTGCATACCACCGACCGTTTTCCCGGTCACGAGCCAATACAAACAGACCCACGGGTTATAACTGGCGACGCGGGTAGCGTCGGTACCGGCGGCCAACGGCAGGCCGGCGGCGATCATCCGCTGAATCGGCGGCGTATGGGCTGCCGCCTCTTGGCCATAGCGCTCGACAAAAAACTCGCCCTGATACGCCATCCGGTGCTGAATCGATATCCCGCCGCCCAGCGCGACGACCCGGTCGATATTGGCGTCGGAAATGGTCTCGGCATGGTCGAAAAACCAGTGCAGCCCATTGAAGGGGATGTCCTTATTAACCTTCTCAAAGACCCCGAGCGCCCGTTCGATAGTCTCGTTGTAGGTGGCGTGCAGGCGGAAGGGCCAGCGCTTTTCCGACAGCAGACGAACGACCTTCTCGAGCTGCCCCTCCATCTGCGTCGGCATGTCTGGACGGACCTGGCGAAAATCCTCAAAATCGGCGGCCGAAAACACCAGCATCTCACCCGCCCCGTTGTGGCGGTAGTAGTTGTTTCCATCCATACACTGGAGCGACTGGGTCCATGCCTCGAAATCCGCGAACTCGCCGTCGGGGTGCTGGGTAAAGAGGTTATAGGCAATGCGGACGGTCAACTCGCCCTGGCGGGCCAATTTTTCGATAACCGCGTAGTCGTCGGGATAATTCTGGAACCCGCCGCCGGCGTCGATAGCGGAAGTGATGCCGAGACGGTTGAGTTCGCGCATGAACTGGCGGGTGGAGTTAACCTGATCCTCGGGACTGAGCTTCGGCCCTTTGGCCAAGGCGGCATAAAGAATAGTCGCGGTTGGCTTCGCTATCAACATGCCGGTGGGCTCGCCCCGATGGTCGCGTTCAATCTCGCCGCCGGGCGGGTTGGCCGAGTCCTTGGTATAGCCGCAGGCGTGCAGGGCTGCCCGATTCAGGAGGGCGCGGTCGTAGAGGTGGAGAATAAAAACCGGCGTGTCGGGCGCGATGGCATTCAGTTCGTCCAGGGTTGGGAGGCGCTTTTCGGCAAACTGATTGAGGGTGAAACCGCCAACAACCCGCACCCATTGCGGGGGCGGGGTGTTTTCCACCTGGGTTCTGAGGAGGCGCATGCCATCTGAAAGGGAGGGGACGCCGTCCCAGCGAAGCTCCATATTATAGTTAAGGCCGCCGCGAATGAGGTGCAGATGGCTGTCGTGGAGGCCGGGTATGGCAACGCGGCCCTGGAGGTCGGTACTGTGCGAATCCTCTTTGGCCACCGCGTTCACTTCCTCGCGGCTGCCGACCGCCACAAACTTGCCGTCCCGTATGGCGATTGAGGTTGCGCGCGGATTATCTGGATCGAGGGTGGTGAAATTTCCGTTATGGAACAAAATGTCGGACATGGCTCGCAACTCCTCTGGAGCGCATCATTCCCCCACCCGACATGTGTATTTAAATCGAAGGTAACACAGCAACGCGCGGAAGCGGAAGGCGGGTAATGGACCGCCTTCCGCTCTCGTCCGCCGTCGTCAACCGCGCGAAAGCCACTTGCTAACCGCCTTGGTGTAGGGCGGCATCACCACGTAGGTAAGGAGGAACACCAGGCACATGCCCTGGATGAGGTGCCGCACGCCAAACACGCCCAGTTGCGGCACTGCCGCGTAGAGGTGGTCCAGCACCCAGGGGAGGAGCATAGACAACGGCCATACCGCACTCAAGGTCAACAACCACTGTTTCCAGCGGGGCGGCGAGACGTGATTGCGGGTTGCGGCCGTGAACCAGTAGTCGATACCTGAGCGAATATCCAGCGTCTCCGGTTCCTGGATAAGGTCCATCACCTCGTCAATCAACTGCTTGCGCTCGGACGATTGCATCCAATGTTCTGCATCGGCCCGGTTGGCAAAACGGACCGCTATCTGGTAGGTGTCGTCGCCATCGACAGGCTTGGCAACGTGCGCCCCCATATGGCCGGGCTGCTGGGCGGCGATGTTAATGGTCTTATGCAGCCACGTTTCGTACTCGTCGTGGCGGCCGGGTTTGACCTTATGCTGAATAATGAATGAAACCTGATCCGCCAGGTTCGCGTTATTACCGCACTCGCAAGTCGTGTTGGCCGGTGCAAATGTGTTGGCATTGGGATCATACGCCGGCGGAACAACGCTGCCGCCGGTATGGACCTTCCGGCCCAGGGTTGCTCCGGGTGCGGCCATGCCGTCTGGAGCAGTGGGTGTGGCTGCCATGAAAATCCCCTAACATTACGATTAGCGGAAATCGGGAACTTCCCGCGGACGCAGGTCGAATAACAAAATTTCCGCGCCCTCACCCCCGTCGAACTGCAACTGCGTCTCTTTACGGATGCGGACGCCGTCTCCTTCCTTCAGGGCCTTGCCGTTCAAGCGGACCTTGCCTCTCGCAACGTGGACATAGGCATAGCGGTCCGGGCGAAGTTCGAACACCGTTTCCTCGTCCCCGTCAAAAAGTCCGGTATACACCTTAACATCCTGATAAACCGGCAGGGTATCGAGTTCGCCGTCGGGTGAAATGACCAGGAGGAATTGGCCGCGACGCTTCTCTTTGGGGAAGCTCATCTGGTGGTACCGGGGCTTGGCGCCCTTGCGGTCGGGAATAATCCAGATTTGCAAAAAGCGGAGCATTTCCTTGTCCGAGGCATTGAATTCGCTGTGAAATACGCCGGTACCGGCGGACATCATCTGGATGTCACCCGGGTACGAAACATAGGCAACGCCCATGGAATCGCGGTGTTCGAGCGCGCCGTCCAGCACGTATGAGAATATTTCCATATCCTGGTGCGGGTGGGTGCCGAAGCCGCCCCGGGGGGTGACCCGATCGTCGTTAATGACCAGGAGATCGGAAAAACCAATCTCGTCGGGGTCATAATAGTTGGCAAATGAAAAGGTATGGCGCGAGTCCAGCCAACTGGTTCTGCCGAGGCCGCGCTCTTCAGCTTTACGTAGTGCGAGCATGGTATGCTCCTTTCCCGATGTGGCGGCGGTGGAACACGCCGCCTCCTTCCGAAAACCACATATACTACTGGCTGTCGGGTTGTTAACGTGATACCTCGCTTTTCTGGAATAGCGTTTATTATTAACAACTTTGCCCAGAAATATCGCTTTTATAGGAGTTTTAATTTGCATTATACGTTAACGAATGCTAGTATCCTCAAACCGGCGGCGAGAGTCGCGGCTGGCGATTGGGAGAGCGATATGGCACAAGTAAAGCGCCTCGACAGGGACGAATGCACCTGTCTTCTGGTGGACCACCAGGTCGGGCTGTTTTCGCTGGTGGGCGATTTTGAACCGATTCAATTCAAGAACAACGTGATGGCTACGGCGGCGTTGGCCAAGTTCTTCAAGTTGCCGACCATCCTGACGACCAGCATGGCGGAAGGCCCAAACGGACCGCTCCTTCCCGAAATTGTGGAGATGTTCAAAGGGGAGCCGAACGTCGCCCGTCCGGGGCAAATCAATGCCTGGGATAACGAGGAATTTGTCGAAAGCGTAAAAAAGACAGGGAAAAAGCAGCTTTTGGTGTCGGGCATCGTCACCGAGGTGTGCGTCGCCTTTGTCACCCTTTCGGCCATTGAGGCCGGGTTCGACGTGTTTGTGGTGACAGACGCATCCGGGACTTTCAACCAGGAGGCGCGCCACGCCGCCTGGGCTCGCATGAGCGGCGCGGGGGCGCAGCTCATGAACTGGTTCGCCGTCGCCTGCGAGCTGCACCGCGACTGGCGCAACGATCTCGAAGGGTTGGGAAAGTTGTGCGCGGACTATATACCGAGTTACGCGAATTTAATGACCGCCAGCAAAGCCAGGGGGTAGTTGCAGTACACTTGGGGATTGCGGGTTGGAGTTTGTAGTACCACAGAGAGGCCCCGCAGGCAGAAGACGACATGCCCCGCCCGTATTATGGGCGGGGCGTGTTTTCAGGTGGCACTAACCGCAGATGCAACAGCGGCCAGGGACGTCCCATGCCGTCGGTCTCGCTTCGGCCGATCTGGCGGAATCCCTTGGCGAGGTAGAACGCCACGGCGTCGGTATTCTGTTCGTTCACATCGACCCGGAGCGGGTTTTCCCTGCCCACCACGTCGCGGGCGTGGGCAATGAACCGCGTGCCAAGCCCCATGCCCATACAATCGGCATCAATAAACAAGGCTTCGACCATATCACCGTGCATGGCCATGAAACCGGCGATTCGCCCTCCAGCCTCGGCGACCCACAGGTCCAGCCCGGCGAGGGCGTCCTCCACCTCCTGTTCCAGCATATCGATGTCGGCGGGCGTGAGAAAGCGGTGGCTAGCCTCGACCGACCGCCGCCACACTGCCGTCATAGCCGGAATGTCGTCCAGGATACCGAGCCTCATTTTTACGTCTTCGACCACAATTATTCTCCACTTCCCAGGCAGGATCAGGTGGGATGGTTCCGAACCGGGTAACTCTTGTACACGTAGCCGTGCAGGAGGCCATTGTCGTCGACCCATGGCCGCACTTCCTCACCCTCGTGATCGTTGTCCTCAATGTTTTGCGTTCCCAGGCCGTCGTGGTCGGCCTGGCGCTTCAGCCAGGCGTTGGGGCTGAGACCAAAAAACGTTTTAAAGGTCTGGGAGAAATGCTGGGCCGAGGAGAAGCCGAGATCCAGGGCGATTTCGGTCAAGCTAGCCCCGCCTTTGACAAGCATATCCGCCGCCACCTCGGTGCGGCGGCGTTGCAGATATTCACCCGGCGGCACACCCACCTGCTCGCGGAATTTGCCTTTGAACCGTGATTCCGAAAGGCAGACCTCTTCGGCGATATCGTTGATGGAACGAGGCACATAGGGGACGCGGGACATAATTTCCAATGCCTTGGCAATGTCAGGCGATATTTCCTCCTTCCATGCCCTGGTCGACGCGGCGGCCACCAGGAGGAACCATTGCGTCAACAACGCCGACATTTCGATGCAGGCCAATTCCGACGGGCCGCTCCGGCACAGGTCGAGCATACGCACGTAGAGATCTCGCATACCGGGGAGGGCGCGGAACTGCCGCCTGGGCATCGACCACAATGCACGCAGCAGGGGCGCGATGCGTTTGGCGCTGTGACCAAGAAAGGGCGACCCCGGTTTTGGGATAGCGGCCTGCATCCAGAAATGCATGCCACGGCCGTGGAGGAAGCGGCCGCTGCCGTGCATCTCGTCCGGCCAGGTGACAAAAATTTGGTTGCCGCGAAGGTGGTAGTCCTTGCCGCCGACCCGGTAGACGCGTTCGCCTTTGAGGAGATGATTGAGTTCCATCCTGCCTTTGTGGAGGTGCGCGGGCAGGCCGGGTTGGGTGAACGGCATGTTCATGGCGGCGAAGTACAGCACCTCGTGAATGCCGAACGCCGTGAGGTCGTATATGAGGCGCTTGCCGTTTGATGGCAGATTCAGTCGGATTGGCATAGGTGGAAAAGTACTATGGTATTATCCTGAAAGAAAAAAACAGCCGCATGGGGTATACTGCTATTGTATTGAGCATCCCAGACACAATCCTCATGGTAGACGAATTCAATCACGAGCGCAATCAAGTCAGCTAACGCGTTGTAAAAGATTTTGACCGAGGTCCGAGCACGATGGTTTGCAGCAGGACGAGCCGCAACACGATACTGTGGACCGGTCTATTCGAATACGCCCAAAGCAAGAGGAGAATTGCATGGCCGCCGCCGATCGCATCCGCGAACTGTTTTCACAAAGGGGAGGGATTCTCAGGCTGGTGCCCAATTGGATCCCGCGCCTGTTCAACCGCCCTGGCCGCCGGATGCGCCTGCACCCCGACGATCTTTTTTGCCTCGGTGCCGCACGCGGCGCTATCAAGGAACGTTGGTTCTGTTCCATCACCCCCGCCCTGAACGGTCCACTGGCCCCGCCGGACGAAGGACTCAGCCGGGTCGAGATGTCCCGGGACTATGACGACACCTTCTTTTTCCGCGATGCCATGGACGCGCTCGGCCCGGACCTCATCGGTCCCGACCTGCATAAAAAATACGGCGCCTGGCCGATGTTTGCCAAATATTTCGATTACGAAGGCCCGTTGTTCCACCACCTCCATCTCGACAACGCCTCGGCGTCCAAAATCAACATGGCCGGCAAGCCGGAAGCGTATTTCTTCCCTGTGCAGATGAACAATTACCTGGGCGATTTTCCCCTCACCTATTTTGGCTTCGACCCGGGCGTCGACAAGAACGAAGTCCGCCGCCGTCTCGAAAATTTCGAGACCGGCGACAACCGCATCACCGAACTCTCGCGCGCCTATCGGGTCGAACTCGGTACAGGCTGGTACACGCCGCCCGGCGTCGTCCACGCGCCGGCGTCTGTCCTCACCTATGAGCCGCAGTGGAACTCGGATGTCTCGTCGGTGCTGGAGAATGTGGTGCAGGGCGAGGTGATTGCCCGCGACAGCCTGGTGTCCTCGCTCCCCGACAACGAGAAGAACGACATGGACGCCATCATGGCGATGATGGACTGGGACTTGAACATAGACCTTCACTACAAAGAGAAGTATTTCCTGCCGCCCCTCCCCATCGACTCCGGGACGAAGGAGTATTCGGAAAGCTGGATTACCTATCGTAATCCCTTCTTCGCGGCAAAGGAAACGATCGTCCCGCCCGGCGGCTCGGCTCTCGTCAAGGACGAAGCCGCCTATGGCTGCATCATCGTCCAGGGTCACGGTTCGTTCGGAGCCTATGACGACGCCGAAGCGCCGATTCTGCTCCGCTACCGGCAACTATCCGGCGACGAGTATTTTGTCTCGGAGAAAGCGGCCCGCGACGGCGTCCGCGTCGTCAACAAGAGCATGCACGAGGATATGGTCATTCTGCGCCACTTCGGCCCCAACGCCGGCGCGCCGACCGCGTAACGGAGGAACCCTATGGCTTACCTCTTCGGTAACGACTACGACCGCGCCGCCCTGCTGCGGCGAATTGGCAACCTGAACCAGGTGGCTGGCATCCGCGAGTATACCTACAGCTCCGGCAGCGCCGACGGGGTCAAGGCAATTGAAATCAACACCGGCCCCCTCTCGTTCGAAGTGCTGCCGAGCCGGTGTCTGGATATTTCCCGGTTGTCGTTCAAGGGCATCCCGGCGGCGTATTTGTCGAAGTCCGGCATCCGCCATCCGTCATACTATACGAAGACCGACCCGACCGCTTTTCACGACAACTTCTTCGCCGGTGCGCTCTCCACCTGCGGCCTCCATAACATCGGCCCGGCACGCGAGGTCGGCGACCGCGTCCACCAGCTCCACGGCGATATCGGCAATATGCCGGCGGAACAATTGGCTGTCGGTGAGGGCTGGGCCGGCGACGACTGCATGTTTTCCGTCAAGGGCGTTGTGCATCACAGCTCGTTTTATTATGGCGATTTGATTCTTCGCCGAACCGTGACAGCTCGCCTGGGCGGAACCTCGGTGCATATCAACGACGAGGTGGAAAACCTCGACTTCGCGCCCGCGCCGTGTTTGATGCTCTATCACTGCCAGTTCGGCTTTCCCTTCCTCGACACGGCGACCAAGCTCCTTACCTCGCCCGCGACCGGCATTGAGCCGCGCGACGACAACGCCGCCAAGGGCCTAAAAGACCACGCCTCGTTCGCTGAGCCGACCGACGGTGCGTTGGAGCAATGCTTCTACCACAAGCTGACGCCGGGTGAAGCCGGTTGGGCGGCGGCGTGTCTGTTCAACCCGCGCCTCGGGACAAACGGTATAGGCGTCTATGTGCGGTACCATACCGAAACGCTGCCCGAATTTGTGCAGTGGAAGATGCTGCGGAGCCGCGAATATGTCTGCGGCCTTGAACCGTCTTCGGCCCGGCTCGACGAGCGGAGCGCGGAGGACATGGCGGCGTTGTCGCTGGCCCCGCTGGAAAAGCGCCGTTATCGGGTGGAACTCGGTTTTGTTGAAGGCGAAGACGGATTCAAAAATTTGCTGCAAGCTTAGAGGAGTGCGCATGGGTGGCGAGTACATGGTCAGGATGAGCCACATCAACAAGTCGTTCCCGGGCGTCAAGGCCCTGGACGACGTGTCCTTCGACCTGCGGGCCGGAGAGGTGATGGCGCTCCTTGGTGAAAACGGCGCGGGCAAATCGACCCTGATGAAAATCCTCGACGGCGTCTATACCCGCGACAGCGGCGAGGTGACCATCATGGGGCGCGCCATGGAAATTGACATGACGCCGAAGATCGCCCAGGCCGAAGGCGTTGCCATGATTCACCAGGAATTAAACATGTGCACGCAACTGAGCGTGGCCGAGAACATCTTCCTCGGCCGGGAGCTTGTCAGCGGCGTCACCCTGTCGAACCGCGAAATGCGTCGGCGTGCGCGGGAAATCCTGAGCCACCTCAACTTGAACCTAGACCCCGACACCATCGTCGGCTCCCTTTCCGTCTCCAAACAACAGATGGTGGAAATCGCCAAGGCGCTTGGGGCGGACGCCCGTATCCTCATCATGGACGAGCCGACCTCGGCCCTGACGGCCAAGGAAATCGAGGAGCTGTTTTCCATCACCCGCAAGCTCCGCGACGAAGGTTGCGGCATTGTTTATATTTCGCACCGGCTGGAGGAGCTGCAATACATCGTCGACCGGGTGACGATCATGCGGGACGGCCGCTTCATCACCTCCTGCGACTTCGCCGATACGTCGATGGACGAAATCATCTCCAACATGGTCGGCCGTGAAATCAAGGAGAAGTTCCCGCACGTTGAGGTGCCGAAGGGCAAGAAGATATTCGAAGTCAAAAATCTCAACGCCGGCAAAATGGTCAGGAACATCGACCTCGACCTCCACGAAGGCGAGATCGTCGGCATCGCCGGTTTGATGGGCGCTGGCCGGACTGAAATAACCCGGGCCATCTTCGGCGTCGACCCGAAGGATTCGGGCGAAATCATCCTGGACGGCAAACATGTCCGTATCGAAGAACCACGGGACGCCATCCGCGCCGGAATCGTCCTGGTGCCGGAAGACCGAAAACGCGACGGCCTCTGCACCAAGCTTTCCATCCGCGAGAACATCGCCCTCCCCAACCTCGACCTGCTCTGCAACGCTGGCGGCAAGGTCGTGGCGAAACGGGAACGGGGCATGGTGGCCAAAGCAGTCGAGAGCTTACGGATTAAATTGTCCAGCCCGGAGATGGACGCGGGCAACCTGTCGGGCGGCAACCAGCAGAAGGTGGTGGTTGGCAAATGGCTGGCGCGGCAGTCGCGGGTGGTCATTTTCGACGAACCGACGCGCGGCATCGACGTCGCGGCGAAGGTGGAAATCTACAACCTCATGAATGAACTCAAGCGCCAGGGCATTGGCGTCATGTTTGTGTCGTCCGAGATGCCGGAGGTAATGGGCATGGCCGACCGCATCGTGGTGGTTTGCGACGGACGCATTACCGGAGAATTCACCGCAGCGAACGCGACCCAGGAAAAGGTGCTCGAGGCGGCGATGCGTTTTGAAAACAAGTCGGAGCGCCTGGCCGCCGTCAATTAAGTAATAATTCCGAGAGGAGGGAAGAGTGGAACAACGCAATCCCGTCATGCGACTTCTGGCCACGCGGGGCATGGGGCAGGTCTTGACCGTCACCCTTGGCCTTATCGTGTTGTGCGTCGTGTTCAGCTTCCTGAACCCGATGTTCCTGTCGAGCCGGAACATCGCCAATCTTTCCCGACAGATTGTCCCTATTCTGCTGGTCGGCATCAGCCAGTCCTATGTCCTTATCACCGGCAATATCGACCTGTCGATCGGCTCGGTGCTGGGCATGAGCTGCATGACCTCGGCCACCCTCATGACCCGGGGCGTCAACCCGTGGCTGGCCGCCCTCCTTACCATTTTCGCCTGTTTGCTGGTCGGGCTCCTGAACGGCGTCCTGGTGGCGAAGTGCAAACTGCCGCCGTTCATCGCCACCCTCGGCACCATGACGATAGCCAGGGGTATCGCGCAAATCGTCAACAACAATTATAATACCGACTCCATCGGTTCGGGACCGGCGGCCATGCTGTTCCAGGACGTGTTCTATTACGGGCGGGTGTTGGGGCTGTACACCCCGGTCATCATCGCCTTTATCTTGTGGGCGTTCTTCTTCTTTATTCTCAGTTGGACCCGCACCGGCCGTCACATCTACGCCGTCGGCTCCAACATCGAGGCGAGCCGGTTGTCCGGCGTCAACGTCACCCGCACCGTCATCATCGCCTATATCGTCAGCGCCTTCTGCGCCAGTGTGGTCGGGCTGATAACCACCGCAACCTCGGGGATGGGGTCCATGGACTCGGGCAACATGTACGAAATGTACGCGGTGGCGGCATCGGTCATCGGCGGCGTGTCGACCTTGGGCGGACAAGGGCTGCTGTTGGGCACGGTTATCGGCGCGGCCATCTGGGGCGTGTTGCAGAACGGCTTGCAGTTCGCCGGTGCGCCCGTGGCTATCCGCAACATCGTCATCGGCGCGATTGTGGTGATTTCCGTCCTCATGGACGTTATTATCCGCACCGGCGGCTGGAAATACAAAGCTAAATCGTGAGCACGACATGTGAGGCATTGCGAGTGTGCGTTGAACCATTTCTCTTTTGAGGAGACGGGACTATGAAGACATTGCGCGCGGTATTGTGCGGCCTGTTCGCCGCTGCCCTGTTCGTTGGCATGGCGAAGGCCGGCGACATCAGGGTGTTCCTGATTACCATGGACCAGATGGATCAGCACTGGACCAATGTCGACGTCGGCTGCAAACGCGCCGTCGCCGAGATTGGCGGCGTCAACTACACCTGGATGGCGCCGGACATGAAGGACGACAACAAGCAGATCGAAATCATCAACAACACCGTCGCCGCCGGAGCGGACGTTATCCTCCTCGCCGCCAACGGCCCCACCTCGGTCACCTCGGCCCTGCGTGAAGCCCAGGGCGCGGGCGTGAAAATCATCTATGTCGACTCCCCGGCCGATTTCCCCGCCATCGCCACCTTCTCGACCGACAACAAGGCGGCGGGCAAGACAGCGGGCGACGAAATGATCAAGGCGCTGAAGGCCAAGGGCGTGACCTCGGGCAAGATCGGCATTGTCGGCGTCAACGCCGCCACCGCCTCCACCGCCGCCCGCGAAGCCGGCTTCCGCGAAGCGTTCGAAGGCCAGGGGTACGAACTCCTCGCCACTCAGTATGGCGAAGGCGATATCGCCAGGTCGAAGGACATCGCCGCCAACTACGTCGTCCAGGGCTGCGTCGGCGTGTTCGGCACCAACGAAGGCTCGACCGTCGGTACCGGCAACGCCATCCGCGAAGACGGCAACCGGGTCGTCGGCGTCGGCTTCGACAACTCCGACACCATCCGCAACCTCATCCGCGCGGACTCGATCCTCTGCGCCATGGTCCAGAACCCGGACGTCATGGGCTACCTCGCCCTCAAGGCGGCCAAGGATGCGGTGACCTCGACCGGGTATACCGGCCCGAAGGTTGTCGACACCGGCGTCACCGTCATGACCAAAAGCAAACTGGACTAACAGCTATTCGTGGTGCGTTGGGTATGGGGAGATCCCGACGGGTATCTCCCCTTTTTCATGCGTTGGAAACGGGACATTCATGAACCACACTAATCAACCGCTCCTGGTCCAGTTTGGCGCGGGAAACATAGGCCGCTCGCTGGTGGGGCAATTGTTCTCGGCGGCGGGGTGGCGGGTCGTCTTTGTCGATGTTGCGCGAAATGTTATCGACGCCTTGAATGCGCGCGGTAGCTACGAAATCATCGTCAAGGAAGATCCGCCCCGAAGCATTTCTGTCGACAAGGTCTCCGGAATCCATATGGACAACGATGACGCGGTGACGCGGGCCGTGGCCGAAGCCGACCTTGTCGGAACTTCTGTTGGCGCGGCCAACCTGGCGGGAGTGTGTTCGCGTATCGCCACCGCCTTGCCCCGGCGCACCGCGCCGTTGTCGGTCATGTTGTGCGAGAACCTCCATGGCGCGGCCGGATTGGCGCGGGGTTATCTTCGCGAGGCGGTTGGAGACGCCGCTGTACCGGAGGTCGGGTTTGTCGAGGCGGCTATCAGCAAGATGGTGCCGGCGACGCCGCCCGAGGTGCGGGCTGCCGATCCGCTGACGGTATGGGCTGAAGGATATAATACCCTCTACCTCGATGCCGACGGCTATATCGGCGAGCCGCCGCGCGTTGGCGGCGTCGCGTGGCGTCGGCCGTTTGACGCGTATGTGGATAGAAAGCTTCTCCTCCACAACTTCCCCCACGCGGCGGCGGCGTACCACGGCGCGCTCCGGGGAAAGCGGTACATCTGGGAATGCATGGACGACGACGCCGTCGCGTCGGAGGTTCGGGGCTGTATGCGCGAAGTCTCCTCCGCCCTGGCTGTTCGCCATGGCGATACCTTTACCTATGACGAAAATAACGCCTGGGCGGATGATCTGCTGCGACGCTTTCATAACCGTGCCCTTGGCGATCCGGTGTTTCGGGTAGGGCGGGATCTGGGCCGGAAGCTTGCGCCGACGGACCGCTGCATTGGCGCCTTACGCATTTTGCAGGAGGCCGGGCTGGACTACACCCATACGGCGCGGGCTATCGCGGCGGCGCTATGCTTTGATGTCGCCGCCATCGACCCCTCGCCGCTGCCGGGGGATATCGACATAGTTCGGGCGGCGGCGACCGAAGGCATGGAGACGGTTTTGACACGCGTATGCGGACTCGACCCCCAAGGCGATGCCGCCGCTATCGACCTGATTACCCGCGAATACCATCAATTTGTTAAAGGTACTGCTCATGGCTAAGGAAATCGATGCCCTCGTGGTGGGGCTGCTTTGTCTCGACATTATCCCGGAAATAAAAACCGGAGGTCGGTCGATGGCCGACTTGCTCGCGCCGGGAAAACTGGTCGACGTCGGCGCGGCCGTGATGGGAACCGGCGGCGCGGCAAGCAACACCGGTCTTGCCCTGCACCGCCTCGGCTTTGATGTGAACATTGTCGGCAAGGTCGGGGACGATGTCTTTGGCGGCGTGACTGTCGATTTGCTGAAGCGCCAGGGGACCGGGCTGGTCGACTCGATGATCGTGTCGAAGGGGGAAGGGTCGTCCTACTCCATTATCATTGACCCGCCCGGCATTGACAGGATGATCCTGCACGACCCGGCGGCGAACAATACCTTCCGGAGCGACGAGGTGCCGGACGAGGCGATCGCATCGGCGCGGCTGCTGCACTTCGGCTACCCGCCCCTCATGCGGCGCTTTTATGAAAACAACGGCGAGGAATTGAAAAGCCTTTTTCGTCGGGCGCACGCAATGGGCGTGGCGACGTCTTTGGACATGGCCAGACCCGACCCGGATGGGCCGTCGGGCAAAATCGACTGGGTGCGGTATTGTGAAACCGTCCTGCCCGACGTCGATGTGTTCCTGCCTTCGGCTGACGAAATCCTCTTCATGATCGACCGGCCCACGTTTGACGCTCTGCAAGCGGAAGCGGGAGACGCCAACCCGGCGGCACTGATGGATATTGCCACCATCCGCGCTATCGCCGACCGGTTGCTCGCGATGGGGACGGCGATGGTGGGATTGAAGCTGGGGGATCAGGGATTCTACCTCAAGACCACCGCCGACCCGGACCGTTTGGCCGCGATGGGACGCCTTGCGCCAAACGCGTCGGCGTGGCTGAATAAGGAGCTGATCTCGCCGTGCCGCCTGGTTGAGGTCGCCGGCACCATCGGCGCGGGCGACTGCACCATCGCCGGTTTTCTCGGATCGCTCCTGAAAGGCTTGGGAGCGGACGAGTCCGTGTCCATGGCGACTGCCGTGGGCGGCGCGAGCGTCGAGGCGCGGGACGCGTCCAGCGGCGTGACGCCGTGGTCGACCATTGCGACGCGGCTCGCTACCGGATGGGCGCAGCGGGCCAGCCGCGCTGTCCCTGCCTCATGGCGGAAAACCTCGGCGGGGAACTTCCAGCCGTAACGGTAGGGATGCCTGTACTCGATTCAGATGCCAAAGAGCTTGGGGCGGGTCGGGCCGGAATACGTACCGGAGTGACCCACCATATGGACGACAGCTACCGTCTCGGGTTCACGCCTGCCGGGGCGTCCTTCCCCTGGGACTGGTAAAACTGGTGGCGGGCCGGTGGTGGCGGCGGCGAGTGCCGGAATGAGGTAACGACGCCGACGCGGCGGCGGGTGCGGGTTGGATAATGGTTTTCTCGTCCAGGTCCAGCCTCGGACCTGACACGGGCGCACGCGGCGGGGACGGGGGATGCGACGCCGGGGCCAGGTTGCGATGAGTTCCTCCAGTTCACGCAGCGCCCGGCGGAGATAGGCGATGATGCGATCCCAATTTTTCTGGCTGACAACGCCTACGGGTCTTTCTGTCCAGATATCGGCTATGAAGAACCAGCGCTCGTGCCGACGCGGCACGTCGCACGCGTCGTAGGCGAGGCCGTGGGCGAGGGACTGGATCA
>JAJPXZ010000043.1 GCA_021205245.1 Planctomycetaceae bacterium
CCCACCCCCATCGTCACCCCGGCGTGCAGACACCCACCCGGGCGGAAAACGGGCGGTTCGGCCGGGATCCACGCCATGAGGGTTTGCTCCGGCATTCCCAAAATCCACATGCCAGCCATAAAAAAGGCCCATACCGCACCGAAGCGGAATGGGCCAGAAAGGTATCGATCAACAGCGTGGCTCAGCGCGGTTTATTCCTCCGCGTCCTTTTTCGTTTTAACATAAAGGATGCGGCCGCAGCCCTGGCACTTGCAATTTTTGACATCCTCACCGATGTGCACCATGTTGATGATATTGGTGTTTTGCCGGCGGAAGCAGCTTTGGCAAATTCCGTCCATGGACATCTCAGCCAGCGGGTCGCCCTTGGTGCGTTTGAGCGCGAGGTCGTAGGCGTGGTAGGCAGAGCCGTCCACCGCTTCGACCTTGGAGACGGCGGCTTTGCGTTCTTCGAGAAGGGCGGCATGTTTGGCCCTGATATCGTTGATATCCTCTTGCGCCTTCTGCTTCACCGAGGTGAGTTTGAGATCTTCCTCGCCGATGGTGTTGTAGACAGCCGCCATGTCTTCACGGAGCTTGTCGAGGTCGGTCATGTTGGCGAGGACGTTCGACTCGTGTTCGTCGACGCGAATTTTGAGGTCTCGTATTCTGTCGGAGACAATCTTGAATTCGCGCTGGTTCTTGATGTTTTTGAGCTTCCGCTCCTGGTCCGCCGCCTCGGCTTCGGCGGTGCGTATTTCCATATTCATGCGATCGGCGGAAAAAGCCTTGTCCTTGATGGCCAGTTCGATTTTTCTCGCCGCCTCCCGCGCCTCTTCGACCCTTTTCTCCTGCGCAGCCACCTCGCGGGTCACTTCCTGAAGCCGCAGTTTGCCGCGGACAATTCGCCTGTCCACATAATTCAGGTCCAGCATCCTATCCATCAAATCGCTCATGTGCAACTCTCCCGGTGCTCTCTTTTTCCAGATTAACCCTATAATTATACGGCAGGGCCTGTTCAAAATGTTTTAAAAAACCGGGGGCGGGATAAAATCCCGCCCCCCTGTCGCTATAAACGCATGTGTACGCCCATGGAGCAAAGCTCCCGTTTGAGATCCCGAGGGGATCGCCCATCGATATGGGCCATACTGGCAATAAGGGCCGCGTCGGCGCGCCCGACCACAAAGGCGTCGCGAAGGTGTTCAACCGTCCCCGCGCCGCCCGACGCAATAACCGGGACGGTCACCGCCCTGGCCACGGCCGAGGTGATGTCGTTGTCATAGCCATCCCGCGCGCCGTCGGCGTCGATGGAATTCAGGGTAATTTCTCCCGCGCCCAAGTCGACGGCACGTTTGGCCCATTCCACCACGTCGAGACCGGTGGGGGTGCGGCCGCCCCGGACGACCACCTCGCAGCCCGACGGGAAGCGCGCGTCGCCGGGACGGCGCTTGGCGTCGAGGCCAAGAACAATGCATTGATTGCCGAATTCCCGCGCGCCCTGGCGGATGATGTCCGGCTGGCTGACCGCGAGGGAATTGAGGGACACCTTATCCGCGCCGGCCAAGAGGGCGGCACGCATATCGGCAAGCGATCCAAGGCCGCCGCCGACGGTGAAGGGGATGAAAATCTGTTCCGCCACCCGGCGAACCATGTCGATGTCGATAGGGCGGTTTTCCGCCGAGGCGGTGATGTCGTAAAAGACCATCTCGTCGACGCCCTGCTCGTAATACTTATGCGCCAGCGACACCGGGTCGCCGACATCCTGGTTGCCGACGAACTTGACTCCTTTCGTCACCATGCCGCCCCGGATGTCGAGGCATATGATCAACCGTTTCATCAGCATGGCTGGCCGTCCCATTGCAAAAAGCGTGAGAGAATATCGAGGCCCGCCGGGCCGCTCTTTTCCGGGTGGAACTGGGCCGCGAACAGCGAACCGGTCCCGGCCATGGCGGTAAAGGCGATTGCGGCATAGTCGGCTGTGCCGTAGACGAGGCCCGGGTCGGCCGGTTTAACATAATATGAATGCACAAAATAGAACGCGTCCGGTTCCCGCGCGTCGGGGAGGAGCGGGTGCGGCTTCGGCATATCGACCGTGTTCCAGCCCATGTGCGGCACTTTTGTCTCGAGCGCGTCGGGGATAAAGCGTCGGACGGTTCCAGGGAGAATGCCAAGAGCCTCGACGCCGCCGTCCTCTTCCGACGAATCGAAGAGGAGCTGCATGCCGATACAGATAGCGAGGACGGGCGTTCCCTTGGCGACCGCATCCCGGAGCAGGGCATCAAAGCCGCGCGCCTTCAGGTTGGCCATGCATTGCGCCGCCGAGCCGACGCCGGGGAACACGATGCGGTCGGCCTGTGCGGCCTCGGCAGCGTCCCGGACAAAGACGGGGTCGCCGCCGACGTGGCGCAGGGCCAGTCGGACGCTTTCGATATTTCCCGCGTCGTAATCGAGTATTGCCAGCATGGGCGGTTTAGGCCTCCGGCTTCCCTAATTGCTCGTCCAGCATCGCGCCGACGGCCTTGGGGTCGCCCTTCTTTTTCAATTCTTTCATCACCCGTCCGAAGATAGCGTTACGGACAGCCACCTTGCCGCTCTTATACTCGGCAACCATGGCGGCGCTTTCGGCCAGGACTTTATTGATGGCTTCGCGGACGGCGTCGTCGTTTTTCTCGATAATGAGGTCGGCGGCGGCGGCTATGGACTCTGCCACGCCACCCTCCTTATAAAGAGTATCCAATACCTTCCGGAAGCCCTCGCCGTTCAGGCGGCCGTTCTCCAGCATGATAACGGTGTCGCGGAACGCGGCGGGCGTGAGCTTCGCTTCGTCCAGCGGCACGCCGGTCGAATTGACGAGCGAGAACACGTCCTTGATCAACCGCTTTGCATAGAGGACGGTCTTTTCCGGTTCCGCTTCCGACGCTTCCCGCAGGAATCCGAGCGCGTCGTTTCGGGACAACGCTTCGATATCCGGTTCGCCCAGGCCCTGGTCGCGGAGCCGCGCCAGGTATTCCTCGTACGAGCAGGGCAGCACCGTCTTTTCCGTCTCGACCCATTCGGGCGCGATACGGGCGGGCGGCAGGTCGGGCTCGGGGAAATAACGGTAATCGTGGGCGTTTTCCTTGGACCGCTGGGCAAAGGTGCAGCCCTTGACGTCGTCCCAGCCCATGGTCTGTTGAATCAGCGTGCCGCCGGCGTCCAGCACTTCGGCGTGGCGCTTCACTTCGTACTCGATGGCCGAGCGCATGTGGTTGAAGCCGGCCTGGTTTTTGATTTCCGTCCGGGTGCCGAGCGTCTTCGAGCCCTTGGGCGCGATGGAGACGTTTGCTTCGACGCGCATTTCACCCCGCTGGAGGCGGCAGCGGGAAATGCCGTAATAGACGAGGACGGCGCGGAGTTTTCGAACATACTCCTCTGCCTCGCGACCGCTCCGGAGCACCGGTTCGGTGACGATTTCCATCAGGGGCGTCGAGGCGCGGTTGTTGTCGACCAGGGTCGCGCCATCGGCGTGGATGAGTTTGGAGGTGTCTTCTTCCAGGTGCAGGCGGCGGATGACCACCTTTTTCTCATTGCCGTCGTCGCCGGTGATGGTGAGCGAGCCCCATTCGCCCAGCGGTTGTTCGTACTGGGAGATCTGGTAGCCCTTGACCAGGTCGGGATAGATGTAATTCTTCCGCTCGAACCAGATGACTTCGTTGACCTGGCAATTAAGCGCCAAGGCCGCGCGCAGACCCAGCCGGACCGCTTCCTTGTTGATAACCGGCAGCGCACCGGGCAGACCGAGGCAGACCGGGCAGGTGGCGTGGTTTGGCGGCACGTCCTGCGGTGCGTTGACGCAGGAGCAAAACATCTTGGTGCGGGTGAGGAGTTCGACATGGACCTCCACCCCGATGGTGGTTTCGTATTCGGTGCTCATTTCGGATCCTCCGGGCTTTCCTTGGTCCAGGGCGCGTCGGGCATGCGCGTGTTCTGCTCGGCGACGCGCGCGACCCGGTAGAGGAGGTCTTCGCGGAACGGTGCAGCCATGGCTTGCGCGCCCGCAGGCAGTCCTTCAAACACGCCGACCGGAAAAGCGAGGGACGGGAGGGCGGTGAGGTTGGCCGGCAGGGTGAATATGTCGCCCAGGTAATCTTCGAGGACGGTGGTGGGCGTGCCGAGTCGACGGGGCGGCTGCGGCGATACCGGCATGAGGATGACGTCGACGTCGGCGAACAGCTTGGTGAACTCCTGCGCGAGCATGCGCCGCACCCGGGCAGCCTTCAGGTAATAGGCGTCGTAATAGCCTTTCGAGAGGGCGTACGACCCCATCATGATGCGGCGTTTGACTTCGTCGCCGAAGCCTTTTCCGCGCGTCTCGCAGTAGGTGTCCCACAGCCCGTTGCCGTCGCGGCGCTTGCCGTAGCGGACGCCGTCGTAGCGGGCCAGGTTGGTGGATGCTTCGCAGGAATTGATAATGTAATAGGCGGCCACGCCGTAGTCGATAAGGGGCAGGGTGACTTCTTTAATTTCCGCTCCGTTGTCGCGGCAGATATCGACAGCGCGCTTGACCGCACCCGCCAGCACCGGCGACATGCCTTCGTGTTGGAGAATGGACCGGTCGACGCCGACCCGCAGGCCCTTGACGCCGTCGTCCACGGTGGGGAGGCAGGGCGGGGCCGAATCGGCCTGCTCGGCCGAGGTGGAGTCGCGGTGGTCGTGTCCGGCGATGATGTCCAGGAGGAGGGCGTTGTCCCTCACCGTGCGGGTCAAGGCCCCGACCTGGTCGAGGCTGGAGGCGAGCGCGCCCACGCCATAGCGTGACACCCTGCCGTAGGTCGGCTTTATCCCGACCAGGCCGCAAAAATTGGCCGGTTGGCGGATTGAGCCGCCGGTATCGGTGCCGAGGGCCGCCAGCGCGCCGCCGTAGGCCACCACCGCGGCGCTGCCGCTGGAGGAGCCGCCGGGAACGCGGGATGTGTCCCACGGGTTGCAGGTCGCGCCATAGGCCGATTTTTCGCCCGATGCGCCCATGGCGAATTCGTCCATATTCGCCTTGCCGTTCAGGACCGCGCCGGCGGCGAGGAGCTTTTCCATCACCGTCGCGTTGTAGGGCGGGATGAAGTTGCCCAGGATGCGGCTGCCGCAGGTGGTCAGGAGGTGCCGCGTCATGATATTGTCTTTGACCGTGATGGGCAAACCCCACAGCGGTTGGGACGGGTCGCGTTCCGATTTCTTTTCTGCCGCCTGGCGGGCGTCCTCGTCGTTCCGGGTAATAATCGAGTTGATGGATGCTTCGAAGCGGTCCATGCGCGCCTGGGCGGCCTGGACCAGGTCCAGCGGGGTATAGTCGCCCCGTGCCAGGCCGGCCGATGCTTCCTCCAGGGTGAGGGCGGCGAATTGTTGTGGTGTCAGTGTCATAACGTCCTCTTTCAACCGAAGATCGGCTTGGTGACGAAAGCGTCCTGCTGCGGGTCGAAGGAGCCGCCCGAGAGGATCTCCAGTTCCCCGGTGGGGAGTGACGGCCCGGGAACGTCGTCCCGGAGTTCGGCATAGCCGCCGAGGCCGACGCCCATGGGGTCGACGTTCGAGACGTCGAGTTCGTCGAGCTTGCGCACATAGTCGAGGACGGACGACATGTCGTCGGCGAGGCGTTCGGCGTCGCCCGCGTCCAGGTGGATGCGCAGCATTTCCGCCAGCGCCAGCGTTTCCTGTGCGTTAATGATATCAGCGCGGGACATGAAAATTCCTTTCCGGAAGTGGTGCCATTTCCATGCAAACATATGGGAAAGCACGTGATTCTACGCAGGGGGCGGCCTTGTTTCCATAAAAAATCCCAACGGCTGCCGGAAAGGTCAAAAAATGACTGAAAGCGGAAGGCCTAAATGGGGCAAGTAACGTGCGAGGCGTGGGAAGAGGAAAAAAACGCCTGACAGGGGGAATCGGCAATGTTGGGCAAAATCTGCCTGCCGCTGGCCATGCTTGCGGTTTTTCTCGCACCGGCTGACGCCGGCGAGGAAAATCTCATGGCTATGCGAGGCAACACTCCGGGCGCGCGGCCGGGTATGAACGAATTCCGGCCCGAACGCCGTGCCGACGCCGCGAGGCGGGACGATGCCCGCGCTGTCCAGAACCTGACAGCCAACGGCCTCTCGCTCGCGAACGGCGGCTATGTGGGCTGGCGCGACAACCGCGCCCACACCCCACGATTGGTCGCGGGGCAGGCCCTGGACGTACACTGTCCGGG
>JAJPXZ010000076.1 GCA_021205245.1 Planctomycetaceae bacterium
CTGCCGTGGGCCTCGTTCTCCTTATCCTCGCCGCCTATCTTGGCTGGCAGCAGTTTGGCTTTGGCCGCAACCGCGACAGTGCGGAAACTCTCCTCTCCTGGGCCGAACGGGCCTGGACCGACGGCGACGTGTCCGCCTCCGCCTCCGCCGCCCGCGAAGCCGACGCCACCCTACAGGGCGGTGCGGCTTTCCTGACCCCCGCCGCTCTCTATAACCACGCCGCCGGGGCGACCGGATTGTTCGCGCCCCTGCCGTCGGCGACCGCCGACCTCGAAGCGAAGGTTAATGTCTATCTCGAACGCGAGCGGGCGCTGGCATCGTTCCGCGATGCCCTCGACTCGTCCAGCGCGCGCGAAATGGCGGCGCTCCTTCGCGAGACCGCTCCCAGCGCCGATGCCGATCCCTCCCTCGCCAGGGCGATGGAACGGGTCGTCGCCGTTGCCGCTGTCGAGCGGCTGAAGGCCGACAGCGATTCGTTAACCCCCGAGGAGGCCCGCTCCCGCGCCGCCGCCGACCGGGACATCCTCCTGCCAGTTCTCTCGGGGAACGCGGCAGCCGAATTTGAAAACGAACTTTCGTCCTTTGCTGATAATCAGCGGGTCCGTCTGGGCGGGCAGATTCGCCGCGAGATCCTCGCTGTCGCCGCCGCCGCGCGGGCCGGTGATGAAAACGCGCTCGAACGCTACCGCACCCTCGCGAAACGGATTAACCAGGCCGACGTACCCGAACTCACCGGTTCACCCGCCGAGATGGCCGAGTCCGAAGACCGCGAGACGCTGCACCAGTTGGCCGACCTCGCCTCGGTTGTCGACGAGGCCGAGAAGTCCGCCCGAACCGCGCTGAGCCGCCCCGAAGCCGAGGGCGAGGAGACGGTTGTCGATACCTATGTCGAACAGGCCAAACAAATCGACGCGCCCAATCCCGCCATGGCCGACGCCGCTGTCGCGATGGTCGAGTCCACCCGCGCCCTCGAGGACGAACTCCTCGGACTGCGGGTCGAGTTGTTTGGCCGTCTCCAGTCGGAGATGCGCCGCAACCGCGATTATCCCGGTACGCGCATGGCGTGGGGCATGCTTCGCTCCGCCTTCGACGATCCGGAAATCCAAGTCAACCCGCGCGGCTTCCGCTACGACACCTCGAACGCGCGGATGGAATTCCTTTTCCGAGACATCCCCTCGGTCATGGAGATGGGCCAGGACGATTACGAAAAACGCATCCGCGCCGAGATGGCGGGCTATACCTTCACCACCGGCTGGGCGCTCCTGTTCCATAAGCCCATGGTGTGGATGGCAGACCTTGCATCATCCATGCGCGCCGCCAATGTCAATCCGCATCTGCACCCGACTTGGGAGGTGCTGGAAGGCCCCGGCGGGCCGCTTGCCCTCAGCCTGCCCGGCGTGGCGTCCGATTCCGCCGTCGCCAGTCCTGCCGATGCCCACGGCCGTTTTGTCTTTATCGAAAACAAGCTCCTGCCGGTAACCGAATTGCCCGCACCCGCCGACGAGCAGCGTCTTGTCGATGATTTCCTCTCCGCCGCCAGGGCGCTTGAGGAAACGGTGATGAACGACGAGTCGATTCGCCAGCCGCTCCGCCAGGCGCTGCGGCCCGTCCTTATGGGCACCTACCAGAAGCCGGACCCGCAGGATTATTTCGACTCCGCTTTCTGCCGCCGCCTGATTGAGGCGGATTATCTCGAGACCTATATCAACCCCATGCCGGACGCAATCCGCCAAGCGCTGGATACCTACCGTCAGGCCCTCGGCAAGATCGAGGCAGGCTATGACGAGTTTTCGGTCGATCTCGGCGACGGCCGCCACCTCTTCGCCGTCGCCAGGCTCGAGGCCGACCTCACCGAAGGCGCGGCCAGCGACCAGGACCCGGAGACAGGCGAGACCATGCCCCGCTACACCTGGCGCATCGAGCGGGACGAGTCAACCGTGTTCTACTCGCCCATGCCGTCGCGGTTTGTCTATTCGTTCATGACGGCCGAACATTTTTCCGGCCGTCACCGCGTCCGTCCCGCCGGCGTGCCGGATCAGACTGAAGTATGGCACGCGACCCGGGGCCGTGTCGGTTTCTACGACGACGGGGCCGAGCGCGCCGTCGGCGACGACGACGTCTGGAACCAGGCCATCGCCGAGGACTCCAGCGGCCGCTTCGACCCGACCATCGGCCCTCCCGGCTGGAACTTCCCGTTCCATATTATGCAGCGGGACGACCAGGGCGATCCGGTCCGCCTCGCCACCTTGTCGGGTGTTGTGGAAAGCCCCGATTTCTCCTCCATTGTGGACGATGAAGCCCGCCGTGCCGCCGAAGAGGAATGGCTTGACCACACGGCCGAGGTGCTGTCCGAACCGGGCGAACTGGGGCTTATCTTCCACCAGTTCTTCCGCTACTGTTCCGATTCGCCCCTACCGGAACTGCCGAACCTTATCGGCAGCCACTTCGGCCTGTCCGATACCCACCAGACCGTTTACGAGTCGCTCGAACGGCGTTGGGTTGGCCGCCTCATCGGCGACTGCGACGACCTTGCCGAGGTTTTCCAGGTCTTGACCCGGCGGCAGGGGAAGCTTAGCCATGTCATGCAGCTTCCCGGTCACGCAGCCGCCGGTTATGTCGAGCCGATCGACGGCGGCGGCTATCGCTTTGTTGTCCTGCAGACCGGTCCGGTGATGCAATTCTCCGCCGGGACGTTGAACGAAGTGGTGGAAATGGCCTACCGCGCCTTTGATCGTGGCGACGGCATTTCCCATATGACCACCGACGCCGTGCCGCTCCTGCTCCGCTTTGCCGACGAGGAGACCCGCACGCCGTTTGTTCTTTCGGCCCGCATCTATGAAGACGCCGAGTACGCCGACACCATGATCACCGTCCAGTCATACTGGCACGAACACGTCTACTCCGCCGCCCTCGCGGTTATGGAGGAGATGGTCGCCGAAGACCCCGAAATCGGCAGCATCAAGGAGCTTGGCAGCCTCTACGAGCGGGTCGGCGAATACGACAAGTCGGAACTGATGCGCCGCCGCGAGCTTGGTATGGTCGAGGACAACCCGCAGGCGTCCCTCTCGACCCTGCTCGAAATCACCCAGCTCCACTTCCAGGACAAGAACCGCGAAAAGGCGCTCCAGTCGCTCGGCGAAATGGAGACGATCATGCAGCGGATGATCCGCCAGGACGACGCGCCGGAGTTCTTCCGCGCCATGACATTCCGCTCGTTCTGGGCCATGTACCTAGCCCGACTCGGTCAGCCCGACCGCGCCTGGACGCTGCTCCGCTACGACGCCACCATGACGAAACGCCAGCTCGGCCGCATTGCCGAACCGGTCCTCCGCACCCTGGTGGTCCTCTATGACCGCATGGCCATGATGCGGGACGCCGCCGGCGGCACCTTGTCGGGCGACGCAAAGACCGCCATGGACGACGTCCGGCGCGAGCTTGAAGAAGCATTCGGCCGCGGCTATTTCAAGGGTGATGATTCGTACAACACCATCATCAACCGTTACTTCGTCATGGGCCGCTTCGCCGTTTCGGACATCGGCCGTCAGGCCGGATTGGCGTCGCTTCTTCAAGACGGTCCCTATGCGAGTGCGCCGAAAGACCACACCCGCCGCCCGCGCAATATCGAGGACGCCGACTGGGAGTGGTTCCGCATCACGCCCCAGCTCTACCTTGCCTTCGCGATGGAAATGCTGGACCAGGACGAGTACCCGGAACTCTACGATCCGGCCGGGGCGCGTCCTCTGCTTGAGGCGGTGGCCCGCTCGGCCGAAAAGGGGCAGGGACTCGGCTCCGACGTGGCCGGCAGCGACGATGTCGTTAAGGCGGAGCTGACCTTATCGTTCCTGAACAACGATCTCGCGGCCTTCCGTCAGGCCATGGTCACAGTCAAGGAAAAGGATTACTCCAGCCTTTACGACGACGCTGCCATGACCTTCGGCCTTAACTGCGGCCTGGTGCCGCTGGCCGATTTCCCCGCCTGGTGCGAGGCGTTCCGCGAGTTTTTCCCCGGTTCGCAGCACTACTTCAAGGTGGTCTACCGCGCCATCGACAAGGAGCATTACGACCACGCGCTGGTAATGGCGGAGGCAACGGCGCGCTTCTTCCCCGAGCACGAACTGCTCATGAAGGAGGCAGAGTTCATCCGTTCCATCGTTCCCAACCTGAAGATGCGCAAATACAACCGCTCCTACTCGCGGGCAGCACAGGCCCCGGCCGAAGTGAAACCGGCAGCTTAGGCACAAAGTTCAATCCAGTGCTAATACGGCGTCCCTTTCGGGGGACGCCTTCTTTTTTGCCTGCCGAAATATCCTCCCCAGTGCGTGAACGCCGATACAACAAGACCATGCGCCGCCCGGCGGACAGTGGTCCGCCGAGTCAGTCAGGCAAAACGGAGGAACAATGTGCATGAAGAAATCATAGCGAACAATCCCGGGGCCGTGGACGACCCCGCCCTCTTCGCCCGGAGCGTGCTCCACCTGGAGCCGACCGATCAGCAGGGCGAGTTTTTCGGAGAACTCGCCAAACCCGGGGCGCGGGTGGCGGTGCGGTCCGGCCACGGCACGGGCAAATCCACCGCTCTCGCCGTCGCGGCGTTGTGGTTTTTGTCGACGCGGAAGGATGCGCTGGTGCCATGCACCGCACCCACCGCCCACCAGCTCCAGGACGTGCTCTGGCGCGAACTGCGCCGTCTTATCACCTGCATGGATGACGATTACCGATCCTGCTTCGCCGTGACGTCGGATCGGATAACCCTGAAGGGATCCGCCGGGATGATCGTCGCCCGCACCGCCAGGCCGGAAAACCCGGACGCCTTGCAGGGCTTTCACGCGCCGGAAATCCTTTTCGTCATCGACGAGGCGGCGGGCGTCAACGACATCATCTTCGAGGTCGCCCGGGGCGCGTTGTCGACCCAGTCGGCGCGGGTGGCTCTGACTGGCAACCCTACCCGCCTCTCCGGCTATTTCCACAACGCCTTCCACGCCGCCCGCAACACGTGGACGCAACTCGTGTTTTCCTGTCTCGATTCGCCCCTGGTCGCACCGGAGTATGCCGGGGAAATCGCGCAGGAATACGGCGACAGCTCGGACGTCTACCGGGTGCGGGTACTGGGTGAATTCCCCAAGGCGGGCATGAACAACCTCATCCCGCTGGACCTGGTGGACAAGGCGATGGCTAGGCCGGCGCCGCCGTTTTTGCCTCCAAACATAGGCAAGATCATTGGCGTTGACCCGGCCTGGCTTGGTCCCGACCGTTCGGCGGTGGTGTACCGTGAGGGTCCGGTGGCTCGGGTGCTGTTCGCCGTGCGCGGAGCCGACACGTCCAGGCTGGCGGAGATGGTGGCGCGCCGAGCCGAGGAAATCCGGCCAGACGGCATTTTCGTCGATCAGACCGGCGTCGGCGCGGGTGTCCTGGACCAGATCAACCGGCTCGGCTTCAATGCCACCGGTGTGGCGTTCGGAGGTAAGGCGATGAACCCCGATCGCTTCATCAACAAGCGGGCGGAGATGTGGTGGATGATGAAGGAGTGGATTGAGGCCGGCGCGATTATCGAAATGAACCGCGATCTGCGGGACGACCTCATTGCTCCCGAGTTCTCCTATTCACCCGCCGGCAAGATCCAACTCGAGCGAAAGGACGAAATGCGAAAGCGCGGTCACGCGTCCCCCGACCTTGCCGACGCCCTGGCTCTCACCTTCGCCATGCCGGTCTACCCCCGTTCGGCGGGAGCGGCATCGGTCGATACGACCAGGAATTACAACCTCTATGAATGGATGGAAAGGAAATAGCCATGGGTATGGCAGGAGCGGTACTGGGCGGTTCGTTGTTGGGGCTGGGTTTGTCCGGCCTTGGCAAGCAACCGTCTTTCAATCTGGCGTCGGACGTGCATTCGACCATGACGCCGAATCAACCCGAGGTGCCGGAAATGCCGACGACAGACGCGACCGGCGACGGGGACAACGCGGCGCGTGACAACGCGCTTATGGAAGCGGAACGGAACCGCGAGCGCCAACAGGCGGCGCTCCGGAAGCGTCAGGCTCAGGAAGTGTTCACCTCCGGCCTCGGCGCAGCCGGCGTGGCTGATACGTCCAAGAAAACGTTGCTGGGAGGCTAGACGATGCAGTACGAAACAGACGCGCCCGCGTCCGGCTATGCCGATACGGTGCGGGCCGAAGCTTACCGCCGCCGCTGGGGCGAACTCGACCGCCAGGCCGACGCCTGGAAACCGCTCTGGCGGGAGGTGAACGAGTATGTCCTTCCGTGGAGCGGCCGGTTTCTCCACTCGCACCGCGATCGTCAGGAGGTGCGGCGCGGTCAGAACGTCCACAATTCGATTACCTACAACGCCATCCACACAGCCGCCTCCGGACTTCACGGCGGCCTGACCAGCCCGTCGCGGCCGTGGTTCGAACTCAGCCACCCCGACGAGGAGATGATGGAGTTGACCCAGGTGCGAGCGTGGATTCATCTGGTTCAGAACAGCCAGCGCCAAGTGCTGGCCCAGTCGAACTTCTACGCCGCTGTGCAGGATCTCTATTACGAGGCATTGGCCTACGGCCAGGGCGTTAGCTTGATGGAACGCGACCCGGGTGGCGGCGTGGTCCGTTTCCGCACCCTCACCTGCGGCGAGTACCGTCTCGCCAACGGCGCAGACCTCCGTATCAACACGCTCTACCGCCGCTTGTCCATGACCGCGCCGCAGATGGCCGAGGCATTTGGCCGCGACAAATTGCCCGAACCGGCCCGCCGCGCCCTCGACGACAAACGAATGGACCAATCGTTCTATCTCGTCCAGGCGATCCAGCCGTGGGGATTTTTGGACAACTCCCACAGCCGCGAGTGGCAATACGAATCCGTCTACTTTATGGAGGAAGGCAACGACGACGACATCCTGGCGCGGCGCGGCTACCGGTCCAAGCCGTTTGTCGCCGTGCGCTGGGGCGCGATTGGGGACGACGTCTATGGCTACAGCCCCGGCCAGATGGCGCTGGCCGATATCCGCCAATTGCAGACGCAGGAGCGGGCCTATGTGAATTCGGTGAACTGGATTGCCGACCCGGCCTGGCTTGTCTCTGACTCGATGAAGGACCGCCTCGCCCGGGGCGAAATCCGGCCCGGAGCCATCGTCGGCGCGAACCCGCAGGAGGCGCAGCACCTGTTCCGCCCGCTCATGCGGCCGCAGTTCGATTTCGCCAATATCAGGCTGAAGATTCAGGACGTCGAGGAACGCATCCGTTCCACCTTTTACAATCCGTTGTTTCTTATGGTGCAGACGCGCCGTGGTTCCATGACCGCGACCGAGGTCATGCAGTTGGTCGAGGAAAAGGCGGCAGTTCTTGGTCCGGTGTTGGAACGGTTCCAGGCCGAACTGTTTGACCCGATTCTCGAACGGGTCTTCACCATAATGACGGAAGAATTCGCCATGATTCCACCGCCTCCGGCCGAGATAGCCGGGGAGGGCATCAAGATCGATTACACCTCGATGCTGGCGCAGGCGCAGAAACAGGCCGGGTTGTCCGGCATGACGCATTTCCTCGCCATGGCCGGCGACATCGCCGGACGCTTCCCGTCGGCGGCGCTCAAGATAAACCCCGACGAAGCAATCGACCAGCTCGCCTATATCGACAACGTGCCGCCCAAGGTGGTGCGGTCGGACGACGAAGTGGCGCGGCTCCGGGAGGAAATGGCCGAGATGGAACGACGGCGGGCCGAGCTCGAAAACATGGGCCAGGCCGCCGATGTGGCCCGCAAGCTCGGCGATACCCGAGTCGGCGGAGGCAATATGATAGAGACGCTTTTGGCATCGATGCAATAAACAACCGGCCCCGCCGAAAGGCGGGGCCACTTTTATACTCGTTCGATAACGCCCGCGATCACGAGGAAACTCACAGCACATACGCCCCAACCATCACCGCAAGAAATAGGACATTGATAAGGGTAAAAACGACGAGATACCGCCCTTTATTCCCGTTACTCACAGTACGGACATACAGCTTGTAGGAAATCAAACTCGCCATCGACGCGATCAGCGTGCCGCAACCGCCGGCGCTCACACCGGCCAACAGCGCATAGCCGTCTTGAGTAAAGCCGGAGAGCATCACCGCCGCCGGAACGTTCGAAATCACCTGGCTGGCCACGACCGAGGCGGCGAACGGTCGCGGTTCCACCAACTGTCGCAGGGCAGCCTCTACCGCCGGAATGTGCGAGGCATTACCGACAAAGACGAAGAAACCGATAAACGTCAGTAACAGCGCATAATCCACCTGCTGGATCAGGCTCTTACCCTTCCACGCCATAACCGCAACGGCGGCGGCAAGGGCGAGGCGGTGATCGATGACATCGAACACGCCCAGCGCGGCGACGATGAACAGGGCGGCGTAGAGGGCTGCGTCACGCCCTCGCACCCACGGTTCCTGCGCGGCCGTGCCGCACACCGCCACCGTCTGCTTTCCAAACAGGCAAAATACGGCCAAGACCGCCGCCCCAGCCAGAGAAAGCGGCAGTACCGCTTGCAGGAACGGGCCAAACGTCATGCTATAACGTGAATACAGGTACAGGTTCTGCGGATTGCCCATCGGGAGAAGAATCGATCCCACGTTCGCGGCGACGGTCTGGAGGATGACCGTCAGCATCGGGTCCAGCATCGCCCGCTTAAAAGCGAGGATCGCCATAGGCACAAAGACGATCAAGGCGACGTCGTTCGTGATGATCATGGACGCGAAAAAGGTGGCGAAGACAAGCGCCGCCATCAACGACCGCGCCGTGCGGCAGCGGTTCACCAACTTTGCCGCCGCCAGGTCGAACACGCCGGAAATCATAAACCCGCCCGACGCCGCCATCAAACTGGCCAGACACGACAAGGTCTTGCCGTCGATAGAGCCGAGGATGGCGGTCAACGGCTGCCGCACAACCAGGCAGGAGGCTGCTGCCAAGGCCAGCGAAATCCACAGCACCGCGTCCTTGGCCAGGATGTGGAGAAAATAGGTCCGCCACGTCAATGGTTGTTGTTTCGGCAGGCGGTTACTGTGTTTATAGAGCCTGGTCGAAGTCGACATGGCTGGGTCCCGGGAAAATTAAGTGAATAAAGTTAATTAAAAATATTAAGTAGAACTTTACTAAGCGCGCCCGGGCGGTATACTGCAAGGAGCGCATTCGTGGAGACGACTATCCTCTTATTTCGGAGACTTGCAATGGGAAAAGACGTGAGCGGGCGTAAACTCCGTATGGCGATGATCGGCGGCGGACCCGGTTCGGGCATAGGCGATATCCACCGCAAGGCCGCCCTCATGGACAGCCAGATTGATTTTGTTGCAGGCGCGTTCTCCAGCAATCCAGAAAAGTCCAAAGCTCAGGGACAGGCCTTGTTCGTCGATCCGGCGCGGGTCTATGCCTCATGGGAAGAGATGTTGGCAACCGAAGCAGCTCTCCCCGACACCAAGCGCCCCGACCTTATCAGTATCGTCACACCGAACCATCTCCATTTCGCCCAAGCCAAACGCGCGCTGGAACTCGGCTTCCACGTCGTTATGGACAAGCCCATGACCATGACCCTGGCCGAGGCGCTCGAACTGCGCGAATCGGTCAAAAAGACCGGCAAAGTCTTTGCCCTCACCCACGCCTTCGCCACCAACGCCATGGTCAAATGCTCGCGCGACTTGGTAGCGCAGGGGGCGCTTGGCAAGATTCGCAAGATTGTGGTCGAATACCCGCAGGGCTGGCTTTATCAGCTCATCGAGAAGGACGATCACAAGCAGGCGTCGTGGCGCACTCGGCCCGAACTCGCGGGCGCTGGCTGCATTGGCGATATCGGCGTCCATGCCTCGCACCTGTCCGAACTCGTCACCGGCCTCCGGGTAACGGCGGTTGCCGCCGACGCGGCAGCGGTGGTGGAGGGACGGACCATCGACGACGACTTCACCGCCCTTGCCCGGTGGGAAGGCGATGTGCGCGGCTCGATTCAGGCCAGCCAGATATCGGTGGGCGAGGGGAACGGCCTCGGCATCCGTGTCTACGGCGACAAGGCTGGGCTGGAATGGCGTTTCGACAATATGGATTTCATCATCATCAAGTACCAGGACAAGCCGTGGGAGAAGTGGGCGCGCGGCACCACCTATGTCGCCGCAGCCAGTCCATCGGCGGCTCGGGTCACCCGCTGCGACAAATACCATGCTGAAGGCTATATCGAAGGCTTTGCCAACGTCTACCTGAACGCCGCCCTCGCCATCCGCAAGGTCGAGGCGGGCGAGCCGCTGACCGATCTGGATTTGGATTTCCCCTGCGTCGATGACGGCGTGCGCGGCATGGCCTTTATCGAGGCGATGCTCGAGTCCACCCGCAACAAGGGTGCATGGGTGGATATTCCCGCGTATTAAGCGATGTGAAAATCGTAGTGGACGAGCATTCAAATTGAATCCCGGGATGGCGAAAGCCGTCCCGGGATTCATCGTGTTTTTCGAATGGCTACAGCTTTTCCACAAAGTGAACCGTTGCCAGATCATGCTGCGCCGCGCGCGGGTACCGCACTCCCTCCGGCCCGAACAGCATGGCGTAGCCGATTTCGTGATCGTCAGGAATGTCCAGCCACGCGCGTGACTCCGGGAGCCCTCGCAGGATGCCTTCCATCATGCCGCACCAGGTGGTGCCGATGCCGTTCGCCTGCGCATAGAGGTCGAAGTACGAGAGGGCGATGACGCAATCCGCCACCTTACATACCTGGGCAGGCCCGGCGGTGACGACAAGCAGGTGCGGCGCAGTGCGGAAAATGGCATCGACCTCCTCGTCCACCCACAGTTTGGCCATGTCGACTAGCCAGGCGTCTTCTGGTGGGAAAGTGGCGGCTTTGGCGATTAGCGTTTCGCACAACCGGTCCCGCAGGGCATCCATTACTGTGGGCGAGTGGACGACGGTGAAGCGCAGGTCGCGCATATTGACCCCGGTCGGCGCGTGCGAGACAGTCTCCAGCACGTGATGGAGCAACGCGGAATCGACCACTCCAGGCGTGAATTGCCGAACCGAACGGCGGGAGCGAATCAGACTGTCGAGCATTTTCGGATCGCATTTCCCGGTCGGCTGGGAATCCTCGGGATTTTTCCCAACGACAGACACTGCCGCATAGGGGCATATCGCCAGGCAATGCTGGCAGCCGATGCATTCGACATCGTCCTCTGGCTTCACCGTGGCGACGCCGCCGACCACGTGGATGATGTGGGCCGGGCAGTCGAGGACGCATTGGCCGCAGGCGGTACACTTTGCCGGATCGGCATGGAATTGACTCAGGGGCAGGGCGGTACTCATTAGCTCTCCTTGTATGGGTGAAAAGTTGGGCTCCTCCATTATACCACCAGGCGGACGCAGACCAAACTTTTCCGGAGACGACGGCAGGAAGGGCCGAAGGCGACACAGGGATAAGAGAGGGGAAGAGCGTTATATAACGCTTATGCTCTAAGCCGAAAGGCCTGGTATGAAAACTGCTGTAATCGCGGCGTCTCTGGCCCTGCTGACGCTCGTCGGCCCAGCTTTCGCCGCCGACGCCGTCGATGGCGCGGATGTCGTCCCGCCGCCCATTCCGCCCCTGAACGCACAACTAGCCACGCCGCTCCAATACGCCATGGATAACAACCGCACTGCGGTGATTGTCATGGTCGTTTTGGCCGTGGCCCTCGTCGCCGCCATGTTGTTCTGGGCCAGCCATATCCGGCGGCGCGGCAAACACCGCTCCACCAGCGACTATCCCGGCACCGCACCCCGCGACCGGAACAACGATCCTAAAAACACCGGACCGATTACGACTCCCGTTCCTTAACCTTGTCCGCCGCCACCTCGTGGGCGATAAGGAGGAACTGCTCCGGCGTCATGGTCTCGCCCCGGCATTCGGGGTTGATGCCGAGTGTGGTCAGCATGTCCGCGATATTGCGATCGGGAAACAGCCCTTTGAGGGCGTTTTTAAGGATTTTTCGGCGCGAGCCGAAAACGGCGTTCGTGACGGCGCGGAGTTCGTACCACGGCAGCGCCATCCGCTCCTCAACCGGCTTGAATTTGACCGATATGACGGCCGACTCGACCTTCGGCGGCGGCCAGAAAGAACGCGGGCCCACCGTGCGCTCGATTGTACTGTCGGACCCGAGCGCGGTGGCGATTGACAATGCGCCATACGTTTTGCCGCCGGGCGGCGCGACCATGCGTTCCACCACCTCGAGTTGCAGCAAAAACACCCCGAGTTCCCACGGGAGCGGCGAGGCCAGCGCATTCATGACAAACGGCGTCCCGGCCGAATAAGGCAGGTTCGACACGCTTTTCAGAACCGCCGTCTCCGTCTTGCCCTCTTCCGCGAGGGCCTTGTTTTTGAGGGCCAGCAGTTCTTCCAGCTTGGCGACGACCTCCGGGTTAATTTTGTTTTTTCCCGCCAGGATGTCTCCCTGGTAGTAAAAGACGTTCGGGAGGCCTGCCGTCTCCTCCTGCGCCAGCGGCAGCAGGCCGCGATCGAGTTCGACCCCCAGCACCAGGCCGCCGGATTTGGCCAGCCACCGGGTCAGAAATCCACTCCCCGGCCCGACTTCGAGAATGACGTCCCGTGGCCCGACCCGGCCCGTCTCGGCGATAAAGCGGAGCTGGTTGCCGTCCAATAGAAAGTTCTGTCCCCTGCGGGTTGAGGGGGAGATTCCGGCCCGGTTGAGGCGGGCGCGCAGTTTTTGATAAATACTCATCAATACCTATCCAGAGCTTTAAGGCCTGTTACACCACCTCTCGAGCCATGATCCCGGCTGAAGCCACGATCCGTAATGGTGAAACGGCCTTTTAGAGGTTGCCTAACATCAGCGCGAATCGTAAAATTGTACGGCTGTATTCAAGACAGCCTGAAAACTACTCTATGGTTTTGGCTGATAAAGTAAACCGTGGGCCGTGCTCACCGGGGGCAATTGGTGCTGGAACGTTTGCGTCTCCATAATTTTCTCCTCTTCGAAAAGGCTGAATTCGCCTTTTCCACGGGCCTCAATGCCGTGTCCGGCGAGACCGGCGCAGGCAAGAGTCTGGTCGCCAAGGCGCTCGGCCTGGCGCTGGGCGGCCGGGGCGGCCACGACATTATCCGCAGTGGCTGCGACGAAGCCGTCATCGAGGCGGTCTTTCGACCCGACGTTTCGGCGTCGCCGGAACTGGCCGCGTGGCTTGACGCCGACGGGCGGGTCACGGTCCGCCGTGGCGTGCGCCGGAACAAGGACGGCGGCGGCCTGAGCGTCAACGGCAAGGCCGTCACCGCCGGATCGGTCCGGAGCGCTCTCGCGCCCCTAGTCGATTTCGCCGCCCAGAACGAACATATGCGCCTCGCCGACCCGGCCTATCAGGTCCACCTGCTCGACGCCTACGGCAGGCTCGAAGCTGCCGTGGCCCGCTATCAGGCCGCGTATCGCAAAGCCGACGGCCTGGCCCGGCGGTTGCAGGCGGGTCGGCAGGAGCGGGAACTCGTCCGCCTCCGATTGGAACGGGCGCGCGAGGAACTGGCCGAAATCGACCGCGCCAGTTACGATCCGTCGGAGGACGCAACGCTCGAGGACGACATCCGCGAGATGTCCAACGCCGCCGGCATTGTTCGAGCCGCCGCCGAGGCAGCCGCTCGGCTCGAAGCCGGTGAGCCCGGGCCGGTCGAAGCCTTGGCCGCCGCCTGGAAATTGTTGGAAAAAATGGCAGCTGTCTCGCCGCGTCTGGCCGAGGCCGCAGCCGATCTCGAATCAGCGATGGAATTGGCCGAATCCGCCCTCGGCAAACTGACCGGCATGGTCGGCGACCTCGACGCCGATCCGCAGCGCCTCGACGCCATGATTGGCCGGTCGGAAATGCTCAAGGCTTTGGCCAAGCGACTTGAATGCGATGTTTCGGCATTGCCATCGGTCCGCGACAAGCTCGCCTTGGAGATTGAAGACCTCTCCGGCTGGGACGCGGGCGAGGACGAGGTGCGGGCGCGCCTGGCGGCGGAGCTTCCCCTCGTCGCCGAGGCCGGGCTTGCCCTTGGCCGCGTCGCCAAAGCGGTGAACCGCGAACTCGCTGGCCTCGGCATGGAGCAGGCCGGGTTCCTGGTCGATTTCGAACCGCTGTGGGAAGAGGGCATGCCGCTGGACGACATCCTCGCCGCCGGCCTGAACGGCCTCGACGGGGTGAATTTCTTCCTCAGCCCCAACCCGGGCGAAGCGCCGTCGGCGGTCGCCGGGGCGGTGTCTGGGGGCGAAGCGTCGCGGGCGGTTTTGGCAATTAAGGCGGCGTTGTCCGAAGTCTATCGGCCCGACCTGATGTTCCTGGACGAAGTCGACGCCGGCGTCGGCGCGCGCCTCGGTCGCGAACTCGGGATGAAGCTGGACGAGATGGCGGCATCGCGGCAGATTATCGTCATTACCCATTTGCCCCAGATCGCCTCGTATGCGGACAACCATTTGAAGGTCACGAAAGCGGTGCGCAAGGGGCGCACCAGCGCCGGGGTCGAAAACCTCACGGGCGAGGACCGCGTCCAGGAGGTTGCCAGCATGATTCACGGCAGCGGCGCGAACGAGGTAACCATCCGCCAGGCACGCGAGATGCTGGCTGACGGCGCTCACGGGAAAAAGGAACGTCATGATTGAAGTCGAACAATCGGCCACGCTGGTACAGGTCACCCCCGACGCCGACCAGATGCTGGAGCGTATCGCCCGCGTCTGCTACGATTCTGAAGAAAAGATGGCCTGCGACTGCAATGACGGCAGGTGCGACAAATGCCGCGCCCGGCGGGACAAGTTCCTGGGCGGGTTGCGGGATCGCCGTCACGACTCGGTTTTCGAGCACGCGGTCGCGACCTTCCTGCTCGTGACCGACCGGGGCATTACCCACGAGATCGTCAGGCACCGTCTGGCTTCCTTTACCCAGTCCTCGACCCGGTACATCAAGTACGAAGAAGGGATGCCGGTAGTGCGGCCATTGTTTTCATCGCCGCTCGAGGAAGAAACGTGGCGCGAAGCAATGCTGGCTGCCGAAGCGGCGTACTGTAAGATGCTCGAGAACAACGTCCCGCCCCAAAATGCCCGCGACGTGCTGCCGACCTGCACCGCCGCCAAACTTTTCGTGACCGCCAATTTCCGCGAGTGGCGGCATATATTGCGGTTGCGTCTGGCCCGGGGCGCGCACCCGAAGATTCGTTTACTCGCCCGGGATATTTGGGAAAAGATTACGCCCCATTGCCCTGTTTATTTTAGCGACCTTGAAAAGGAATTCGCCGACCTATGAACATACGTTTCGCACTCTATAATAACGAATCCGACTTTACGCCGTCCCGCGCGCATCCGGGCGACGCGTGTTTCGACCTTTTTGCCCGCTGCTATGCCGCGCCGGACGACCTGAAGGATGAAAAGGAACACATCTACCTCGCGCCGGGCAAGCGTCTGCTGGCGAAGACCGGCGTCTTCCTCGAGATGGAGGAGGGCTGGGAGGCTTTGGTCCGGCCGCGTTCCGGCAATGCCCTCAACTTCGGCCTCACCGTCCTGAACACGCCCGGCACCATCGACGCCGGGTACCGTAACGAAGTCGGCGTCATTCTCCACAACGCCGGCCAGATGATGATGGAACTGAAGCGCGGCATGAAGATTGCCCAGATCGCCTTCCGACCCATCCCCGAACACACGCTGACCGCTATCACGATGGATGAGTTCAACGCAGAGACGGCGCGCGGTTTGGGCGGCTTTGGGAGCAGTGGAACGTGAATGACGACCGCCCCGACTGGCATGAGTATTTCATGGCTGTCGCAAAACTGATCAGCACCCGTTCGACCTGCAATTCGCGTCCCACCGGCGCGATTCTGGTCAAGGACCGGCATATCCTCGCTACCGGCTACAACGGTTCGCCTCCGGGCGCGCCGCATTGCCGCGGCGCGTTCAACCCAGACGGCACGCCGTTCTGCTACAGCCGTCATATGGGTTCGGGCGACGCCGACAAGTATAATTACTGCCGCTCCAGCCATGCCGAAGCGAACGCCATCGCCCAGGCGGCGCGGCTTGGTCAGGCAGTGGAGGGTGCGAGCGTGTACACCACCCTCGCGCCGTGCTATATTTGCACCAAGCTCCTCGCTGCCGCGCGCATTGTCGAGGTCTATTTCGAACACGATTACGAGTCGTCGGACCGCAAGCGGGACGAATACTGGAAATCCATTTTCACGGAATCGGGCATTAAGGTTTGGCAGAAGGTGACGATTTCGCCCGACGCCATGCAGTCGTTCGCGGGGGCGTTTTCGGGCGTCACCTCCGAGCGTCGGCTGGGAAACCACTAGGCGGATCAAACAAGACAACGGCCTGCCCACGCGGCCCACACGAGGGAGACAATGGACACCCTGACTCACGCCCTGGTCGGCACGGCGGTCTCGGACGGATTTTTCCGCCGTCGCCTCGGCCCGCTGGCGACGCCGTTTGCGCTCCTCGCGTCGTCTCTCCCGGATCTCGATTCGGTGACCTATTTGATTTCGCCCGAGTACGCCTGGGCCTATCACCGTGGCATCACCCACAGCTTTTTCCCCATGCTCGTCGCCGCTCCCATCCTGGGCTACCTCGGCTACCGGATCTCGCGCCGCGAAGGCTCGTGGCTATTGTGGAGCCTGTTGGCAGTCCTCTGCCTCTACCTCCATACGATTTTCGACCTCATCACCAGTTGGGGGACGATGCCGCTGTTGCCGTTTTCCAATGCCCGGATCTCATGGGACATCGTCCCGATACTGGATATTTTCCTCACGTCGGTGACGGCGGCTTCGTTTGTCGCGAACCGCATTCTCCGCTGGGAACGGATCGATTACTTCATTAATCCGCTGACGTTCCCAATCGTGCACCGCCACCCGCGCCGCCAGGTCGCGGGGGATTGGGTGGGCCGGGTGGCGCTGGCGTTGGTCATCGTGTATCTCCTGATTGGCTGGCCCCCGAACCGCCAGACAGTACGGCTGGCGCGGGAGGAACTGGCGAAAGCGGGTATTGAGGCGGTGGAGGTGCGGGCGCTCCCTATTATGTTTACCTATGTCGCCTGGGACATCGCGGCACGGGACGCCGACGGCATGATCTATAACGCTGTCTATTCAAGCTACGCCCGCGCGCCGATGCGTTTTGTCCGGTTCCAGACCCTGCCGGCAGCGGCAATCCGGCCGGTTTTGGCGACGCCGGAAGGGCGGATGTTTGCCTGGTATTCGCAGGGAATGTTTGTCGCCGACAGTATAGCCACGCCAAACGGTGACCAGGTGCGCCTTCACGACCGGCGATTCTTTACCCTGACGAATCCGGCGTCCTCGGCGTTTGTGATGGAGTTCGGCATCGACGATGCGGGCAATGTCACCGCCTCGCGGGCGGCGCAGCGGGCGCTGGACGGCTTGGATGTGCGCGAGGAGCTTCGCCGTTTGTGGGAGCTGACCCGTCACGGCAGGGACATGGATCGCATTGACGACGCAATTGTGGAAGATGATTGACATTGCCAGGGAAAAGGCTATACTTTTCCCTTCTTGACCATGCCGCACGAGACGGAGAGGTGGCAGAGTGGTCGAATGCACCGGCTTGCTAAGCCGACGTGTGGGGTAACCTGCACCGAGGGTTCGAATCCCTCCCTCTCCGCCAAATTTCCCCGGGAAGCCGGGGATTTTTGCGTTTCCGAGCATTTTACTCCGCACGTGGCACCACGACGCAAACCGTTGAATAGATGGGCCCCAGCACGCCGCTGGGGCCTATCAATATGTTATACGTATAAGGATTCTTGAAGTTTTTAGAACGAATCGTCCGGCGTCAGCGGAATAACCTCATTTGCATTCACCACTCTCATCTCCTGTGGCACCGATTGGGATGTGCCGCCGCCGTGTTCGTGGCGGTAACCATGCGGCCCACGACTGGCATGGCTCACACCTGACGAAGCCGTACTGAGATAACGCCCGCCGCCATTGCCGCTCCGGCCATTGTGACCGTTGCCGTTGTTACCGTTACTTTTACCGTTGCCGTGGCCAGTGACCATTGACAGCAGATCCGACACCATGCCGTTTAGTCCGTCCGCCTGGGCCGCAAGCTCCTCGGAAGCGGAGGCTGCCTCTTCGGCGGAGGCAGCCGACTGTTGGGTCACTTTATCCATCTGGGCGACGGCCGTGTTGACTTGATCCACTCCCTGGGCTTGTTCGTTGGTTGCAGAGGCGATTTCACCTATCAGCATCGCTACCTCGGTCGAACCCTCCTGGATACTGTGGAAGCTGGCGTCGAGGGTCTTCGCGATGGCTGAGCCGTTATTGATGTTTTCTATCGTTCCGACAATGAGGTCGGTCGTGTCCCGGGCGGCCTGGGCCGAACGGCCTGCCAAATTCCGCACCTCGTCGGCAACCACCGCAAAGCCCTTGCCCGCCTCCCCGGCCCGGGCCGCCTCGACCGCTGCGTTTAACGCCAGCAGATTGGTTTGGAAGGCGATGTCTTCGATGGTTTTTATAATATGGCTTATCTTTTCCGCCGATTCACTAATGTCGCCCATCGCATGCACCATATTCGCCACCGCCTTGGACCCGGATTCAATCTGCTGGGAATTGGTCTTGGTGGTGTCGTTGGTTTTGGTGGCGTTATCGGCGTTCTGCCTGGTCATGGAGGCCATCTGTTCAAGGGCGGACGATGTCTCCTCAAGCGAAGCCGCCTGCTGGGTGACGCCTTCGGCAAGCTGTTGTGACGAGGAGCTGATAAGGCCCGACGCGTTGAACACTTCCCGTGCCGTCGAACCGAGCTTTTCGATAATGGCGTTCAGGCGGGTGACGATGCTCCGCACGGTAAGGGTGGCGATGATAAGCCCGAAAAGGATGCCAACCACACTGGCGACTATCGTAAAGAGGGTGACCCTGCTGGCCAATCGTCCACCCTCGACAGAGCGTTGGGCAATCGCATCCGATGCCGCCACGGTGAGTTCGCTGATGCACTTCATAAACTCGCGTTCGGCGACCAACCCCGTGGTGGCGAAAATTTCGTCCGCCCTGCCACGGGTGTCCGCGTCTATCAGGGGGATTATCTCGCTGACGGCGTCGACGCCTTTCTGGAAAAGGGCGGCGATGTCGGCCACTTCGCCGCCGCCGTCCTCCGCCGGTACCGCATCCGCGACAACCTTTAGGGTCGCATTGACGGTATCGATGTGCCGCAACATACTCTGCTTGAATTCGGCGCGGCGCTCCGGCCGCACCGCCGTCATGAATCCGGTCATGTCGTTCAGCATAAAGGCGATTATGGCGCGCAGGCCGCGCGTCCGGGCGCTATACGCCGAAGTCTCGGGGACTGGATGCCTTCTGATCTTGTCGGCCACCTTGTCGAGGCGGCCATCCACCTCGGTCCATATGTCGGCGGCGCTGTCGTGGATGTGCCGGGCGCGGTTGTTGGTGTTTTGCAGCGCGAGTTCCTTGGTCTCCTCGGTCACCGCAAGATAGTTGGCCCAATATTTCTGAATATTGATTGGCGCGTCGATTTGCGTCTTGGTTGCGTTCGGGGGGATGTGGTCGCGAAGCAACTGGATTTGTTGTTCGACCTCCTTGCTGATTTGGTCGAGGCGGACCACGTAATCCTGCATCCCTTCGTCCGAATTCTCGGCGAGGAGGAGGAGGAGATTGATCCGTCGCCGCAGCTGCAGATTGCCGATGGCGTTGTAATTGACCGATCGGTTGGCGAGGCCGGACAATTCAGCCAAACTGGAACCGAGGGTGGTAACACTGTAAATCGCTGCCGCCATGATAGCCACCGCCACCAACAACAGCACCACCACGATACTGAAGATCTTCCGTCCCAAAGACATAAAGCACCTCCCGTCGTTTGAAGCCAGCCGAAACGCACCGTCGCAAGAGAGAGAGCGTGCCGCATCGCTCTCGGACAGATGCGATAGAAACCGACCAGACGGTATCTAGTGGTAGTGTACCGTGGCATGGCGGGATTGCCGATTCGGCGATGGGATTTAAGGGGAGAACCTGTGGACAGAAAGATGGTAAACCTATTGTAAATCAGATTTGTTCTGTATTAACGCGAAACGGAAGGCGAAGAAAATCTTTCGAGGATGAGTGTTTTTGGCGCGCAAAATGGATGAAATATCTTGCCATATGGCGCACCACGATGCTGATAGGTCATCGGCTTGTTGCCGGCAAGGTGTTTTAAATATCCGGTGTGGCGGGTATACTGAAGTGTAACGTCGTTTACCAAGAAGAAGTGCTTAAACACGTGGACGCCGATAAATTATTCGGCGTGAAGGTCAAGACATGAAAAAGCTCGTCAAAAACGGCCTGCTCGACACCGAAGTCATGCTGGGCACCTTCCTGAACTCGACGGAGGAATGCATTGTTATCGTCAACAAAACCGGGTGCATTGAGGCGTTGTCGCGTGCCTATGCCAATTTCCTCCAGGTTGACCGGGACGAAGTTATCGGCAAGCACGTGAAGGAGGTCATCGAAAACACCCGTATGCACCTTGTTCTGAAAACCGGCGTCTCCGAGATTGCCGAGAAGCAGATGATTCGCGGCGAGAGCATGGTCGCGTCGCGTATCCCCATCTTTCAAAACGGCAAGGTGGTCGGCGTGATGGGGCGGGTACTGTTTAAAAATTTGAGCGACTTCAACGATCTCTACGACAAACTGAACAACATCGAAGAGGAGCTGAGCCTCTACAAGAAATCATTTTCCGACACCCACCGCCCCAAGTATTCGCTCGGAGACATCATCACCGTCAACCCGGAGATGCAGGGACTGAAGAAGATGGTGGCCCGTGTCTCCAAGTCCAACTCCGGTGTGCTGCTCCTTGGCGAAAGCGGCACCGGCAAGGAACTGATCGCCCACTCCATTCACAACGCCAGCAAGCGGGCGCAACGTCCGTTCATCAGCCTGAATTGCGGCGCCATTCCCGCCGACCTACTTGAATCGGAACTATTCGGTTACGAAGCAGGCGCTTTCACCGGTGCCAACGCCAAGGGGAAAATCGGCCTGTTCAAGGCTGCCGACCGGGGCAGCATTTTTCTCGACGAGGTTGGCGAACTCTCCCTCAAATTGCAGGTCAAACTGCTCCGATTCCTCCAGGAAAAGGAGATAAAGAAAATCGGCTCCAACACCACCGAGAAGGTCGACGTGCGCATCATCGCCGCCACCAACAGAAATCTGGTGGAGATGATGGGGACGGGGGATTTTCGTTCCGACCTCTATTACCGCCTTTCCATCGTCCAGCTGAACGTGCCGCCGCTCCGGGATCGTCTGGACGACATCAAGCTGCTGGCGCGGCATCTTATCCGCAAGATATGCAAACGGGAAGGACTGGGCGCTATTGCCATCTCCGACGCGGCGCTCCGATGCATGCAACGGTACGATTGGCCCGGCAACGTGCGCGAATTGGAAAACGTGCTGGAGAGCGCCACCAACTTCGTCGGGCCGGATCGGGTGATTGGTGACGATCAGCTTCCCTCCAGACTGATCCGTGTGGCTATGACCCAACCCGGCGCGGAGAGGCACGACTCCCCGTCCGATCTCAAAACAAACGTCGAGAACTTCGAAAAAGAATGTATCCTCGCGGCACTGAAGCACAACGGCAACAACCGATCGCGCACCGCTGACTCCTTGGGCATAGGCCGAACCAGCCTTTACGAAAAGTTGACCAAATACGGTCTCGATTGATCCGTAACGTTCCAGTGTTCGGAATTCCGAACAAGTTAACCCCTCCTTAATCGCAATGCCTGCTATTTGTCCGGATTTGCGGACACTTCCCAATGTAACTGTACGAAATTCCGAACATATGGGGATGCAATTCCATGGAGTATTTTTGATGAAATTTCCATATCGCGCCGTAGCAATGACTTGCAGTAGTGGCATCGCGGTTGCAATACGTTTTTGATGTTTAGCCGTCTGTTTTTCCGCGACGTGATGTGTTCCATCATCCCGGCTCTCTTGCCCAAGGCTCTTCACCCACGCGCCGCTCGCCGGGGATACCACATTACCCTTTACCTAATACAGGGACGTGCTCCCGCCCTACTTTCCCGATCATAGTCGGGAACCGCGCGAGATCGCCTCTGTCCCCGAAATCCGGCCACAATGCGCCCCGGAAGGGGGAACTGCGCCCTCACAAAATTTTGCGCTCGATCACGGTGATCGACGTTTCGTGGTGTCATTGTTACGGCGTTTGCTTTAGCCATGGAGATTACGACATGATCAAGAACAAGGTCACACTCGTCACCGGTGGAGCCAGCGGCATTGGCCTGGCCGTCGCCCAGGAATTCGCAAAGGAGGGGGCGTTGGTCGTCATGGGTGACATCAGCGAAGAAAGGCTGCAGGAAGAAGCCGGGAAGATCGGCGCTGTCGGCTGCAAGGCAGATTTGTCGAAGCGCGCCGACTGCAAGAAGCTGGTCGACTTCGCCCTGGAAAAGCACGGTCGCATCGACATCCTCGTCAACGTCGCCGGCGTCCAAACAGTCTCCCCGATTGACGAATTCCCCGAAGATCGCTGGGATTTCATCATCGCCCTTATGCTCACCGCCCCCTTCTATATGACCCGCTACGTCTGGCCTTCGATGAAGAAAAACGGCTGGGGACGCATCATCAATCTGAACTCCATTCACGGCCTGGTGGCGTCCGAATTCAAGGCCGCTTACGTCTCGGCAAAGCACGGCCTCATGGGCTTGACCAAGACAACCGGTCTTGAAGGTGGTCCCCTGGGCATCACTGTCAATTCCATCTGCCCCGCTTATGTCCGCACCCCGCTCGTCGACGGCCAGATCGCCGACCAGGCCCGCACCCACGGCATCACTCCGGAAGAGGTGGTTACGGACATCATGCTCGTCAAGTCCAGCATCAAAAAATTGCTTGAGCCGGACTCCATCGCCGAGATAGCCAAATTCCTCTGCTCCGACGCCGCCAGCTCCATCACCGGATCGGCAATCGTCGTCGACGGCGGCTGGACCGCCGGATAGGGAGAGACGGTACTGGTTCGTTGTGGCTATCTGAGCATTCTTCGAGGAGACAAGCATGAGTATTTCCCTGGCCGGCATTTTCATCGGCCTCATTCTTCTGATGGTTCTCGCCTACCGCGGTTACTCCATCATCTGGGTCGCACCGGTATGCGCGGCGTTGGTCGCCCTTCTGAGCGGCATGAGCATCCTCTCCACCTATGTCGGCGACTACATGCAGGGCCTCTCCGGCTATGTTATGGCGTGGTTCCCCGCCTTCTTCCTGGGTGCGGTGTACGGCAAGGTCATGGACATGACCGGCTCCGCCCGCTCCCTCGCCAACTGGCTCGTCAACCGCATCGGGGCCAAGCGGGCCGTCCTGGCCGTGGTCCTGCCGTGCCTGCTGATGACCTACGGCGGCATCTCCCTCTTCGTCGTCGTTTTCGTCATCTACCCCATGGGTTACGCCATCTACCGTGCCGCCAACCTTCCCCGCACCCTGCTGCCGGGCGCCATCGCCTTTGGTGCCTTCGGCATCACCATGACCGCCGTTCCCGGCACCCCGCAGATCCAAAACCTCATCCCCACCACTTTTTACGGCACCACCCCCATGGCCGCGCCGCTTATGTCCATCGTGGCGATGCTCGTCATCGGCCTCCCCGGCTATTTCTACCTCGAGTGGCGCGCCAGCGTGGCGCGCACGAAAGGCAGAGGATTTGTCGAAGACAACAAATTTGTCGAAATGGAGCACGACGCCGCCAGCCTGCCGGTCTGGCACTGGCTCGCGGGTCTCGTCCCCATTGTTGTGGTCGTCGTCGTCCTGAACGTTCTTCAACAGCACATCGTTGTTTCCCTTGTCTGCGGCATCGTCGTCTGCTGCCTCATGAACCTGCAACAGTGGAAGGTGCTCATTCCGTCCATTAACGCCGGTGCGGGCGGCTCCCTCCCCGCCATCATGAACACCGCCTGCGCCGTCGGCTTCGGATCGGTGGTAAAGGGCGTGCCCGGCTTCGCCACCCTGACATCCATCATGATGAACATGCCAGGCAACATCCTTTTCTCCGAAGCCGTCGCCGTCAACGTCCTCGCCGGCGCGACCGGTTCGGCTTCCGGCGGCATGTCCATCGCCTTGAGCGCCCTCGCGCCGCAGTATCTCGAACGGGCGACGCAGATCGGCCTGAACCCGGAATACCTCCACCGCATCGCATCGCTCTCGTCCGGCGGCCTCGACACTCTGCCTCACAACGGCGCTGTCCTTACCCTGCTGGCCGTGTCCAATTGCTCCCACAAGGAATCGTACCTCGATATTTGCATCACCACCTGCATCATCCCCGTCGTCGGGTCGCTTGCCCTGGCGTTGGTATGGGGATTGTTTATTTAATCCGGCCCTTTTTCCTCACTTCATAAGGGGATAACAGCATGACTAAGGAAATTGTACTGGCAGGCGCCTGCCGCACCGCCATCGGGAAATTCGGCGGCAGTCTCGCAAACGTCCATGTCGCCGACCTCGGCGCGGTCGTTATCAAGGAGGCGTTGGCCCGCGCCGGTATTGGGCCCGACAAGGTTGATGAAGTGTATATGGGCTGCATCCTCCAGGCGGCCCAGGGACAGAACGTTGCGCGCCAGGCCTCCCTCAAGGCGGGGCTGCCCGTCGAAGCGCCCGCCCAGACCCTCAACATCGTCTGCGGCTCGGGCCTGCAGTGCGTCAACCTCGCCGCTTCCATGATTCAGTCGGGACAGGCCGACGTCATCGTCGCCGGCGGCATGGAAAACATGTCGTCCGCCGCCTACGCCCTCGACAAGGCCCGTTACGGGTACCGCATGGGGAACGGCGCTCTCGTTGATACCATGATCAAGGATGCCCTTTGGGACGCCTTCAACGACTACCACATGGGCATCACCGCTGAAAACGTTGCGGACAACCACCAGATTACCCGCGCCATGCAGGATGAATTCGCCGCCGCCAGTCAGCAGAAGGCGGAAGCGGCGATAAAGGCAGGCAGGTTCAAGGACGAGATCGTCCCGGTGCCGGTAAAACAGAAAAAGGAGATCGTGCCGTTCGAAGTCGACGAGTTCCCCCGTCCCGGCGTGACCGCCGACGCTATTGCCGGCATGAAACCCGCCTTCAAAAAGGACGGCACCGTGACCGCAGCCAATGCATCCGGCATTAACGACGGCGCGGCGGCGGTGGTGGTGATGAGTCGCGAAAAGGCGGAAGAACTGGGCGTCAAACCCATGGCGAAATGGTTGGGCGGCGCGGTGGCGGGTGTGGATCCGTCCATCATGGGTGTCGGTCCCGCCGCGTCGACGCAAAAGCTGTTTAAGCGCCTCGGCATGACTCTTGACCAAATGGATCTCATCGAGGCAAACGAAGCCTTTGCCGCCCAGGCCCTGGCTGTCGGCAAGTTGCTGGGGTGGGACGCCACCAAGGTCAACGTCAACGGCGGCGCGATTTCCCTCGGCCACCCCGTCGGCGCGTCCGGCTGCCGCATCCTGGTCAGCCTCCTGTATGAGATGGCGCGGCGCGGGTCGAAGTACGGCCTCGCCACCCTCTGCGTCGGCGGCGGCATGGGCGTATCCGGCATAGTCGAGAAAATTTAAAAGAGGAGAACATTTTGAAAAAAATCATCACCCCCAAAGAGGCGGCAGAGCTGATCCCCGACGGCGCCAGCGTCATGTTCGGCGGATTCATGGGCTGCGGCAACGCCCACAAGACGGTCGCGGAAATGGCCGCTCTCGGCCGCAAAGGAATGACCCTTATTTCCAACGACGCGTCCATGCAGAAAGGGCCTGACGGCAGCACCTTCTATGGCATCGCCCAACTCGTGCACAACAAGCAATTCGACAAAGTCATCGCCAGCCACGTGGGCCTGAACCCGGAAATCGCGGAACAGATGAACGCGGGCACCCTTGACGTCACTCTGATTCCCCAAGGCTCGCTGGTCGAGATGATCCGCGCCGGCGGCGCGGGCCTGGGCGGTATCCTCACCCCCACCGGCTACGGCACCATCGTCCAGGAAGCCAGCCACGTCCACAGCGTCGTCGACATCGACGGCAAACCATATTTGCTCGAACGACCCATCAAGGCCGACTTCGCCCTGCTGTGCGGCTTCAAGGTCGACCGAGCCGGCAACGTCTGGTACAAGGGCACGACCCGCAACTTCTCCGTCGCCATGGCCACGGCCGCGAAGACGGTCATCGTCGAGGCGGACAACCTGGTGGAAATCGGCGAGATTGAGCCGGAAAACGTTATGACCCAGGGCATTCTCGTTGATTACATCGTGTCCGGAAAGGGGGCGTAAGCCATGGATAAAAACGAGCTGAAACACTTTATCGCCGCCCGCGCCGCCAAGGAACTGAAGGACGGAGACGTCGTCAACCTGGGTATCGGGCTGCCGACCCTCATTCCCGGCTATCTACCGGCAGGAGCAAAGGTCGTCTTCCAGTCCGAAAACGGCATTGTCGGCACCAATCCGAAACCGGATCCCGACAGCCTCGACCCCATGTATGTCACCGACGCCGGCGGCCAGCCCGCCATGGTGGGACCAGGCGGCAGCTACATCGACTCCGCCACCAGCTTCGGGCTTATTCGCGGCGGTCACGTCGACGCGACGATTCTGGGCGCGCTCGAAGTCGACCGGGAAGGCAACCTCGCCAACTGGATCATCCCAGGCAAAATGGTCCCCGGCATGGGCGGAGCGATGGACCTCGTCGTCGGTGCAAACATGGTCATTGTCGCCATGGAGCACACCGCCAAGGGCAGACCGAAGATCTTCGACAAGTGCCGCCTGCCGCTGACCGCGGTCAAATGCGTCAACTTGATCATCACCGAAATGGGGGTGATCCAGGTAACGCCCGAAGGGCTGGTTCTCGCGGAGATCAACCCGGAGTTCAGCGTGGACGACGTCCAAAAAGCGACCGACACCCAGCTCATCATCCCGGGCGACATTAAAAAGATGGCGTAAAAAGGAGAGACCATGCCGAACGCAACCTGCGCCGTCGTGGGTACGGGCCTGATGGGGGTAGGCATCGCCACCGCCTACGCCAGACACGGCCATGAGGTCCTGGTCTACGACGCCGACCCGGAACGGCTCCGGGAAGTGCCAAAGGCGGCGAAAGCCGTTTTGGACGAGATGATCCGCACCGGCCGTTTTCCTGCGGATCAGGCCGACGCCACGCTGGCGCGTTTGCATCCGGTGTCGGAATTGTCCCGCCTCGCCGATTGCACCCTGGTGCACGAGGCCATTCCCGAACGGCTGGACCTGAAAATCGCCTTGTATCGCCAACTTGAGGAAGTCCTCCAGCCAGACGCCGTCATTGCCAGCAACACGAGCGGCTTGCCGCCGGACGATCTGTCGGCGGAGATGAGCCATCCGGAGCGCCTCCTTATCGCTCATTTCTATAACCCGCCGCATTTCGTTCCGCTGGTGGAAGTCGTGCCGGGCAGCAAAACCGAACGCCGTCATCTGACCCGCGTCTTCGACCTTATAAAAGGTTTGGACCTTGAGGCGGTGTTGCTGGAACGGGCTTGTCCCGGCTTTGTCGGCAATCGGCTGCAATTCGCGCTTCTCAGGGAAGCGCTCCACATTGTCCAAGCCGGCATAACCTCGGCAGACATGGTGGATCTGGTTATCCGCTCCGTATTCGGTCGGCGCTTCCCCATGATCGGCCAATTGGAGGTGGCCGACATGGGCGGGCTGGACACGTTTATGGACATCTCCCGGCATCTGTGGCCCCAGTTGTGCAAGGACGAATCGCCACTGGAGCTCTTGGAGGAAAAGGTGGCCGGAGGCCATACCGGCATTCGCAGCGGAGAAGGCTTCTACGTCTGGGACGACGCCCGCAGGGCAAGGGTGGCTGAACGGCGCGAGCATCTCATGCATACTGCGTTGAAACCGTCATAAATCCAGGCCGATCGAAAAACCGCCCCCCGGTCAGCATGACCGGGGGGCGGCCTTTTGGGTGCAGCCTGCGTAGCAAATTCAGCGAGGCAACCCGCTAATCGGTGAAACCTTCATCCTTCAGAACCTGACGGAAATTGGCACGGGTGATAAAAACGCCTTCGGTGCGGAAGTCCTTGGGAGGCTCGATACCCTCGGTGACCCACTTGTACACGAACTCGGTCGCACCCCAGCCGTGCTGTCGGGCGGAGAGGAGCATGGAACCGAAGAAGCCGGTCTCGGTGGGTTTTTCCAATTCGATAATGCAGTCGGTACCGTTGATGCCGATACCGACCATGTCGGCGGGCCGCAGGCCACGCCCTTCCATCGCCCTGACCGCGCCGAGGACGCAATTGTCGTTGCCGCCCGCGATTAGCCACTTCGTGATATTCGGGTTTCTGCTCAAGAGGACATTGGCGGCATTGATGGCATTCGGAATGTCCATCGATTGCATTATGGGGGCGCGGTAAACGTGGTCTTGTGGGAAACCTTTATCCATCATCGAGTCGACCGCGCCTTCGTAGCGCTGGCGCACCGTATCCAGTTCATCAAAGGTCATAACGCACAGACCGGTTTCCTCGGCTTTCCAGCCACGGTTCTGCATCTCCCTCCATAGCTCGTCGCCGACGTTCCTGCCTATGGCGTACGCGGCGATGCCGAGGTACGGGACGTCCAGCATAGGCTGGCCGTCGGCTCCGATGAACTGGTCGGCATTCGACACCAGCTTCAGGTTGTTCGCTTTCGCCTTGGCGACGATGGCGGGGCCGAGGCGGACGTCGGGAGTGACGCAAACAAAGCCCTGCGCGCCGTTGGCGGCGATGTTGTCGATGGCGTTCAATACCTTCTCGCCGTCGGTCGCGCCGATTTTCAACAGGGTAAAGCCGTAGTGGTCGGCGCAGGCCTGGGCGAATTTCCATTCCATCTGGAACCATTGTTCTTCCGGCTGTTTGACCAGGTAACCGATTTTAATCTCCTCGCCCGCGCGGGCGGCGGCGGGAAGCAGCATCAGCGCGGCGGCAATGCAGAGTACCATGCGTTTCATGACAGAATCCTTTCCGGCGGTGTGGGTTTAGTAGAGGCGGGTGGGTAACACTTCGGCGGCGACCGTCTCGTCAAACACCCCTTCATGCGATTCCTCCCAGCGGGGAATCGACTCGCCCGAGGCGAGACGTTTGACCAGGGAGAAAAACTGCGGTCCGAGCAGCGGATTGCATTCCACCGTGCAATTCAGCTTGCCTTCCGTCATTGCCACAAACGCGTCGCGCACGCCGTCGATGGAGACGATAACGATATCCTTGCCCGGCTTGAATCCGGATTCCTCCAGCGCCTGAATCGCGCCGAGGGCCATGTCGTCGTTGTGGGCGTAGACGGCGTCAACGCTGGAGAAGTCGGGGGATTTAACCCACTGCTCCATCACTTCCTTTCCCTTGGCGCGGGTAAAGTCGCCGCTCTGGGATTTAACTATCCGCATGTCCGGATACTCGGCGAGGATGTCTTCAAAGCCCTGCTTGCGTTCGATAGCGGGAGCCGCGCCGACCGTGCCCTGCAGTTCGACAATAGTCGCTTTGCCGTTCATCCGTTTGGCGAGCCAGCGAGCGGCGTTTCGGCCTTCCTCGATGACATTGGGGCCGAGGTAGCATTCATACAGCGATTCGTCGGAATTGACCTTGCGGTCGACAAGGATAACGGGGGTGCCTGCCTCCCTGGCTTCGACCAGCACCGGATCCCAGCCCGATTCGACCACGGGAGCCAGCCCGATGACATCCACCCCCTGGGCAATAAAGGATCGGATGGCGCGTATTTGGTTTTCCTGCTTTTGCTGGGCATCGGAGAAAATCAGGGTCACTCCCTGCTTTTCGGCCTCGTCCTTGATGGAAATCGTTTCAGCCGTACGCCATGCGCTTTCGGCCCCTATTTGGGCAAACCCAACCGTAATCTCCCCGGCCACGGCGGCCTGCGCCAACACCACCGTCAATACCACTGCGGCAACCATCCTCTTCATAACAATCCTCCCGGTACAGTTCACTGAAAGCCATCACGCCCACGGCGAACCCGGCTGCGAGTTGGCGACGGCGACGAATTCGAGTATGTTTTCCAAAGGGACGTCGCTCTCGACCGCATGGGCCGGGGAAAGGATATACGACCCGTCTCGTCCCTTGTCGATGAGGCGGGAAGTCTCATAGCGCACGTCCTCTTTCGTGCCGTAGGGCAGGGTGCGCTGGGTGGACAGGCCGCCGTGGAAAGACAATGCGCCGCGATACGTGTCCATCAGCGCCAGGACGTCCATCACCTCGGGTTGAAAGGGGTTGAAACAGTTGAGGCCGATTTCCACCAGGTCGTCGAAGACCGAGTCCACCTTGCCGCAGGAGTGGATCATCACCATTTTTCCGGCGCCCCGTACCTTGCCGTACATGCGTTGGAGGACCGGCTTGATGAACTCCCGCCAGATATCCGGCCCCATCTGCAATCCAGTCTGCATACCCCAGTCATCGCCGAAGTAGACGGCGTCAATGTCGTACTTGAGCGCCTCGTCAACCTGTTCCAGGTTGTAGTCGCAAATGGCGTTCAGGAGGTCGACGACGAATTCGGGGTTTTCATAGAAATCCATCATCAGGTTTTCCATGCCGCGCAGGCTCCAGGCGCGTTCGTAGAGGGAAAAACCGATGCGGAAGACACGCCAGCGATTAGGGTATTTGTCCACCAGGCCGGGGATATCCTGGAAAAAACGGGTATCGCGGGGATTCGGAAAACTATACTTCGCCAGCGTTGGTTCCGGCAGCATTAGCCCATCCACAATGCCGATATCACGGTCCACGCTGCGGTTCCAGACGACGCCGAACACGTCCCGAAACCGATCGTCTCCCATTTCGTCAAAAAAGCCGATGTCGCTGCCGAGTCCAAGGAAGTGGTTGTGGAGGGCGTCTTCCATCGCGTCGGCGCCGCCGTAATGGCGTTCCAACGCCTCGACCACCTCCACGGTGAAGCTGTAATGCCAGGGGACATAGGGGGGCTTTTTGTGTTCAAGTACCATGCGGACTACGTCGCGCTCCGTCACGGCCTGCTCCTTTTGGGGGGATGTCCGCGTCCCGGTCGGCACTGCGCTACAAGAGGATTTGCGTCGAGACGGCGGCGAATGTATGATTGATGCCACTCCGTCAGTATATCCCGGCGGGGATGGATAATCAGACTGAGTTGGTGCACAATTCTGCTCTTTTCCCGCTGGTTAACCTCGACCGAACGGACCCCGCCATGTCGCATACGAACTCCGACCTTGAGGTGGTTAATGTCGGCATCCGCTGGTACCATCCGCCCGGATTTTGCGTCAACCGGCCGGCCGGCTCCGGCGACTTCGCCTTTATGCAATGGCTCACCCCAATTACCATTCGTATCGACGGCGTCGTCCACAGTCATGCCGCCAACGGCTGTATCGTTTTTCGTCCCGCCGATCCGCAATGGTTCGGGGGCGATCAGTTCACCCCGTTCGGCAACAGTTGGTTTCACTTTCGCGGCGTCGAGGCGGAGGCCATCCTCCACGAATGCGGCATACCGACCAATCGTGTCATGTATCTTCGTGACGACCGTTTTGTCGAGCCGCTGCTCAGCCATTTCCAGCGCGAAAACATGAATCGAAGCGTCCTCTGGCGGATGATGACGCGGTCGTATGTGTGGCGATTCTTCATTGAAACGGCGCGAGCGCTCCGCAAGGATTCCCTGCGGCTGGGCATGACTCGAGGCATGGGGAGGAGGCAGGATTTCGAGCTTTTGCGGGAACGGATGCGGGCGGAGTGCGGCCGCGCCTGGACCGTGTCGGATATGGCCGAAGCGGTGCATCTCAGTTCTTCCCGGTTTACGCGGCTATACCGGCAGTTCTTCGAGTGCAATCCCGTCGACGACCTCATTGGAATGCGGGTGGGGCTGGCGGAATATTATCTTCGCATGTCCGATATGCCGGTGGGGGAAATTGCCCAGGCCTGCGGTTTTGCCGATACGCATTACTTTTCGCGGCTCTTTAAGAAACGGCTCGGTGAGTCGCCCGCCTCTTATCGGCTGCTCAATGGTGGGGGAGGGGAGGCGTGAGTCAAATGACTCGAGTATGTTTAGCCATATAAAATATAAACATATAATAATTACACCCCTCCTTCTTCGCCAAAAATCCCCGGAAAGCCGGGGATTTTTGCGTTTCCAGGGTAGGGGCGCACTGATGGACTTGAGGCGATCCAGCAGCTTTGGGATGACTGGGAATGTACTTTACTGAGCATGAAGTTTTCGGTCGCTTGAACATAAATTCACCCGTCGTTTTTGCGGCCCATAATATCTGATCATTCATGATATACGCCGAGCCTCACCCAGGGTTTATCCACCACATGCCCGAACATCCGGTAAATTTTCAGACAAACTTCAATTATTCTCGAAAACACGCGAAATATTTCCGAATGAACTATAACCATGCTTTAATAAAGGGGTTAAGTGGTTAAGGTTGACGCGCAAAGTCCGATTATAAACAGAGATTAGAGTGGATTTTTACATTATGGGACGAATATCCACTTGAATAGAAAAACTTAATGTGCTAACATCCACCCCGCAATCCCCGACTGGCACGTAGTATGCCATATCGGAGCAGTCCTAGAGAGTCCGTTGTATATTGATTTTATACCCTCTTTGACATCACAATATCGCTAATCCAGTTTTC
>JAJPXZ010000068.1 GCA_021205245.1 Planctomycetaceae bacterium
TCCCACCCCAGGAACGCCCCGATAAAGGCGAGTAGCTTGACATCCCCCAGGCCAAGAGCGGCGTCCAGGGTCGGGTCGTCCTGCCGCAAGGTCTCGAGCCGGCGGCGGAGCATCAGGGTACCAGTCCATCGGAGGATCAGCCCGATTGCCAGACCCAGCCCCGCGCCGGCCAAGGAGGCGGTCAGCCCAGCCATTGGGGTTACGGCGTGGTGCAGACGTGGCAGTATGGTGGACACGGCCAGCGAGAGGGTTAATCCGCCCAACGACAGCGCATTCGGGATGACGCGACGGCGCGCGTCGATCACGGCGATCAGCGCCAAATCGGCCAGAAACAGCGCCCCTGCTATCGTTTCAACCATGCCCGTGTTCCCTCCGGCAATGCCTTATCGGATCTTCTCTTAAAATCACTGGGGGACAAGCCTTTTTCGGAAAGACCCTCGCCCATCCCGGCAAGTATCTTCAGTCTATTTTCCAAAAAATCTTTTGGAAGGGTCACCTCCATATGCGACACGACAAACTCCTGATACTCCTCCTGGCGGCGGGCCTGCTGTGGCTACCGCCGCCGTGCCGGGCCGCCTCCGGGGATGGGCGCACCCGGCTCCCGGAGGACATATCCCCGACCGGCGGCGGCCTGGCGCAAACCACGGTGCGGCTGCGGATGCCAACCATTGCCGCCCGCGCCGGACCGGTTATACCCAAGACCCTTGGGGATCTCCGCCGCAGCGCCGGCGACCGCTACCTCTGTGTCGAACGGGGTAATTTCCTCGTGGCCGGCGACCTTGACCTGCCGGACTATGAGTACCTCGTCGACGGCGTGCTCGACTATTGCGCCAAAGCGCTGGTGGCGGTGTATTTCGACAAAGGGCCGGTGCTCGACAAGACAGTCAACATCTTCGTTTTTCGCGACTATACCAGTTACGAAAACGGGTTGCGTCGTTTTGTCGGCATGGACCCGATTTCCCCGTACGGCCACTATGGCCATGCGCAGAAATACATCGTCGTCAATTACGAGACCGGCCCCGGCACCATGGTGCATGAGTTGACCCACGCCCTGATGTCGGAGGATTTTCCCCAAGCCCCGATCTGGCTGGGGGAAGGCATGGCCAGCTTATACGAGCACTGCTGGGCGCAGGGCGATATCCTCCGTGGCGACGACAACTGGCGGCTTCCCGAGCTGCAGGACGCGCTCCGGCGCGACGCCCTGACGCCGTTGTCGACCCTGATGGCGATGACGCCAAGCGATTTCCGGACCGTCAACGAGAGCCTCAATTACGCCCAGGCCCGGTACTTTTGCAAGTACCTTGAAGATTTGGGGTTGCTTCCGGACATCTACCGCTCGTTCCGGGACGGCCAGCACCTGGACCCCACGGGCGCGCGGTTTGTCGTTCGCGCTCTCGGCAAGCCCCTGGACGTGGTCGAACAGGCCTGGAAGCGCTGGATCACCTACCAGTACTGGAAGGAATAACACGCGATGGCGGATGTCCTTTGCCCGAATAAACCACGGCTTGGATAATCTCGTGGTTTGAACTTGCAATACCTGGTGTATATTGTTTTAATGGATGGGCGGATTGCCATCGGGCGTCCGCCCTTCTTTATAGCAGAAAGCCCAGTCAGGGAGACCTATATGAGCGCGACACCGAGAAAGCGGGAAGGCAAATACCTCACCTTCGCATTGGGGGACGAGGAATATGGTATCGACGCCCTCAAGGTCCAGGGCATTCTCGGAATGCAGCCAATCACGCCCATGCCGCAGGCGCCCCATTATGTCAAGGGCGTGACCACGGTGCGTGGCAAGGTTGCTCCCATTATAAGCGCCAGGTTGAAATTGGGCATGTATGAGGTTGAATATACTTCAGAGACCTGCATCATCCTCGTGTCTTTGCGCGAGTCGTGGGCAGGGCTGATCGTCGACACGGTCCGGGACGTCATCGACATTTGGGAAAACCAGATAGAGGACGCGCCCAAAATGGGACAGTATTCGGACGACGAAGTCATCGGCCTCGCGAAAATCGGCAAAAGCGTCAAGATCCTCCTGGATATCGAGCGGACCCTGTCCGACATTATCCCCGACGATGAGCCCGACGCCTCCGCTTTCCCGCTGGAGGGCGAGTAGGCAACCGTGCGGCTTCTCAAACCGGGTTTAGGGTGAAATCGGTTGCCTCGCAGGCAACCGATTTTTCATGTGCAGCCCTTTCCAGCACGGGCGAATCCGGTTATAATTGGGCTTCGTTTGCAAAACTACCCAGGCTTTAAGGACTATATCCCATGACCGATTTCGCCCACCTCCATATCCACTCACACTATTCCACCCTTGACGGTATCATGCTGGTCGATAAGCTGCTCCACGGCGCACAGGACATGGGCCAGACCGCCATGGCCCTGACCGACCACGGCGTGATGTACGGCGCTGTCGACTTCTACACCACGGCGAAAAAAATGGGCATGAAGCCCCTCGTCGGCTTCGAGGCCTATGTCGCCCCGGGCGACCGCCGCGAAAAATCGACAAGCGACCAGTTCAACTATAACCACCTCACCCTTATTGCCAGGAATTTCGAAGGCTACCAGAACCTCTCCCGCCTTTGTTCCGAAGGCTTTCTAACCGGCTTCTACCGCTATCCGCGTATCGACAAGACCCTCCTTCAGGAGCTGTCCGGCGGCATCTGCTGCTTATCCGGTTGTCTTCGCGGCGAAATTCCGCAGTACCTTCTCGCCGGTAAATTCGACGAAGCCGAAAACGCCGCCCTCTGGTACCGCGACCTCTTCGGCAAAGAAAACTATTTCCTCGAAATCATGAACAACGGCCTGCCCGAACAGCAGCAGATCCTCCCGGCCTTCCGCGAGCTGTCGGAAAAAACCGGCATCCCGCTGGTAGCGACGGCCGACTCGCATTATCTCCGCCCCGAGCACAAGGCGATCCAGGACATCATGATCTGCATCAACACCGGCCGCCTGCTCCAGGATGAAAACCGCATGCACGCCGAGGTCGGCTGCCACCTGAAGTCGGTCGAGGAAATGCTCGAGGCCCTGCCCGGCTTCGAGGATGCCATCGCCAATACCATGCGGGTCGTCGATCTCTGCAATCTCGAACTACCGCTGAAGGGCTTCCACCTCCCCACCCTCGCCATCCCCGACGGCATGACGGCGGTGGAGTATATGTCGAAAATCTGCATCGAGGGCCTGAAAGAACGCTACGGCGATCCCCTGCCGGACGCCGTGGTGCAGCGCTTCGAAAAAGAGCGGGACGTTATCACCACAATGGGCTTCCCCGATTACTTCCTCATCGTCTGGGACGTGGTGAACTTCGCCCGCCAGAGCGGTATTCCCGTCGGTCCCGGCCGTGGTTCAGCCGCCGGCTCGATCATTGCCTATGGCCTCGGCATTACCAACCTTGACCCACTGAAGTACGGGCTGTTCTTTGAGCGCTTCCTCAACGAAGGCCGCAACGAGATGCCCGATATCGATCTCGACTTCGACAAGGAACGCCGCCAGGAAGTCGTCGCCCACATCATCAACCGACACGGCGCGGACCATTGCGCCAAGATCGTCACCTTCGGCTGTTTGTCGTTGAAATCCGGCATCCGCGACGTCGGCCGGGTCATGGCGGTGCCGCTGCAGCGCACCGACAAGCTGGCGAAGATGATCCCCGACATGTTTAAGCCGGAAAAAGGCATGACGCCTCTCGCCTCGGCCCTTAAGAACATTCCGGAACTGATGGCCGAATACGACGCCGACGACGAAACCAAGACTCTCCTCGATGCGGTCGGCGAACTCGACGGCGTCATGCGCAATACCGGCGTCCACGCCGCCGGCGTCCTTGTTGCCGACCGAAAGATCACCGACTACGGCCCGCTTGCCGCCCGCGACGGCGAAGTCACCACCCAATACGAGATGAAGGCGCTCGAGAAATTCGGTCTGTGCAAAATCGATGTGCTCGGTCTCGAGACCCTCTCCCTCATCAAGAACGCGGTCGACATTATAAAAAAGACCCGGGACATCGAAGTCGACATCGACACCCTGCCCCTGGACGACAAACCCACCTTCGATATGCTGTCGCGTGGCGACGCCAAGGGCGTGTTCCAGTTCGAGTCCGAAGGGTTCCGCCAGCTCCTCGCCCGGCTGAAGCCGGACGTGTTCGAAGACCTTATCGCGGCGGTGGCTATTTACCGTCCCGGCCCATTGCAGTTCCTTGACAACTTCATCAACCGCAAGCACGGCCGCGAGGCGATCAGTTATCTTCACCCCAAGATGGGACCGATTCTTAAAGAAACCTACGGTCTGATCCTCTACCAGGAACAGGTCCAGGCCCTGGCGCAGGATCTCGCCCACTTCTCCCTGTCCGAAGGCGATTTGATGCGCCGCGCCATGGGCAAGAAGGACGCGAAAATCATGGCGGAATACCGCCAGAAATTCATCGACCAGGCCGGCGGCGATATCGGCCGAGATGTTGCCGAAAAAGCCTACGACCAGATCGAGGTGTTTGCCGGGTACGGCTTCAACAAGTCCCACTCGGCCTGCTACGCTCTTATCGCCTACCAGACGGCGTGGCTGAAGTGCCATTACCCGAAAGAATACATGGCCGCCATTCTCACCATTAGCCGGGGCGACGCCGACGATATTGTCACCTATTCGTCCGACGCGGGCGCCATGGGCATCACCGTCATGCCGGTGGACGTCAACCACTCCGACGCCTTCTTCGCGGTGGAAGGGGACGGCATCCGTTACGGCATGGCCGCAGTTAAAGGCATCGGCGACAACGCCGCCCGCTCCATCGAGGACGAACGCCGCGCCAACGGCCCGTTCAAGGATCTTTTTGATTTCACCGCCCGAGTGGATTTTAAGAGCGTCAACAAAGGCGCGATGGAAGCGCTCATCAAGGCCGGCGCGATGGATTGCTTCACCATGCACCGGGCGCGCATGGTGGCAGGCCTCGAAGCCGCCATCAACGCCGGCGTGACCGAGCAGAAGGCGAAGTCGAGCGGGCAGCTCGGCCTCTTCGCCGGTCTGGCCCAGTCGGCTCCGCCGCCTTCCCTCCCGAACGCGCCCGAGTGGAGCGAACAACAGAAGCTCCAGTTTGAAAAAGCGGTGCTCGGATTTTATTCTTCATCGCACCCGCTGGCCGAGCATTCGGCCCGGCTGGAGGCGTTCGCCACCGCGTCGATTTCCGAACTCACCGAGTACGAGGACGGCGCGACCGTCGTCGTCGGCGGCCTTATCACCAAGGTTGCTTTGAAGAACGATAAGCGCGGCAAGCGCTTCGCCAGCATCGAAATCGAGGACATGGGCGGCAAGACCCGCGCCGTTATTTTTAACCGGACATTTGAAGAGGTGAAGGATTGCCTTGAAGCCGACAAGGTGGTGTTCCTCGACGCCCGCGTCGACCGTTCCCGCGATGAACCGACGCTGGTCGTCAACAACGTCATCCCGCTCGAACAGGCGGAGGAACGTCTCGCCGTTCGCGCCGTGCTGCGCTTGCAGATGACCGATGTCGCGGAAGAAAAGCTCCACGATCTCCGCGACCTCATCGGCCGCAACCGTGGCGACACCCAGCTCTTTTTCCGCCTCGAATCGCCCGAAGGCCGCGTCGACCTCCGCGCCGACGGCCGTTACAGCCTGCGGCCGTGCCGCGAACTGGTCGAGCATGTGAATGGCATGTTCGGGGACGGCGCGATGACGCTTGGAGGGAGGAGGGCGTAGGCGGGCCATCTTGCGAGCGCGTTCGGCGCACCCGCCTCCACCACCACTATAACCCCGTCACCCCCGCGAACGCGGGGGCCCAGTGGGCCGATCAAAAAAGGAACGGTGGTTCATACCCGTTCACCGCTTGAGGTTTTCGGTAATAACAATCCGTTCCTTTTTTGTTTCGTCCGCTGGGTCCCCGCGTTCGCGGGGATGACGGGGTATTTGTAGCGAGTGGGGGAGGGTGGGGCGAAAGTGACAAAGGGATCGCCAATCCTTCAATTCCGGTTGTCCGCCCGCCTGTACTGAATCGCCTCCAGCAAATGCTCCGCCCCAATTGACCCTGCGCCGTCGAGGTCGGCGATGGTCCGCGCCACCTTGAGGACACGGCCGTAGGCGCGTGCCGACAGGTTGTATTCGGTCAGCGCGGCCC
>JAJPXZ010000173.1 GCA_021205245.1 Planctomycetaceae bacterium
CCCGGCCGAACCGCCCGCTTATTTCGCTGGTGGAGGTCCGCACGCCGGGGTGACGATGGGGGAGGGTGCTAGGTTTGGGGTACGGCGGATGTTGCAGTACCACCGTTCCTTAGCGGATTGCGTTATGCCAGCCGGCTCTTTCGACGGATGGCGATGATCTGCCACGCTGAAATGAGGGCCGCCATCAGGGCGCAGATGGCGATGAAGACGACGATGGTGGAACTGGTGACGCCACGGCGCATCAAGGCTCCCGCTATCATGATGACGACGGAGGCGGCGGCAAAAGTGCCGCCCATCATCAGGCTCATACGAAGCATCTGGGTCGCGCCCGCCATGTTCTTGGCTATGGCGACCGCGGCCGGGTGAATCGCCGCCGGCGTGACGATGCATAACGGCAGCGAGACGACAAATCCCCATTCAGGCGACGGCACATACGCCATCAACAACAGCAGCGGAAATGCCAACAATTGCGTCCCGAGGGCAATCGGATAAAAACCCCTGGACCGCGTCAGGCTGCTCCACAGGAACGAACTGAGAGACGACCCCACCCCCATCACCATCAAGACCCAGCCGCTCCAGTGCCGCGACTCCGGCCCGAAACGGAGTTCGAAATGGCTGGAGAGAATGGCCAGAAACAGACCTGTCGCAATACACATGCACATACCGACGGCCAACAGCGGCCAGTAACTCAAGGCCCCGTCCTGCACCCGGGTGATCCGCTTCGACCTCGGCCTGATCATGACCGACGGATGCTCGCGCTTCCTCTTTCGGTAGGAAATGAGAAAGATGCCGGCCACGATGACGGCCGGCACGGCAAACCACGCCAGCGCCGGGAATCCATAGGATTCGGTGACGCGGATGCTGAGGGGCGTCATGGCTGCGTAAATCGCCGCCCCGCCAGCCATGAAGAATGGAATGCCCAGGTACGATTTTTCGCCCGAGGCGTCGTGGGCCGAAAGGACGGCCTCGGGGTGGTAGAGGCCGGTCCCGGCTGCGCCGATGACAATGATGATGGACAGGGAGACAATGCCGGTGGCAAAGCCCATAAACACCGCCGAAGACGCCATTATGATGGCCAGCCACAACACCCAGGCGAGGTTGCGGTTGCCCATGACATAGGCGGCGGTGGGTTGGATAAGGTTGTTGACGAGGGCGCTCGCGCCGATCAGCATGACGACGTCGCCGATGGGGATACCCAGGTAGGCGGCAAGGCCGGGGGCCAGAACCTGCAACATTCCTCCATAGGAATCGACCAGACCGTGGCCGAGAGTGAGGAGCATAACCGGTGTGAAATACTTCAGTTTCGCGAACATGGGATACATCCAAAAAAAGGAATGGAATAGGCAAGCCGCCGTCGGTCAAAAAACCGTACGGCGGCTTCTATATAATCCCTTTTCGCGGGGGGAATGCAACCGCAATGGGGAACTTATTGCAGAATTTACTTTTTGCTCTTCAACCACACGTCCGCCACCAGCCCCTGACTCCCGTCGGTACGGGTGAATGACGACTTTTCACCGATGACGTTGCCGTGCTGATCCAGCTCGTAATCCTTGTTGTAGTTCAGGTCGATGGACTTGATGCCGGCTTCGGCGAGGGTGAGGGATTCGTCGGTCTGGTTGACGCCGTCGCCATTGAGGTCGCGCCACAGGCGGAGCTGGCTGTAGACCGCGTCGTTTTCGTCAATGACGCCGTCGCCGTTGTCGTCGTACTGGCGCAGCTTTTCGAAACCGTTGGCGTGGCCGCCCTGGTCGCCGAAGAGTTCGTTGGCGTCGTCGGCGACGCCGTTGCCGTTTTCGTCAAGGTAGAGGAAGGCGTTGTTGCCCTGGATAAAGGCGGTCTGGACCGGCGAGCCGTCGCCCTTGATATCGAAGTAGACGCCGTCGTCGGCCGAGGTCAGGTTGATGCCTTCGCCGCCCAGGTCGAAGACGAGCGGGTCGGACAGGTCTTCCCATTCGATATAGGACTGGAGATCCATGCCGGATATGGTGCCGCCGTTCTGGACCTGTTCGATCATGACGTCCAGGGAGGCGCTGAAGGAACGTTGCGAGTTCAAGGTCTGGTTGGCGATGGAGCTGCTGGAGAAAAGCATCTCGAAGCGCCAGTTGCTGTTGGAACTGACGATATTATTGAAATTGAAGTTCTTGGAGTTCGACTGGGAGCCGCCCCAGAGGGCGAAGTTCTGGCTGGCGCTGTTGCCGCCGGTGTTGCCGCTGGTGGCGTTGCGGTAATTAGCGCTGATGGAGGTCAGCAATTTTTCAATCGTGTCCGCCAGCATCTGCTGGGTCTTGATGGCGAGGGAGGCGACGGACATGGTCGAGCCCTGCGCGTTCCGCTGCACTTCGACATAACGGACTTCGCCGTTATTGATATTGATGTTGCGGGAGATGTCGTCGCCGCCGGTGTTGACCAGGTTCTGGTTTTCGCCCGCCTTCATAAGGCCTTCAAGCAGGGACTTGACCTTTTCGAACAGATCTTCGTCACCCGCCATCTGTTCCATCGTCTCGGCGCTGATGTTGATGGTGGCGTCGAGGCCGGTTTCGACAAAGTAGCTGCCGGCTTCGGCGAACGAGGACAGCGACCGGTTGGTGATGGTGGTGCCGGGGAGAGAAGTGGCGAGGCGTTCCATCGTCACGCTGATCTTCTCTTTCATGGACATGCCGGTGGTGTCTACGAGACGTGAACCCAGTTCCTTGGCGAACAGCGCCGGATCGACATTTGCGTCGGTATTGGCAGATGCGGCGGCGGCAGCGGCGGCGGCTTGGGTTGCTTCGGCGGTCGAGTTGAGCATGGTAATCCTCCTTGGATGGCGCGATGACGCGTCGTTAATTTAAGGCCCACTCCGGGCATTCGTCTTTTCTGGTCGTCCCTGTTCGCCGTAAAGGCGGGCTTGGGGGGCGGGCGTCGCCTCTCTAGGGTGAGGCAAGCGCTGCCTTGAAGGGGAGGCTTGGCGCAAGCCCGGAGCGTTGTTGGAAATGTCGATGATTTCCGTGAACGCAACCCCCCAAGAATATGGAAGGGACATTATTCGTACTGCCATACTCGCCAACTACACTGTGGAACTTTGCCTTGCGGTTTGTTACAGCCTTGTCTAGAGGTTGTGCAATTTTTTAGTTATCTGAAGGGGAGGAAAGCAAGCTCGTTGCCTTTTTGCCAAAAAAAAGGATTGCCGGCAGAAAAGTGCGCTAACTTCAGTAAATTTATTATTTTTCTGGTGAAATATTTGGCTAAAGTTGAATGGATTTTTTGCCGAAGGGGGCGGTGGGGAAGCACTTGCCGGAAGGAACGGACTTTTTTGCCGACAGGGTGGAGGATTGGTTGTTTTGTGGAGGTCTGGAGCGGAGGGTTGGGGCGTGGACCCCGGCCGAACCGCCTGTTTTTTGCCCGGGTGAATGCTGTATACGCCGGGGTGACGTGTGGGGGAGGATGGGGCGATTTTGGTGGGCCGATTTGATATGTCGCTGGGTATGTACCACCGTTCCTTCGTTGATCCGTCCGCTGGGCCCCCGCGTTCGCGGGGGTGACGATTCTTTTTGGAGTGAGCGGGGCAGATTCAACGCCGAACTCTCCCTCGACGTCACTCTATGCTTCGCTATGGCGGAAAAAGCCAAACATAAAAAAGCGGTCCCCGCTACGGGGACCGCTGGGCCCCCGCGTTCGCGGGGGTGACGATTCTTTTTGGAGTGAGCGGGGCAGATTCAACGCCGAACTCTCCCTCGACGTCACTCTATGCTTCGCTATGGCGGAAAAAGCCAAACATAAAAAAGCGGTCCCCGCTACGGGGACCGCTCGTCATGCTTCATGCCTCAATGAGACACATCTCATTCGGGGGCGATGGCATTGACCGGGCATTCGCCAACGCACGCACCGCAATCGACACAGGCGGCTGCGTCGATGGTGTAGATCGGATCGCCTTCGTTGATGGCGCTGGTGGGGCAGACATCTTTGCAGGCGCCGCAGGCCTGGCAGGCATCGGAAATGACGTGGGCCATATTTCTCTCCTTGTGTGCTCGCTTAAAACGGGTACCCACCCTACGGGGAGGGTTACAATCGACTTTCCTTGGACGGTACGGTTTACCTTACACTATGGATGGGCAAAATCAACCAAAAAACAAGCGAAAATGCGAACGGGAAAAAGTTGGACCAGTCATAGATTCTTTCAGGGTAACCAACTCCCGCCATTAGACTTGGAAAAAGAAGCCTATTCGCCCGCCACGTCGTTTTCTCGATTGCCTTGATACCATATAATATCTATAGTAGCGCTCTTACCCTTCTTAAGGATTATCCGTGGATAGCCAGCGTTTCAACCTTACCCAAGGCAGCATCACCCGCAAGCTGCTCATGGTCTCCGTTCCCATCATCGGCACCCAATTGATGCTGATGGGCTACAACCTGGTGGATATGTTCCTGCTTGGCCGGGTCGGCTCGGGCGCGGTGGCGGCGTCGGGTTCCGCCGGCATGTTCATGTGGCTGGCGGGCGGGCTGATGCTGGTGGGCAGGATGGGGTCGGAAATCGGCGTCGCCCAATCCAAGGGGCGGCGCGATAACGCAAACGCCATGGGCTTTTCCCACGATTCACTCTTCCTCGCGCTGATCCTGAGCCTAGTTTTTGCCGCCGCCTGCCTGTTTGTACCCGGGTCGATGATCGGCTTCTTGAATATCCAGGAGCCTGACATCGCAAAAGCGGCGCAGGACTACCTTTCCATCAACGGTTTGTGCATCCCGGCCCAGTTGCTCTCCAGTGCCATAAGCGGCGCATTCACCGGCGCCGGTAACTCGCGCGCGCCGTTTTTCGTCAATGCCATCGGCCTTGGCCTCAATGCCGGCCTTGACCCGCTGTTTATTTTCAGCCTCGGCATGGGTGTCCAGGGCGCGGCGTGGGCGACCATTATCTCGCAGAATATCTCCTGCCTTCTTTGCATCTACTGGCTGTTGTACCGGAAGGACCGGCCTTTTCCCCAGTTCATCATCCGGCAACGGCCGGACGTCGCCCGCGTCAGGCAAATTCTGCGCTGGTCGGTGCCGGTCAGTATCGAGAATATGCTCTTTACCTTTTTCTCCATGGTTGTGGCACGGCAGGTGGCTTTGTTCGGCGCTGATGCCATTACCGTTATTCGCGTGGGGAGCCAGGTCGAATCGCTCTGTTGGCTGATATGCCTCGGCTTTTCATCAGGCATTACCGCCTTTATCGGCCAGAACTACGGCGCGGGGCTGTGGATGCGTATCCGGCGGGGGTTGCGGCTCTCGCTCCTTCTGATCACCGCGTGGGGTTTGCTGGTGACAGCCTTGTTTCTTACCTATGGCCGGGAGGTGACCGGGCTGTTTGTCCCGGAAGAACGCATCGCCGAGATGGGCGAAGTGTATCTCCGCATTCTCGCCATGAGTCAGGTATTTTTCTGTCTCGAGTCCATCGCCGCCGGGGCGTTCCGGGGCCTGGGCCGAACCACGCCGCCGTCAATCGTCTCCATTATATGTAATGGGGCGCGCGCGCCCCTCGCCTACCTTATCCCCGCCATGGGCTTTGGCTTACCGGGAATGTGGTGGGTGATTGCCATCACCGCCTCGGTGCGCGGCGCCTGGGTTTTTATCTGGTTCCTCCTCTATGCCCGCAACAAACCGGTGGACGATGTGCCGCCCACGCCCCTCCCGAGCGAAGTTTCCAGCGACGTACCAAGCGTCCGCATTCTTCCATGATGGTGAATATTACAGACTTAGAACGAAAGCCAAAATTTATTTACCAAGAGTACAGTTTTTGTGAAACATAAGTGTACCGGCTGGTACTGTTATTATGGAGGCGGGGTTGAGCCGCCACCAGTACCCCTTAGAGGAGCCAGCCATGAATAAGCTTATTATTTGGGCGCTCGCCGCCGTCATGTTTGCCAGCGTTATCGTCACTCCCGTCCAGGCGATGGAGCCACTCAAGGCTGGCGGGAGTCAGGAACTCGTCGCCAATCGGCGCGGCAACCGTCAGCCGCCCCGCCGCGACCGTGGCCGTGGCCACGACCGTGGACGCGACCGCCGCCACAGCAGCAATTCCGGTTGGGGTTGGGCTATCGCCGGTGCGGTTATCGGCGGCGCGATTGCCTCCGGCATCGCCGAATCGTCCCGTCCGGCCGAACCGGTGCTGGTGTGCGACGCCTACGGCAACTGCTACTACGTTTACCAGTAGAGCTTTTTCTTCAAACCCCCCGCTGAGGCCGCGCAGCGTCTCCACCCGGACGCATGAGTTCCGGGACAAGTAAACGCCTGCCTTTTTGCCATGTGGAGATTGTGAGCTGCGTGGAGTGCGGAAAGTGTGGCCCGGGCCGTGACGGTCCGGGCCATTTTTGTTATCCGACTTCGGCGACGATACGCATGTCTTTGAAAAAATCGCATCCCGCCACAGGCGCGCGGCCGGGGCCGGGAGGGCGGACCATGATCGGCTGCTTGACCTGATTTTCCGGCTTGCCTTCGGCCGCCTTGCGGGCGCGCCATTCGTCATAACAGCCGGGCGCCAGAATGACGGCGCGGGGGAAGGCAATCCTGCCGTCGTCGCGCTTGGCCTGGTACTCGACATTGCGGTGCATGAGTTCGTCGTCAAATACCGATAAGAGCTGTTGCAGACGTTCGCGGAGCATTTTGCCCTGGCTGCCGGGCAGGCCTTCGTCGGTCGCGCCACGGCATTCCATCGCCACGACATAGCGGGCGACATCGCCCTCGATTTCGTAGGTAAGGGTAAAGCCGTTCATGAGCGGGCCGTTGACAGCCGCCGTCTCCATGGCCGCAATGACCTGATCCTCGGTCAGCTTCTCGCCCGTCGCCGACAGCACCGATCCCGCCCGGCGCTCGAACGCGACCAGCGGCGTCCGCCGCATAAAGCCTGTCACCCGCACGAGGTCGCCCATATCGTACCGATAGAAGCCGCCGCTGGTGGTGATGATGAGCCGGTACAGCTCGCCTTCCTGCAACTGCCCCGGCAAAAGCGTCGGCCTGATGCCGCGCGGATCATCGATATCTGCCGGCACGAATTCCATCACATGCCCGCCGACCGCGAGAACGCCCGAGGGATCGTCGTCCCAAAGGGGGATGGAGAAGGTGCCTTCGGACGCGCGGAGGCCAAGACAGCGCATGGGGGTATTGCCCCACAACGCCGCCACGTGGGGGAGATAAAAGGACGACGCGCCGCCCTGCCAGGTGAGAATCATCGCCAAGTGCGGCCATGCCGCCATGGGGGTGAGGAGACCGTCGGCGGCGACTTTTTCCCGCAATTCACGAGCCCGCGAGGGGTTGGGCCGGAACGACGACGCCAGGCTCCGCAGGGTGGGCGAGGCGTTCTTGTCGCCGCGCGCTGGATGGCCGTGGGCGAGGTGATCGAGGAGGCGATCGGCGTCGCGGGCCATCCGCCCCGCCATCGCCACCAGCGTCGACGGGTTGACCGACGTGACGACGCGGAGGTTTTCCTCCGCCAGGGCGAAAAGAATGAGGTTGAACCACCGGTCCTCGGCATCGGTCAACCGCTGAATCGCGGCCGGGACTGCCATGCGCCGCCGCACCGGGATCGACTGGGTGTCGAGCTGTTTGCCGCTCATCGCCCCGTAGGGGATGCCGCCGTCGGTCCTGCCGAATTCGGCCGGGCTGGCCATAACCAGGTACTTGCCCTGGTTCACCGGCGGGTGGTCGCGGTAGACGTGGTACATCCAGATCAGGTGTTGGCGATGGTGCTCGCGGATAAAGGCGCGGTTGACCGGGCAAAACTTCGGCTCCGACGTGGTGCCGCTGGTGAGGGAAAACATGTCGGGCTTGCCGGGGGTGAGAACGTTTTCCTCGCCCGCTTTCATGCGATCGATTTGGGGCAGGAAATCGGAATAATTGCGGATCGGCACGTCGCGACGGTAGGCTTTCCAGAGATCGGTGCCGGGAAGGTCGGCCATGGCGGCGAACTTGTGCTGGACACCAAACTCACTCTGACAATTCGCCTCCAGGATGCGCCGGAGCGCCTCCTCCTGGGTGGCGAAAGGCCTGTTGACCGCCTGCTCGAAGCGCCCGAGGGGCTTGTGCATGACTTGGTCAAAGACCCAGCCGAGAAGTTTTGCCATTATGGCGTCTTTCACAGCGGACCCTCATTGCGAAAGAGCCATAGTACGCGAAGCAAGGCCGGGTTACAACGGGAAATAACGCCGGGATTCCGTCCGGGTTGATGCCACACGAGCGGGCTTTTGTTTTGTGGGAATAAAGTCCTAATGTCTCGATTGAGGGCGAAATACATAGAACAGGTTGGGTTCGGAGACGAGGTAGAGGGTATCGTCGTCGTCCATCGCCACGCCCTCGGGCTGCGGCACCGGGGCGCTCAGGCCGTGGCCGGATTGGAGCGACTGGCTACTGACCGGCTGGCCGCTTGTGTCAATCTCCAGGAGAATGCGCGACTCGTCCGACAGGACCAGGAGGTGGCGATAGCGCTGGTTGAAATCGAGGCCGGAGACATCGGTGACGAAGAGGCGGTCGTCGCGCTGCTGGTTATCGGTGACGTCGACATTCAGGGCATTGCCGGAGTTATGGGGAAAACCGGTGACCTCATAAATGTGGACAGGCCGCTTTTCCTTGGCGGCGTAGAGTTTTCTTTCGGAAAAGTCCCACGCCAGACCTTCGACCCCGCTGTTGCCGGCGTCGCCCGAGCCGACGGTTATGCGTTGCAGATCGCGGGCATCGACCGAGTCGGTGTTCGCGTCGATAAACACCTGGACCAGCTTTTGCGCCCGTTCGTCCGACAGGATGTAAGAGCCGTCACCTATGTACTCGATAGCCTCCGGATCGGCCATCCCCCGCAAACCGATGCTGCGGAGAACATCGCCCCCGGTGGATAATTCGACGATTTCGGCCGGGTTGTTGATAACGGCGAAGAGGGTGCGGGTGTCCCGGTTCCAGGTCAGGCCCGATAGATTGTCGTCGACGCCCGCAACCGGCTTCGCCTCGAGCGTGACCGCGTAGCCGGGGAGCCACAGCGAGCGCTCGCGCCATTCGCTGGCGTAATACCATTGCCGGAAATCGAAACAGACCCGACCGAAGAAGCGGAAATGTCGGCCCGCCACAACTCCGGCCGCCACCACGATAACCGCGACGACGCAGAGGACGAACCTGCCTTTCTTTTTCCGTTTCGTCACGCGCTCCCTTTCATTCCATACCTCCGATTAATTCTACCTGAAATCCCCGGCATGGTTGCCCGAATTTTCCCATTGTGCCCGCTTGGCTTAAAGATCTGTCACAGGCTGCGTTGCCAAAGTGAAACGGGAACGGGTGGAACAAGCGTCATGACGCCGGTATAGTGACGGCGTGGGCACACAGCGCGTTTTCGTTTGTTCCTTGCCTCATAGCCCGCAAATCTTCCGCCTACTCCACATCGGTTCGCAGTACCCGCAGGGCATTGTGCCAGCTATGGCTGATATTTCTTGTTGAACAAGGGGAACATCATGAAAGAGACGTTGCAACGGGGAGGCCGCTTCCTCAGCAGCATGGTTATGCCGAACATCGGCGCGTTTATCGCCTGGGGCCTTATCACCGCCCTGTTTATTCCCGATGGATGGTTGCCGAACGCCAAATTCGCCACCCTGGTCGGCCCGATGCTGACCTACCTCCTGCCCCTCCTGATCGGCTACACCGGCGGCACCATGGTAGCGGGACAACGCGGCGGCGTGGTGGGCGCAATCGCATCGCTTGGCGTTATCGCCGGCGCGGACGTGCCGATGTTCCTCGGTTCGATGATTACCGGCCCCATCGGCGGCGTCGCCATCAAGGCATTTGACAAGCGCATGCAAGGGAAGATTCCGGCAGGCTTCGAAATGCTTATCAACAATTTCTCCGCCGGTATCATCGGTGCGATTCTCGCCATCCTGGCGCTGGTCCTTATCAACCCGATCGTGATGGGCCTGAACACCATCCTCTCGTCCGGCGTCGCCTTCTTTGTCGAACACGGGCTGCTGCCGCTGACATCCATCTTTGTCGAACCGGCGAAGGTGTTGTTCCTGAATAACGCCATCAATCACGGCATCTTCACCCCGCTCGGCATCGAACAGGTCGCGGAGGCGGGCAAGTCCGTCTTCTTCATGATTGAATCCAATCCCGGCCCGGGCCTCGGATTGCTCCTGGCTTACTGCCTCGTCGGCCGCGGCTCCGCCAAAACGAGTGCGCCCGGCGCGGCGATCATCCACTTCCTGGGCGGTATCCACGAGATTTATTTCCCCTACGTCCTGATGAACCCCATCCTCATCCTCGCCATGATCGGCGGCGGCATGACCGGCGTCTTCACCCTGCAAATTTTTGACGGCGGCCTGATCGCGGCGGCCAGCCCGGGCAGTATCTTCGCCGAACTGCTGATGACCCCGAGGGGCGGCTTCTTTGCAAATATCGCAGCCATTATCGCCGGCGGCGTGGTAAGCTTTATCCTGGCCGTCGTTCTCCTGCGCGTCTTCGGCAAGGAGGAAGACGACCTCATGGCATCGCAGCGTCGCATCAAGGAAATGAAGGCGAAATCGAAGGGCCAGTCCCTGCCGTCCGAACCGGCCGCGACCGCAACCGCCGCCGTCGGCCCGGTCAAGAAAATCGTCTTCGCCTGCGACGCGGGTATGGGCTCGAGCGCCATGGGCGCGACCATGCTCAGGAAGAAGCTGAAAAACGCCGGTCTCGATATCCAGGTGGTGCACGCGTCCATCGGCGAAATTCCAGCCGACGCGGAACTCATCGTCACCCACGAAGAACTGAAGGAACGGGCGGCCCGCGCCAACCCGGCGGCACGCATCATCACCATCACCAACTTCATGGGCGCGCCCGAGTACGATACCCTGGTGGACGAGCTGGTCAAGGCGCAGAAATAGCCGCTGGACACTTTGGAGACACGTATGAAAGAACTGACCTTCACCATCCGCGATCAGGACGGCATCCACGCCCGCCCTGCCGGAATACTTGTCAAAACAATGCAGGGATTCGCCAGCGCCGTGACGATCAAGAACGGCGAAAAAACAGCCGACGGCAAAAAGCTGTTCCAGGTGATGAAGCTGGGCGCCAAGTGCAACGACACCATCACCGTCACCACCGACGGCGACGACGAAGACGCGGCGCTGGCCGGGGCCAAATCGGTTCTGGAGGAAAACCTCTAGCTGTGAAAGAACTGCCGCCGCGACTCAGGAACCTGTTGACCATCCTCGCCACCGACCCCGACCCACAGGGCGTTGGCCAGGTGGCTGACAAACTCCGGGTAAGCAAGAGAACCGTGTTCCGCGAGTTGGCCAAGGCAGGGACGGTGCTTGAACCCTATGGACTCGAAGTCGGTTCCAAGCCTGGGGAGGGCGTGCGCATCGAAGGCCCACCCCAGGCACGGGACAAACTGCTGGACGACCTGGACACGCTGGAGGAGGCGAATCCGGCCGACAAGCGGGAACGCCAGGACCGGCTGGTCGTGGCAGTGCTCGCAAACCCGGGTCAAAAACTGGCGACATACGCCGACAAAGTAAAAGCAAGCGCGCCGACCATCAGCCACGACCTCACCGAGGTCGAGCCGAGACTGGCTGAACGCGGCTTGCAGGTACAGCGGCGGGCCGGGACCGGCTTGGCCATCCACGGCGACGAGATGGGAATCCGGCGTCTCGTCATCGCCCTGCTGTTCAGGGCGCGGGAGAACGGGTCGACCCTCCCTTACCCGCATCCGGATATTCTTTTAGATATTCACGATCTCGATAATGAATTGGACCCGCTGCTCGGCTGGATGACGCCGCACTCCCGCGATGCCCTCTACGCTTATCTCGCGGTCATGGTTCAGCGCGTCATGGACGGACACACCGTCGGCCCGGCGGAACCGGTAGAGGACAACCGGGAGACGGCGCACACACTCGCCACGATAGTGGAGGAAGCGTTCAACATCACGCTGCCGGAGGGGGAACGTGCATGGCTCTCTATCGAAATAGCCGGTTGCCGCCCGGCAGGGGCAGGCCCGAAGCGAAGCGAGGCGGACATGCCGCTGGAGGCCTTGGCGGCGGAAATGATCGACCGCTTCGACCCGGCCCGTGCCGCCGTCCTTAAGCTTGATGAATTACTGGTGGACGGTCTGGTAACGCACATGCGGACCGCCCTGGTGAGAATCCGCCACGGTATCGAACTGCGGGATCCCATGCGCGAGCAGATCGTGACCACCTACCCGGACGTGATGGGCCGCAGCCGCAGGGCATGCTCGGTGTTGAAGCGTTACGGCGAAACGATCTCCGATGACGAGGTAAGCCTTATCGCCGCGCATTTCGGCGCGTCGCTCCTGCGCTTGGGCGAAAAGGGACTGCGGCAACAGACAGTGCGGGTGGGAGTGATTTGCGTCCATGGCATTGGCTCGTCCTACCTGCTGGCGTCCCGGGTGCGGCGCGAATTCGGGTCGCGGCTGTTGGCCGAAGTGAGCTGGCACGACGACCGGGAGAATTGGCGCAACTACGATATCCTCGTCAGCGCCACGCCGCTCCCCGAAGCCGACATGCCGGTGGTTGTCGTCTCGCCCATGTTGGACAAAGCGGATGTCGAACGCATCGAAGCGGTGCTCGCCGCCCAGACCGGAGAGCGCGAAAACAACGAACCCGGCCCGGGCTTTGTCGATAATCTCGCAACGCTTGCCCTCCTCGCCGACGCGGCCAAAGGACTTGTCGAGGGATTCAGGGTCGAGAAGATACGGGGAGACATAGAATTTAGAGAGTTGGCTGCAGTGGCGGGCCGGGTTTTCTGCCACGGCGACGAGGAGGCACGCGACATCACCGCCGCCCTGCTGAATCGGGAAGCCATCGCGTCGCAGGTGGTGCCGGAGCTGGGTGTCGTGCTGTTGCACTGCCGGACCGCGAGCGTCGCACGACCGTTGTTCGGCTGTATTCAACCCGACGGCGGCGCGTTTTCCCGGCCAAATTTTACTGGAGCCGCCATGGCAGTCGTGTTGATTGCGCCCTCGACCTCGCCCCGCGAAATCGCCGAGATGATGGGGGCAATCAGCAGCGCCCTGATCGAGCGGCCGAAATTCCTGGTGTCGGTGCGGGCGGGCGACGCATCGGCCATACGCGCCGGCATCGAGGGGTTGCTCGGTGAATTCCTGTTCCAGTTTTCCTTGCAAAAATTGAAAGGGTAACCAGTGCCTGAAATCCTTCAGCAGAAAAATATCAAGACCGGCCTCGCCAGCGAACCCCACGAAGACGTTATCCGCCGCTGCGGCGAAATGCTGGCAGCCGACGGCTATGTCGAACGGGAATATATCGACGGAATGCTGGCCCGCGACCGCGATTTTTCCACCGCTATCGGGAACGGCATCGCCATTCCCCACGGCGCGAAGGAATTCAAGGATCATATCCTCGCCACCGGGCTGGTGGTGCTGACATATCCCGACGGCGTGCCGTGGAACGACGGCATCGTCAAGCTGGTGGTCGGCATAGCCGCCAAGGGCGACGAACACATTGAAATTCTGGAACGCCTTGTCGACGCCTTCGAGGACGAGGAACAGGTGGACGTGGTCGTGGCCGCAGGCGACGCCGAGACCTTGTTCGAACTCCTCGCGAAGGGATAGGCATGCGTATCGTCACCGTGACCCTGAATCCCGCCCTGGACAAAACCGCCGTCCTGGACACGCTGCAACCGGGCGAACTGAACCGCCTCCGCGACGTCACCGTCGACGCCGGCGGCAAGGGCGTGAATGTGTCGAAGATGATAGCGGCGTTGGGCGGCGAGTCGATTGCATCGGGCTTTGTCGGCGGCGGTAGCGGCGACGAAATTGCCAAGACGTTGTCATCGCTCGGAATCAACCACGACTTCCTCCGCATCGCCTCGCCCACCCGCACCAACCTCAAGGTCGTCGACCAGGGGAGCCGGTTGACCGAGTTGAACGAACCCGGTCCGGCCGTGACCAGTGACGAGGTCGAGGCGCTGCGGCACAAGTTACAAACCTATGCCGGTGCGGATAGCCTTTTCGTGTTTTCGGGCAGTCTGCCCTCCGGAGTCGGTAAAGACATATACCGCGATCTCATCACCCTGGTTCGGGACGCCGGAGCCACGGCATTCCTTGATGCCGACGGCGACGCGTTCGCGCAGGCTGTCGATGCGGGACCATCGTTTATCAAGCCGAACCGGTTTGAACTGTTGCAGTATTTCGACGCGGGCAAATCCGCAGACACGCACACGCTGGTCCGGCTGTGCCGGAAGCTGCTTGAAAAAGGTATCGGGCGCATCGCCTTGTCGATGGGGAAGGAAGGCGCGCTGTTTGTGTCGGGGGACGACGTTTTTGCCTGTCCCGGGCTGGAGGTGGAGGCACAGTCCAGCGTCGGCGCGGGCGACAGCATGGTGGGGGCGGTGGCCTACGGCACGGTCAACAACCTGTCGTGGCGGGACACTGCCGCGTTGGCTATGGCCTCGTCCGCCGGGGCGGTGACGACCGTGGGGACCAAGCCGCCATGCCGGGAGGTGGTGGATGCGTTGTTGCGGCAGGTGCGGTTTGTGGATGTTGGATAGGGGCTTCCCGGGGGTGAGAACGGGCGGTTCGGCCGGAATCCACGGGGCTGAACTTCGGCTACAATATAAACCTGAAAGGGAAGAGAAACATGAAAACGCGTGCGGTCCGTTTATATGGGGCAGACGACCTCCGGCTGGAAGAATTCGAGCTGCCGGAAATAAAGGACGACGAGATACTGGTCAAGGTGGTCTGCGACAGCATCTGCATGTCCACCTATAAACTGCTGAAACAAGGCAAGGCGCACAAGCGCTGCCCGCAAAACGTCGATACCCATCCCATTATCATCGGCCACGAGTTCGCCGGCGATATCGTCCAGGTGGGGAAGAAATGGGCTAACGAATTCACCCCGGGCGAAAAGTTCGCCCAGCAGCCAGCCCTCAATTACAAAGGCAGCCTCGCATCGCCCGGCTATTCGTATGAGTACTACGGCGGGGCCTGCACCTACTGCATCGTGCCGCATGAGGTGATGGAACTCGGTTGCCTGCTCCATTACGACGGCAAAAGTTATTTCAACGCCTCCCTGGCCGAGCCGATGTCCTGCATCATCGGCGGCTATAATGCCATGTACCACACCAACAAACAGAACTATGATCACGCCATGGGCATCAAGCCGGGCGGCGCGGTGCTGATTCTCGGCGGAGCCGGCCCGATGGGCCTCGGCGCGGCCGAATACCCGCTCGCCCTCGACGACAAACCGCGCCTGGTGGTGGTCACGGACGTCGACCCGGACCGTCTCGCCCGCGCCCGCGAATTGCTGCCCGAAGACGAGGCGCGCAAGGCCGGGGTGGAGCTGCATTTCGTTAATCCGCGCGATCTGGACGATCAATATGAATACCTGATGAAGCTGACCGGCGGCACTGGCTTTGACGATGTCTTTGTGTATGTGCCGATCCGTGAACTCGCCGAAATGGGCGACCGGTTGATGGCGTTCGACGGCTGTATGAACTTCTTCGCCGGGCCGTCGGACAAGGATTTCCAGGCGATGATCAACCTCTACAACTGCCATTACACCAGCACCCACATCATGGGTACAACCGGCGGCAACACCGACGACATGCGCGATGCCTTGCGCCTGTCAGCCCAGGACAAAATCCGCCCCGCCCTGATGATCACCCACATCGGCGGCATGGACGCAATCGCCCCCGCCACCGCCGACCTGCCGAACATCCCGGGCGGGAAAAAACTCACCTATACCGGCTTCAACATGCCGTTGACCGCCATCGACGATTTCGCCCGGCTGGGCGAGACGGATCCGCTGTTCCGCAATTTGGCCGAGAGCTGCTCAGGCCATTGCGGTTTGTGGAACGACGACGCGGAGGCGATTTTACTGGCCCATTTTGGTGCGTAGAATCGAGTGTTCCTGTGAGACGGCATTGGAGGTGAACATGCGTCAATTGCACGGCAAAGCGGTTTGCGGCGGCATCGCCATCGGCCGGTTGGGCTTTTTTCGCGGCCGCGACCGCACCGTCACCCAGGTGAGGATTGCCGACGCTACGGCGGAACACGAGCGCTTCGCCTCTGCCCACGCGCTTGCGATTGTTCAGGTCGCGGCGCTGCAGGAAAAGGCGCTGGCGGAGATTGGCGAAAACGAGGCGGCGGTCTTTGAAATCCACCAGATGATGCTGGAGGACGAGGATTACCTCGATGCCATTCGCGGCATCATTGCTGAACAAAACTGCAATGCCGAATACGCGGTAGCGGTGACGCGGGAGGAATTCGCCCGTTCCTTTGCCGAAATGGACGACCCCTATATGCAGGGCCGCGCCGCCGATGTGCGGGATATTTCGAACCGTCTCCTTGACTGCCTCGCCGGGAAATCGGGCGATCTGGAACTTGGCGACGAGCCGGTCGTTGTCGCGGCCAAGGATTTGACGCCGAGCGAAACGGTGCAGATGGACAAGCGGAAGATCCTTGCCTTTGCCACCGGCGGCGGCTCTTCCAACTCCCATACCGCGATTCTGGCGAGGACCATGGGCCTGCCCGCAATCGTGAATCTTGGCGACGACCTGGACGAGCGGCTCGACGGCCTGCCGGTCATCGTCGACGGATTTACCGGCACCGTCTATATCGAACCAGATGCCCAGACGACCGCCGCCATGGAAAAACGCAGCGATGAAGAAACCGCACGGCAGGCATTGCTCGAATCATTCAAGGGCAAACCCAACCGCACCCGCGACGGCAAAGAGGTGCTGGTCTATGCAAACATCGGGTCTGTCGCCGAGGTCGAGCTAGTGCACCGTTACGATGCCGGCGGCATCGGACTTTTCCGGAGCGAGTTCCTCTTCCTCAATAGCGGCGACTATCCGGACGAGGACGCCCAATTCGCCGCCTACCGGAAGGTGGCGAAGGATATGGGGGGCAAACCCTCCATCATCCGCACCCTCGATATCGGGGCGGACAAACAGATTGCCTACTTCAACCTGGATGCGGAAGAAAATCCCGCCCTCGGGCTGCGCGGCCTGCGCCTGTGCCTGGAACGGCCCGAGGTGTTTAAGACGCAACTACGCGCGCTGCTGCGGGCGTCGGCGTTCGGCAAATTGGCCGTGATGTTTCCGATGGTGGCGTCGGTGTGGGAGGTCACCGAAGCGAAGGCGATACTGGAGACGGTCCGGGAAGAACTACGGGCCGAAGACAAGGCCTTCGACGCCGACATGGAGGTGGGGGTGATGATTGAGACGCCGGCGGCGGCGGTGATCAGCGATCTCCTCGCGCGCGAGGTCGACTTTTTCAGTATCGGAACCAACGACCTGACACAATACACCCTGGCTGTGGACAGACAGAACGCAAGGCTGGACCGCTTTTCCGACCCGCATCATGAAGCGGTGCTGCGTTTGATCCGCATTGTCGTCGACAACGCCCATGCCAACAACGCCTGGGTCGGCGTGTGCGGCGAACTCGCCGGCGACCTCGCCATTACCGAGACATTGCTGCGGATGGGAGTGGATGAGTTGTCGGTGTCGCCGCCGAAGGTGCTGGAGCTGCGGAAGACCATTGCCGAGTGTACGCTGGCTTGACGCGCCTCTCGAAGAAATGGGTCTTGTGGTCCCGCTTCCTTGTGAAGCGGGGCTTTTTGTTTGATGAGCGGGACCAGGCGAGCCGGATCATGGACGACTTGATACTATACATATCACTTATTGAGTATATCGTCTCATGAATGGAACTTTTTAGGATAATTTAACGTGATTTACATACGTTGGTTACGTATTTTTTACGAATATATTCTAATTCATTCCATCGCATTTGAGAATTGAGCGCATATACTACTGTTGCTGACCCCATTCTTTCAATCAACCATCACCACCGGGGAACAACCATGCAAACCTACAAGCTGGGCATTTGTGAGTGGTCGCTGCCGCTTCCCGGTCCCGCCGGGCTGGGCATCGCCGCCGAGATGGGATTGCGTGGCGTCGAACTGTTGCTGGGCGAATACGAGAAGAGCTTCCCCCTCTCCAACCCGCGCATCCAGGCCAAATACCTGGAGGAAGCGGCCAAGCACTCGATCGAGTTCCCCTCCATCGCCCTCAACTCCATGGACAACCACGGCATGTCCAACCCCATGGAGAGCGTCGACGGCGTTATCGCGGTCGAATGTCTGAAAAAAGGCGTCGCGACGGCGGCGTCTATGAAGATTCCGCTGGTGCAGATTCCCAGCTTTGTGAACGGCGCCATCACCGACGACGTCACCCTCAGAAACACCTGCGAAAAGCTGCGCATGGCCTGCCGCCTCGCGGCCGAACACGGCATCGTCATCGCATCGGAAAACGACTGTTCGCCCGAGGACACGGAGCGCATGGTGGCCGAAGTCGCGTGCGACAATTTCCGCATCTTTTACGACACCCAGAACTACTTCCTGAACAAAGGCTATTCGCAGCCCGATGTGCTGCGGAAAATTCACCGCCACGTTGTGCAACTCCACCTTAAGGACGGCTACAACGGCCACATCAGCTCGGCGCTTCTGGGCTGCGGCGAGACGAACTTCCGCGAGACCGCCGAGGTCATCAAGGAAACGCGCTGCAGTGAATGGCTTATCCTCGAAAACTACTACAACTGCCGGCCAATGAGCGATCTAGACAGCGATCCCTTCGCGCTCTTGGCCCGGGACATCGTCCTCGCCGGGGAATTCTTCCCCCTCTCCTAACCCAGCCAGCCTCTGTTATTCGACTCCCCACGGGGAGAGTATACCCTTTTGGCCTAAGGAGAAATCTATGCAACACCGTATGTGGAAGACCGGGTGCATCGTCGCGGTAATGGCTTTCGTGCTGTCGATCAACACGGCGCTGGCCGGCGAGTTCAAGAAGGTCGGCGTTATCATGAAGTCCTTCGACGAGTTCCAGAACGCCGTTATTGAAGGCGCTGAAAAGGCGGCAAAGGAATTGGGGCTGGAAATCATGGCCACCGCGCCCGACGCCGAGACGGAAGCGGCCCGGCAGGTGGAAATGATTGAGGACATGATCACCGGTCGGGTCGACGTGCTCCTCATCGCCCCCACCCTCCTGGACACGGTCAAGGAGCCTCTCGACCGCGCTATCGACCGTGGCATCAAGGTCATTTTCGTCGATTATTCCGATTACCAGAATTATCCGAAAATGCTCTTCGCCATCGGTACCGGCAACTACAACGCCGCGAAAACCATGGGCGAGCATTTCATCACCACCCTTGACGATCCGAAAACCGCCAATGTCGCCATCGTGCGCGGCATGCTTGGCGCGGAGAACCACAACCAGCGCACCCAGGGCTTTGTCGATGTCATGGAAGGTGCGGGCGTCACCGTCGTCGACGTTCAGGACGCGGCCAACTCGGCCGACCGCTCCGCCACCCTGACCGAAAACTGGATTCAGAAATACGGCATCGACGGTATCCAGGGCATTATCTCCACCTCCGATTCGCAGGCCCTTGGCGTCATGTCGGCGGTCATCAACGCCGGCGCGCTCGAGAAAATCCGCACCCAGGGATTCGACGGCAACACCGCCATCATCGAAGCGGTCCGCGACGGCACCATGACCTTCACCGGCGCGCAGCGTCCGCTGAAAATCGGCTACGACGCCGTCATGTACGCACGCGATCACTTCGAAGGCAAAAAGCTCGAGAATTATTACGACACCGGCGTCGACATCATCACCAAGGAAAACGCCGCCAGCTTTCTGAAGTAACCCCCATCGCGGACGGCGCTGCGCTCACGCGCCGTCCGCACAGTACGAGGAGCTGAAAAGTGGGTGATATCGTTGCCGAACTCCACAATATTTACAAAGTCTTCCCCGGCGTGACAGCGCTGAAGAACATGTCGTTGCAACTGCGCGCCGGCGAGATTCACGGCTTGGTAGGCGAAAACGGGGCGGGAAAATCGACCCTGATCAAGGTGCTGACCGGCGTCCATAAACCAGACGGCGGCACCATATCCGTCGGCGGGCGGGAGACCGTTTTCGCCAGTCCCCTCGCCGCCAAACACCAAGGGATAGCCTGCGTCTATCAGGAACTGAACATCGTCAAGGACATGTCTGTCGCCGACAACCTCTTCCTTGGCAATTTCACCAAAAAACAGAATTCGCGCCTGCTCGACTACGCCTCCATGAACGCCCGCACCCGGGAGGTCATGCTGTCCATGAACCAGGACATCGACCCGACGGTCAAGTGCGGCCTCTTGGGTATGGGCCAGCAGCAGATGGTCGAGATTGGGAAGGCGGTACTGCAAAACGCACGGGTGCTTATTCTCGACGAACCGACCTCCAGCCTGGGCGAGCGGGAGACGTCGGAACTGTTTGCCATCCTCCGCGCCCTCCGTGACAAGGGGCTGGCCATACTCTATGTGTCCCACCGTCTGGAGGAGCTGTTTGAACTCTGCGACGTGGTGACGGTGATGCGGGACGCCAAGCACATCATCACCGGTCCGATGACGTCCATGACCAAGGACGACCTCATCACCCACATGGTGGGGCGGTCGCTCACCAACCTCTTCCCCAAACAGGAGACGACGCCGGGCGCGGTCGCGCTTGATGTCCGGAATCTCTCCAGCCGGGGACGATTCAAAAACATCAGTTTTACCGCCCGCAGGGGCGAGATACTCGGCTTCGCCGGGTTGGTCGGCGCGGGCCGGACCGAATTGTTCCGCGCCATATTTGGGGCGGATCCGGTGGACCGCGGCGAGATTTTCGTCAACGGGCAAAAGGTCGCCGTCCGTATGCCGAAGGACGCCATCGGCCACGGCGTCGCCCTCCTTACCGAAGACAGGAAGGCGCAGGGGTTGGTGCTGGCGCAGTCGGTGGAACGGAACATCTCCATGGCGACGCTGAAATCGAACAGTAGCCGCGGCTTCCTGAACGTGCGCTCGATGGAGCAGAAGAGCAACGACTTGGTGCGGCGCTTGAACATCAAGACGCCGTCCATCCATTCGACCGTGAGCCAATTGAGCGGCGGCAATCAGCAGAAGGTGGTGATCGGCAAGTGGACCAACGCCGAAATGGAGATTTACATTTTCGACGAGCCGACGCGCGGCATCGACGTTGGGGCGAAAATCGAAGTCTATACCGTCATGAATCGGCTGATAGCCGAAGGAAAATGCGTCATCATGATTTCGTCAGAACTGCCCGAATTGCTCGGCATGTGCGACCGGGTCATCGTCATGCGGCGCGGCCGCATCACCGCGACCATGGACCGGAGCGACCCGACGTTCAATCAGGAAGACATCATGAAGGCGGCTTGGGGAGGAATCAAATGAAGCGGAACAAGAAGTCGATGCCGGCGTGGTTCGGCCCGTTGATCGCCCTGGCGATTCTTGTCATTATCCTCGCGGTGGTGACGAACCGCTTTATCTACCACGACAACATCATGAATGTTTTGCGCCAGTCATCCATCAATGCGCTGGTCGCGCTGGGCATGCTGTTCGTGCTCCTGACCGGCGGCATCGACCTGTCGGTCGGCTCGGTGGTGGCGTTGTCGGCCTGCGTCATGGCGGTGGTGATGAAGGCGTTCGGCATCCAGTCCGCCGTCGTGTTGATTCCGATCGGGCTGGCGTGCGGGCTGGCGGTGGGATTGGTGAACGGCCTCCTCTTCACAAAGGCCAAGCTGCCCCACCCCTTTGTCTCGACCCTTGGTATGATGATGATCATCCGGGGCGTCTGCCTCATCATCACCGGCGCGAGGCCCATCACCGGATTTGACGGCTCGGTGCTGTGGCTGGGCCGGGCCAACCTGGTGTTCCCGGCGTGCTTCATCCTCGTCATTATTATGTGCCTCCTCTACTCGGTCCTCCTGAACCGGACCACGCTGGGGCGGCAGATTTACGCTGTCGGCGGCAACCGCGAAGCGGCGCGGCTTTCCGGCATCGACGTTGACCGAACGGTCTGTTTCGTCTACATTGTATCCGGTTTCATGGCCGCCCTGGCAGGCATCGTGCTGCTGGGCCGCATCTCCACCGCCTATGCGCTGTCGGGCGACAAGTACGAGATGGACGCCATCGCCGCCTGCGTCATCGGCGGCGCGTCGTTCAACGGCGGCGTGGGGTCGGTGTTGGGGACGCTCATCGGCGCGTTGATGATTGGCGTGCTCCGTAACGGCCTGAACCTGTTGGGCGCGAAGTCGGACGTCACCCAAGTGGTGATTGGCGCGGTCATTATCCTCGCCGTTTATATCGACGTGATGCGTGGCCGGGCCGCCTACAACCTCGAACGCAACGAACAGGCCAAGGCGATGGAAGCGGAAGAAAAGCAGCAGGCGCTGTAAGCGAAAATCGGATTATACTGAAATTCGCTAAAAATTCGGTCAATGTGAAAAACGAGGTAGCGTAGAACTCCTTTGCTGCAAGGAACGAATGACGCGAATTACAGTGAGGTAAAAGCCGAAATTTATAGTGTCTTCGGTATATCTCTGACTTGGGGGTCACGTGTCGGGCTATAAATATCGCCACCTTGCCGAACGGCTGCGGAGTGAGATTGAACTCGGCATCCGTGCGCCTGGACAACAAATTCCCACCGAGGAGGAACTGGCCAGCCGCTATTCCCTGGGCAGAAATACCGTCAGGCAGGCTGTCCGCCTCCTGGTCGAGCAGGGATACCTGGTGCGTATCCAAGGGAGCGGGACGTATGTTGCGGACTCCATCGATGCCTCGCCGCATTCGAGCGAGCCGGTGGGGTCCCGCAGCATCGGGGTGGTCCTGCCCCGCTGTTCGAACTACATTTATCCGGAAGTATTGATGGGGATCAGCGAGTGTCTGTTCGAACACGATTACACCATGGTCTACCGCATCACCTACAACAAGATTGACAAGGAACGCCAAGTCCTCGCCGAACTTCTTTCCACCAACATCGCCGGGCTGATTATCGAGCCGACCCGCTCGGGCTGGCCGTTGGTCAATGCCGACCTGTATCGGCGCATCGAAGCCAAGCTGCCGTGCGTGCTCACCCACGCCACCCTGTCCGGCTTCTCGTTCCCCACTATCGGCGTCAGCGATTACGAAGGCGCGGCAATGCTGGTCGACCATCTCGCCGCCAACGGCCACCGACGCATTGCCGGCTTTTTCAAATCGGACGAACAGACCGGAGTGCGGCGCTTTCACGGTTACGCCGGTGGGTTGAGCCGGAACGGCATCCACCTGGACGAAACCAACCTGCTCTGGTATTTCGACGAGGAATTCCCCACCCTGTTCACAGAGGCCGGCAGCCAGCGCGTCCTGCGCGCGCTCGAGGGCTGCATCGCCGTCGTCTGCTACAACGACGAGACCGCCAGCCGGCTCTATCCTTTCCTGCAGGCGCGGCAGATACGGGTGCCGGAGGATATTTCGATTGTCGGGTACGACGACACGCACGACCTCAGCGGCATAAAGCCGTTTACAACAATTGATAACCCCAAGGCCATCCTCGGCCGCGCCGCCGTGGAGGCATTGCTCCGGCTGATCAAGAACCCGAACGAGGATGTGTCTCTGCAATTCCCGCCCACCCTGATCGAACGGGACACAGTGATGAATCTGGCCGAGGTTTCGGTTTAGGGGTGGGGCGCTGGGTATTGACCGTTGTTTGTTTTCGTACGGGACCTTATTGGTCCCGTTTTATTATACTTAAGGGACGACTTCCCTCGTTCCATAGAGAGCTGGTGAATAATGAGAGTGGCGTGCATTCAACAAATGGCGCAGGGCATTGCCGAGTACGATGCGGTTTTTGACGCCATGGTGGCTTTGACAGAAGAGGCAATTGCCGGCGGAGCGGATCTTATTGCCCAGCCGGAAGCGGCCTATCCTGCCTATTTCCTTGGCATCGACCCCGCCATGCAGAAAAAGGCGCTTGCCCGCTCGGACGACTATCTGAAGGCGATGGCCTCCCTCGCTCGCCGAAACGGGGTTCACATCGTGGCAGGCGTGGCGTTGCCGGTTGGCGAGGAGATCTTCAACGCCGCCATACTCTATGACGACCGGGGAATCGAACTGGGGCGCGCCTACAAGTCGGCACTGTGGCATTTCGATAGCCAGTGGTTTACGCCGGGAGATTCCTACCAGGCATTCGATACGAAGTTCGGCCGGATGGGCATGATGATATGCGCCGACGCCAGGCTGCCTGAGATCGCCCGTATACTGGCGCTGGACGGGGCGAAGGCCATTATCGATATCGTCAACCTCGCCGCCGCCGCTCCTCAACCCGCAGGACTCATGAACCTCCAGTACGCTTTTATGCTGCCGGTCCGCGCTCGTGAAAATGGCGTCTGGATACTTATGCCGGATAAGGTGGGCCTCGAAGCGCAGACGGTGAGTTATCTCGGCCGCAGCATGGTTATCAATCCGATGGGGGATATCGTCGCCGAAGCGTCGCCGGACAAGGCGGAGATTGTGTACTGCGATATCGATCTGAATGCTTCCCGCCCGGCGCTGCCGGAACGCCGGCCTGCCCTGTACTCGGCGCTGGCCAGGCCAACGGAAGATCTTCCCGTCCATGCCTCCATGCATTCGGGAATAGGTACCTTTGCCGACGCCGAGGCGCTGGTGACGGCGGTACAATTCGCCGCCGATTCGGCGGGCGAGTATGTGGACAAGGCGGCGAAGTTTTGCCATGCGGCGTCACTCCTGGGGACTCGGCTGCTTTGCCTGCCGCCAGCGCGGCACGGCGTCCTCGCCGATATCGTTGGGGCGGTGCAGCCGCGATTGTCCGAGGGCATGCTGGCGGTGCTTGCCGCGCCGCAGCCGGACGGGTATGGTGCGGTCGTCTGTGACAACGGGAGGATTTACGGAGAATTCCAGCAAACCCACGGCGCGGCTGCCGATGCGGCTGGGGAGATTGCCGTCGCCGATACCCCGGTTGGGAAAATCGGGGCGATATTCAATGACGAAGCGTACATCCCCGAGGTGTCCCGCGTTAGTATGGTGCTGGGCTGCGAGGTGCTGATATGGTTCGACTCCACGCCACGCCCCATGAACACGAAAGTGCTCCAGACCAGGGCGGCGGAAAACAAGATGTACGTGGTCCGCGTCAATAACAGTGTTGACGAGGACTGCGCCGCCGTTGTCACTCCCGACGGCGGCATCATGACAACCACCTTTGTCGGGGTCGAACAGGGCGCGAGCGCGCTGGTGCTTCCGCCTCTCGCCAGGGCAAAAACGGTGGTGCCGTTCACGAATGTGGTTACCCAACGCCAGGGGCCGACATATGGGGCGCTGCTGCGGTGAGGGTCTTAACAACTTGATGAACAACGACTTACGTGTCCACGGATTTGCTATACTTTCCCCTATGTACTGAACTTCTCGGCTATAGCCTCAAATTTACGGTACCATTCCTGTTGTATTAATAGTACTATTCAATCCGAATGAATGGTACTATTGAATTGACACCACAAGGACATATGGGTAGAAATATTCGAATGCTTTAAGGAGTACGGTCATGATAAAAATCAGTCTATCAGAACTTAAATCCCATACCGGTAAGTATGTGGAAATCGCCGCAGGCGACGAGACGGTCTATATCACGAAACGCGGACGGCCTATTGCCAAAATTGTAAGCACCACACCTGATATCATGTCCTTAATCGGCTTTCTCCCGCAGGACGTGGATCTCGACACCGCTCGCGAGGAGCGTCTCCACGAGAGAATGCAATGAATGTCCTTCTCGATACCAACATCGTCTTGGACGCTCTCGCAGCCAGGGAACCGTTTCGTGCACATGCCGAATCTATCTTTGAGCTCATTAAGGATAAGAGAATAACCGCCTTTCTCACCGCCAATAGCATCACGGATATTTACTACATCATACGAAAGAACCGCGACGAATCCGAAGCACGAGAGGCTATGCGGATTCTTCTCGCGACGTTTTCCATCATTGATATCCGTGGCCGCGATTGCTTGGACGCCCTTGATTTTCCCATCGACGATTACGAGGATGCTATCCTGCTGGTCTGTGGCATGCGGTCCCACGCCGATTGCATCGTTACACGAGACAGGCATCTCTTGGAAATACCAGGCCAGGACACCCAAGTTCTCTCGCCTGAATCCTTCCTAACCAAAATGTCTCGCAAATAGCTTGGCCTGTTGAAAATTAGATAAGACGTTTAAAGAAATAATGGCATCCCTCGGCATCGATATGATAGGTGTCAAAGCCGAGTGATTGATGGGCTTTCTTGGACACATCGCGGAAATCATCCGTATCCGACAGGATGAACAGACAGCCATGCTCCCTTACCCATTGTGCGGCGTGGAGCATGAGTTGCGCGCCGATCCGCTTCCTTCTCAGATCCTCGTCCACATACCACGATTCGACAACAGGAATCGGGAGGTTGGCGGCGAGTCGCTGCCGCACCTCATCACCATACGCCGTGTTGCGAAAATCCTCCAATTTCTCTTCATAATCGACCGCGCTGACAAAGCCGATTTCAATAAATCCACCTAATCGACCGTCACCGCGCCCATATACCAAGCTGGTCCACAGATCGTAATTCCTAAACCGGTTCGCATGCGGATGGTAGAAAAACGCCGTCACCTCGTCCCGCAGTTCCTGCGTGGAATGCTTTGGGTAGAGCAAGCATCTGAGCCTCAGCAGCTCCTCAAAATCGTGTTCGCGGTATGTTCTTATCATTGTTTAACCCACTCCTCTATGGTTTCCGGTTCGTGTGGCATCAATAACCAACTACAGGACACATGTCAAGTCATTCACAGACAATGAAATAGGTGCCACGATAAACATTCGGGCGAATCGGTGTTTATATGGACGGGGTTTTTATGATGCCGTGGACTGGGCTGGTCAACCGCCTTAAAATGGATAAGGTGAGAAGATACGGTTGCACTCCGAAAGCTTCTTTCGTGCGAACCGGCGAACGATCACCGGCGCGGTTGATCAACTAACCTCATGGTTAGTCGGTCACTTATAAATCCATAGCCCGAAAAGACTCTCACTCAGTCTTAAGGGTTCATTAATACCCGTTAGACATGACAGACCACTAATATCCGTTGCAAAAACGCCCCTTCGTCCCTACCATATGATAAATCACATACCGACAGTAACGGGGCCCACATGCATACCTTTCTTGATATCAAGTGGCGGGTTATCGCCGCCGTCGTCGGCGTCAGCCTGCTTTCGCTTGTCATTACCATCTTCGTTACCCGCAAACAGACGGAAGGGTTTATCCTCGACAAGAGTAGAGACCTCTTCCGGGAAATGACCGTTATCGAGGCAGACGGCTACAGCACGGCGTTTATGGAATCCGCCTCGCTTATGCGCAGCCTGATTTCACGCGTCCAGTCCGAACTCTCCATCGGCGACAGCGACCATGCCCCGGCAAATCTTACTCGCCTTAGTTCATATGTTGGAAGCGTCCTGGACAGCGCCAACATTACCGTGCGCGGCTACGGCGTTGTACTGAAGCCGGGCGTATATCCGGTTACGGCGGAGGACGATCCGGTCAATGTCAACGCCGACGGCAACGTGAGCATCGTCTACACCCGAAAAGGCGGCGTGCTGGGGCAGACCCCGCCCATGACGCCTCGGGAACTGCGGGAGAGCGGCTGGTGGCAACGGGCCTCCGAAGAGGGAATAACCACCTGGGACGAACCGTACATGGTCCTGGCGGACAATCCCGGCGGCAACCCCATTCCCCGCTCGGTGTTCATGGTTGCCCAACCTCTGACCTATGGGGACGAAATCATCGGCGCGGTGTATCTTCGCTTCTGCGTTACCCGTTACCAGGAAGTCACCGCCGCCAAGAGACAGGCTTCCGGCCAAATCAGTAAACTGAACGCCATGTTTGTGTCGCCGGAAGGAGCCTGTATCGGCGTACCACAAGGGATGGACCTCTCGGACCTGGTCATCCAGAGTCCCGATCCCTCTCTCATTCCGCACCTGAAACCGGGCGCGCACCCCGAGCTCGCCAGTGCCGTCGCAGCCAGTCGGGTCTTTTCCGGGACTATTCTTCTGGGAAGGGACCAGCAACCCACCTTTGTGGTGAGTCGGCCCGTCTCCCACGATCTTCCGGTACAGTACTGGTCGGTGGTGGCGTTCCTCCCTGAAGCAGACCTCTATGCCGAGGCGCAGCGGGCCATGGCCGGACAACTCCCGGTCTTCGCCGGGTTACTGCTGCTGGCGCTGCTGTTCGGGTATTTCATCGCCCGGCTGACGGGCAAAAGTCTGGTCCAAAATGAGGACTGGTACCGGGCTATTCTTGACCGCGTACCGCTTCCGCTGGGTATAGTCGGGAAGGACAATGCCTGGGGTTATGTCAATTCGACCCTCAAGCGTCTGTTCACCAATCGAGGTAGAGAAGAGTTTGTCGGCGCTACGGTGGAGGAGACCCTTTTCCCCGACGAAGCGGCCTTTTGCCGACGGTCGAACCAGGAAAGCGTTCCCGAAATCATCACCGAGGATTTTGTCCAGGACAACGGCGCGGCCTACAGCATCACCTCCTGCCGGCTGCTGGATTCGACAAACACCTATCTCGGCCGACTGGTTATCGGCATAGACACCACCAACGCCCGGAACATTGCGTTGACTCTGCAGGATGCACAGAATACCGCGCTGGCCCTGGACGCCAATTCCGACGATATCTATTCTGCCTCGCAGGAGATGTCCGCAAGCACCATGCAAATAACCGCCGCCATTGAGGAAATAACCGTCACGGCCCAGGACATGGGTGAAATGTCGGCGGAGTATTCGAAATCCGCCGAGCGGAGCCACCAGATGGCGGCCATGACGAGGGAGACGTCCGGCAGCAGCGCCGTGGAAGCGGAAGGCGCGGCAGAGGCGATGCGCAAGGTGCGGGATTCTGGCGAGAAGGTGGCCAGCGTCATCCGCCTCATCGACGAGATTGCGTTCCAGACCAACCTCCTTGCCCTGAACGCGGCGGTCGAATCCGCACGCGCGGGCAGGCACGGGCGCGGCTTTGCCGTCGTCGCCGACGAGGTCCGCCGCCTTGCCCAGCGATCCGCCAAGGCGGCTGGTGAAACCTCAACCATGATTACCGAAATGACCGAACGCATCGGCGACGCGGCCACGTCCATCGAAATGCTTGCCGAACGGCTGAAGGGTATCAGCGAGGGCGCCGACATGTTGACCCGCAACTCCGACGAGGTCGCGCGTCTGGCCGACAACCTGACCCAGGGCGTCCGCCAGGTACATGCCAGCCTCAACCAGATCACCGAGAACCTCCAGTCGGCTACGGTTGTGTCCCGCCGGGTCAGCGACATCGCCGGCGTCATCCAGAACCAGTCGACCCAGTTGCGAGGATTGACCCAAAGGCGCGGCCGGAAACAGTTGCGGATTGGAAAGTCGTAGGGGTATGATCAGATCATGATAAGACAAAAAGGAAATGGCGACCAAGGGCAAGATCCGCGATATTATAAAACTAATTGAAAAGGATGGCTGGGTACAAGTGGATCAGCGCGGCAGCCACCGTAAGTTCAAACATCCGGCGAAGTCCGGTGCGGTCACCATTCCCGGCCACCCCGCCGACGATGTTCCGCCGAAGACATGGGACAGTATCATGCGGCAGGCAGGGTTGAAATAGGAGACGGTTATGGTCAAGAAAATATGGGTGTGCATTGAGAAGGCGGATAGCAACTACGGCGCGTACGCCCCCGAGGTGCCGGGCTGCATCAGCACAGGGGCCACCATCGAGGAAACGCGCGCCAATATCATTGACGCGCTCACCTTCCATTTGGAAGACATGGACGAGAAGGCACTGGCTGCCATCAGCGGCGATTTTCCACTCGCCAAGGCACTGGAGAGTGAAGACAGGGCCGAGGATGAGTATTATGCTCTGGTTGAAATTCTGATAGCGGATTCAAAGGTAGGCGTTTGAAAAACACATCACCTGCGGCTTTGTTACTGGCTGCTCATATTCTTGTATGCCAATAAAAATTGGAACCATCCTGATGGATGGTTCCAACTGTTATTATGGCTCCCCCGGCTGGATTCGAACCAGCGACCTGCGGATTAACAGTCCGACGCTCTACCAGCTGAGCTACAGGGGAATATGTCACATCAAGTCGCCACCTCGCCTAAGCGATGCAGCGAAGGGAATATCTTACAAATACCGCTGTCCATGTCCAGAAAAAAACCCTCCTTTCCGCCACAACTCCATAAATTTCGCTCCTCAGGCAAACACTCCCCGTTCCTTAATAGACACATAGTGGCGTAAGGCTGCCTCGCAGCGAAAAAAAATCTGGTTTTCCCCCTTGCTAATGGAGCAATGAGGTTGTATAAATAGTAATGATTACTAATTATGAATTACCGCGATTTACTTTTTTTTACCCTTTGGGTTTTAGGAGCAAAACATGTCGATGATTAACAAGGAAGTGGGCGATTTCTCGGTCCAGGCCTATCACAACGATGAGTTCAAGACCGTCAGCAAAAAGGATATCCTGGGCAAATGGAGCGTCTTCTTTTTCTACCCGGCCGACTTTACCTTCGTCTGCCCCACCGAACTGGAAGACCTCGCCAATAAGTATGAGGATTTCAAGGCCGCCGGCTGCGAAATTTACTCGGTCTCCTGCGATACCCACTTTGTCCACAAAGCCTGGCACGACGCGTCCGATACGATTAAAAAGATCAAGTACCCCATGCTCGCCGACCCAACCCACGTGCTTGCCAAGGACTTCAAGGTCTATATTAAAGATGCCGGCGTGGCCGAGCGCGGCAGCTTTATCGTCAACCCGGAAGGCAAGATCGTGGCCTACGAAGTAACCGCCGGCAGCGTCGGCCGTAACGCTGACGAACTGTTCCGCCGCGTGCAGGCGAGTCAGTTCGTCGCCGGGCACGACGGCGAAGTCTGCCCCGCCAAATGGCAGCCGGGCGTGCAGACGCTGAAGCCCAGCCTGGACCTGGTTGGCCAGCTCTAAATCCTTTCCTCCTCAGCGCGAACCGTCCCGACCATTATCGGGACGGTTCGCGCATATCATGGCTTCTGTATGGAGACCCTATGGAAGACTTTTATGATGTCGTCATTATCGGCGGCGGACCGGCCGGCCTCACCGCCGCCCTTTATCTCGCCCGCGCCCGCTATCGGGTGGTGGTGGTCGAGAAAGACCACTTCGGCGGCCAGATAACCATTACCCACGAAGTCGTCAATTATCCCGGGGTCGAACGCGCCGCCGGCGGGGACATCACCGAGACGATGCGCCGTCAGGCCCACAACTTCGGCGCTGAGTTCCTCCTGGCCGAAGTCGAATCCCTGGACTGTTCCGGCGACATTAAAACCGTTCGCACCAGCGGCAAAACCCTCCGTTGCTTCGGCGTTCTGGTGGCGACCGGCGCGCATCCGCGGACGGTCGGGTTTACGGGAGAACTCGAATTCCAGGGTCGCGGCGTTGCCTATTGCGCCACTTGCGACGGCGAGTTTTTTACCGGCAAGGAGGTGTTTGTGGTTGGAGGCGGCTTTGCTGCTGCCGAGGAGGCCGTGTTCCTCACGAAATACGCCAGCCACGTCACCATCCTGATCCGGAAGGACGACTTCAGTTGCGCCAAAAGCGCGGCCGATCTCGCCCGGAATCACGAAAACATCACCGTCCTCTGCAATACCGTTATCGAGGAAGCGTCGGGCGACACCGCCCTGCGGGCGCTCCGGTATAAAAACACCGCCACCGGCGAGGTGACCGAATACCGCGCGCCGGACGGCGATACTTTTGGCATTTTCGTCTTCGCGGGGTATGCTCCCGCCACATCCCTGATCAAGGATATCGCCACGCTGGACGAGTACGGATATGTCATCGTCGACCGTAACCAGCAGACAAACGTCGAAGGCCTTTATGCCGCCGGCGATGTCTGCGTCAAGAACCTCCGCCAGGTGGTGACGGCTGTCGCGGACGGAGCGATCGCGGCGACTGAACTGGAAAAGTACGCCGGGGTGCTCCAGAAAAAGACCGGCATCCGCCCGGTTATGGCCGAGCCGACCGGCAGGCCCGAACCGGAAGAACCGCCGCCCGCCGATTCGGACGATCTGTTTTCCGCCGATATGCGGGCGCAGCTTGCGCCTTTGTTCGAAAAAATGGCCAATCCGCTTATCCTGCGCCTCAGCTTGGACGACCGGCCGGTGTCGGCGGAACTCCTGCATTACATGGAGGAGTTGGTCAAATTGACGGACAAGCTCACGGTCGAGGTTATCCAGGGCGAAGAGAAGGAAGACCCGCTGCCGCCGTGCGTCCGTGTCTTCCGTGCCGACGAGACAGATACCGGCATTGCCTTCCACGGCGTGCCGGGCGGTCACGAGTTCACCTCTTTTGCGCTTGGGTTGTATAACGCATCTGGTCCGGGACAACCGTTGGATGCGGAGACGTTGGAGGCAATTAGGGCGATTTCAAAACCGACTGAAATCCAGGTGCTTGTTTCCCTTACCTGTACCATGTGTCCGGATACGGTCAAGGCAGCGCAACGCATGGCGGCCGAGAACCCGAACATTACCGCCGAAGCGTATGACCTCAACCACTTCCCCGACCTGCGCGACCAGTACAAGGTCATGAGTGTTCCCTGCGTGGTCGTCAATGGCGAGACGGTTTCGTTCGGGAAGAAGAATGTTAAACAGTTGCTGGAGTTGGTTGGCTAACCTGTTCAGGCGTGCGTTATTATCTTTCGGGAATCGTCCGGCTGGGCGGTTCCCGTTTTCAGTGGCCGCAATAAAACCCTTGTCCCGCGCCCTCTCCATGACTAAAACTAGACATCCATGCGGGTGGGGAACCCGCCGCGCTGCGGATTGTCACGGAATTGGAGAACGAGATGTCGACCACCCCCAAACGGCCATGGTATGCCGAAGGCCTGCACTTTCAATGCCAGGGATGCGGCGATTGCTGCCGGGGTCCGGGGGGCTATGTCTGGGTCACAATGCAGGAAGCGCAGGAAATAGCCGCCGCGATTGCCATGGAGTTCGACCGCTTCGCCGCCACCATGCTGCGGCAGACGCCGTCCGGGCTGGCGCTGGTCGACGGTGTCCACGGCGATTGCCCGCTTCTCGATGCGAAGGGCGGCTGCCTCGTCTATCATAAGCGCCCGATTCAATGCCGCACCTGGCCGTGGTGGGACGAAAACCTCGCCTCGCCGGGCCGCTGGGAAGACGCCGCCACCCGCTGCCCAGGCATGAACAAGGGGCCTGCCCACTCGCTTGTCTATATCGAAAGCGAACGAGCCAAGGAATTTTAGTGCCGTATTTTTCCCACGACGATATTGCGCAAATCGGTACGCCCCCCGGCCCGTCGCCGGTGGGCGCGTTGCGGCTGTCGGGCGACAATGCTTTTGCCATTCTCGGGGCGGTGAGCGATATTTCCAATGCTCCTGGCCCGCGCACGCGGTGTGTCGTCGAGAGTGTGATGCGAGTTCCTCTTGCCGGCGACGTGCTATCGTGCCCGGCGCGGGTGCTGGTCATGCCCGCCCCGGCAACCTATACCCGCGAGCCGATGGCGGAAATCCACCTGCCGGGCTCGCCGCCGCTACTGCAGGCCGCCTTGACCGCCCTTGTCGATGCCGGGGCGCGGGCGGCGGCTCCGGGGGAATTCACCTTTCGGGCATTCCGGAACGGACGCATCGGCCTTGGCCAGGCCGAAGCGGTGGAAAGGCTGATCCGCTCGACCACCGACGCGGAACGCCGCCAGGCCTTGTCGCGCCTGGGCGACCGCGAAGGCGCGGCTATCCGCCGCTGGCGGGATGATCTCCTGGACATTGCCGCACGGGTCGAAGCGGTTCTGGATTTTTCCGACGAGGAATTGGAACCCGGCATCGAAGCCGATCTCGCCGGTTTGGCGGAACAACTCACCGCGTCGGCCCGCGCACGCGGCGATCATACCCCGGAACGAGCCGGCCGACGCGTCGCCCTCGCCGGTTTGACCAACGCGGGCAAAAGTTCGTTGTTCAATGCCCTGCTGGGCGAAGATGCGGTGCTGGTTTCGGAGGACGCCTCCACGACCCGGGACAGCATCCGTCGTCCAGTGGTATGCGACAGTATTGAGGTGGAACTGAGCGACAACCCCGGCTTCGACCCCGATACTTCCGGCCAAGGCGGCGACGCGGCTACCCGAGGCGGCAAGGTGACCGGGGGCGACGACATCGTCCTGTGGGTGGTGGATGCGTCGCGCCACCTCGACAAACGGGATGTCGAGTTCGCCTCGTCCCTTACCGGCGGGGTGCTCCTGGTCCTGAATAAATCCGACCTGCCGCCCCGAACCGATGCCCACCAGGCGGCGGCACTGCTGGACGGTGCCGAAGCGACGCTTCTCGGTGACATCGCCGTCAGCGCATCGACCGGCGACGGCATCGTTGCATTGCGGACCGAGATCGCGCGGCTGGCGGGTGCGTTATCGGGGGACGGCGGCTGGAACCGTCGGGAACTCCTGGAACTGGCGGCTGCACGGGAATGTTGCCGCCGGGCCGCAGCGGATTTAAGCCTTGGCAACAGGTTGGAACTGGCGGCAGAAGAACTCCGCCACGGCGTGCTCTGCTTTTCCCGTATGGTAGGGGAAGGCTATGCCGAGGAAGCGCTTGGACGAATTTTCTCCCGGTTTTGCATAGGAAAATGACGATGGCTGGTGAGGCGGCGGAAGTAGCGGTGGAACTCTACGCGGACGGCGCGTGTTCGGGTAACCCCGGACCCGGCGGATGGGGCACCATCCTCCGTTGCCGGGAGCAGAATCTGATCAAGCGCATGTCCGGCGCGGAAAAAAACACCACCAACAACCGCATGGAACTCACTGCGGTTATCGAAGGGCTTAAAGCGTTAAAAATGCCGTGCCGGGTGGTGGTTACCACCGATAGCCGCTATATCGTCGATGCCTTTGCCAAGGGCTGGCTCAAGAATTGGCAAAAAAACGGCTGGCGCACCGCTTCTAAACAGCCGGTGAAGAACGAGGACCTCTGGCGCGCCCTTATGGACGCCATGCAACCGCACCAGGTGCGGTGGGAATGGATTCGCGGCCACGCCGGTCATCCGGAAAATGAGATGGCCGACCAGTTGGCGGTGGCGGCTCGGTTGAAGATTGCCTGAGGGGAACGGTCAGGCAGGTCTACCACTTGCCTTTTTGTGTCCAAATCCGCACAATGGGTGGATACCCGGGCAGCTCGCCTGCCCCAACACAAAGGAACACTATGCCAGGCATTCGGGTTAAAAACGGGCCCAGCCAGGGACAGACATTCACTATCACCGAAAAGCCCCTGATTATCGGTAGGGACGAGACCTGCGACTTGTCGCTTCAGGACAAGGGTGCATCGCGTCAACATGCCGAAATTTTCAGGATTGGCGATATGAGCTTTATTCGCGATCTCGAATCCAAAAACGGCACCTTCGTCAACGACAACCGTATCACCGAGGAAATGCTCCGCGACGGTGACCGCGTCCAGATCGGCGGCACCGTTATCGTCTTCGAACCGCTGGCCGGCGGCCGCGCCGATGACGAACTCGACTTTTCCGAGGATGAACTCGAGGCCTTTTACGAACTGCGCCTCGAAGACCTGACCGCCGTCAATGTCGGCGAAGGCGACGTGTCGTCGGAAATCCACCTTCGCGCCCTCTATCGGCTCTCGCGGCTGGTGGCAAGCGAAGACGTCGAGGACGAATTGGTCAAAAAGGGCCTCACCTTTATCGTCGAGACCCTCCGGGCCGACGGCGCGTATCTGTTTGGCCGCGACCCGCAAAAGGGCGGCATTGTCACGCTTGGGTCGCATGTGCCGAAGGGTGGGCAGTCGGGGCAATTGTCCCGCACCATTATCCGCAAGGTTTTGCAGGACAAGCGGGCGCTCCTGGTCACCGATGCGATGCGGGACGACCGATTCTCGTCCAATGAATCGGTGATGCGCCACAACATCCACGCGGTTATCTGCGCGCCGATGCCATTGTATGAAGGGGTGGAAGCCGCCCTGTACATCGCCGGCGACGACCCGGGCATCTCATTTACCGAACAGGAATTGGAACTGGTGGCGGCGATGGCCGACCAGATGGGCCTGGCCCTGGCGCACATTGCGTCCAAGTTGCGGCGACGCGAATATATGCTTTCCGCAGTGCGGATGCTCCTCCGGGCGGCCGATGTAAACACGCCCGGCATCATGAAACGGAACGAACGCCTCGCCGGCTACATGCGCGCTATTGGACGGGCCTTGCAGCTCGGTCCGTCGGTCCTGGAAAAACTGCAACTCGCCGGTATGCTCCATAATTATTCCGATATGGTCGGCGATTCTTCCAGCCGTACGCCGGAGGAACGCGTTGCCGAAACAGTCGACCTGATGGCGCGGGAGACTTTCTTCCCCGAAATCGAAGATATGATTGCCTATCAGCTCGAACGCTACGACGGCACCGGCCCCAAGGGACTCTTGGGTACCGAACTCCCGCTCGGCGCGCGCATTTTCCAGGCCGCGCACGACCTGAGCGCCGCCACCGAGGCGGACGACAGCAAAGAAGCGCTGGCTGCGAAGGTGCTGGAGATGACCCGTGGCGCAGGCAAAGTCTATGACGCCGAAATCGTCAAGGCGGTGAGTGAAGCCGAGCGGGCGGGTACGCTGGCGATGACCCTTGAGGAACAATGGCGCCAGGCGCGTTCATCGCGTATGAGCGCCTTCCTTCATGACGAGGAAGCGGCCGTATAAGACATGTCGGGAGGGAAACGGTCGTCTGGGACGCAGAGAAAGAACGGTGCGGCATGCCCGAATGGATAGAATGCGAGTTGGCGCAAATCCTGCTGATGACTGACAGCATTTCCAGTCCGCAGGTGATTGTGTTGCGGGAAATCGAGGGTGCTGGGCGCTCGTTTATGGTGCATATCGGGTTGTTCGAGGCGCTGGCCATCAACCGGCAGATCCACGGCGAAGCGATGCCCCGCCCATTGACGCACGACCTCCTGATGACTATGATGACCGCCCTGGGCGGTCGGCTGACGCGAGTGGCGATTTCCGACCTCGTCGAGGACCAGGACGGCAACGGTACCTTCTACGGCTTTTTGGTGGTGGAACGGGACGGCGGCGAGCTGGTAATCGACTGCCGCCCATCCGACGCCATCGCCATGGCGACACGGGCCGAGTGCCCGATTTTCGTCGCCAAGGAGGTCATCGACAAGGTGACGCTGACCTAACGAATCACCCCTGGTTACCTATATACAACATTCTGTGGAGAGATGGCCGAGTGGTCGAAGGCGGCGGTCTTGAAAACCGCTGAGGTGCAAGCCTCCGGGGGTTCGAATCCCTCTCTCTCCGCCAATTATTAAACCGCGATAACCCGCCATTAGCCAAAAAGCTATGGCGGGTTTAGCTTTATAGGTATGGATGGTTCGGGTAATGCCGGGGTATTCCCTTGGCATTCGCTCTATTTATGGGTATTTCTGCGGGTATATTTACCGCCTTTTTTATTGCTCTCTCAAGAGCTATTTATATGGAGTTTTTTACGTTGCGTAAACAAGAAGAAAACGCGCTGGCAAAAAGATTCAATATGGGTTCACTCCTTGCCTTTGCCGCCCCGACCATGGTCATGATGCTGTTCAACGCTATGTATGAAAGCGTGGATTCAATCTTTGTATCAAGGTATGTCAGCACAGATGCACTCTCCGCCATCAACATCGTCATGCCGGTCATCAGTATTTTATGGGGGCTGGGCATTATGTTTGCCACAGGTGCCAGCGCCCTCATAGCCAAAAAGATGGGTGAAGGAAACAATCAGGAAGCACGGCGGAATTTTTCAGCCATTGTATTGGTGGGGTGCGCATTTGGAATTCTGTTGGCGCTGGTCGGAAATATATTTTTGGATGATCTTCTCTTGGTGCTCGGAGCCTCCGCCAGAGTGCTTCCCTATGGCCGGGTGTTCTTAGGGTTTCTCCTCTGGTTTGCTCCTGCCACACTCGTGCAGGTTTTGTTCCAAAGTTTGTTTGTTACAGCAGGTAGGCCTCGGCTAGGGCTGGCAGTTATGATTGGCGCGGGCGTAACCAACCTTGTTTTGGATTATCTTTTGATTGTGGAGGTGAAGCTGGGGATTATGGGCGCGGCCATCGGTACCGGCGCCGGCTACTGCATTGCTACCATCGCAGGGCTCATTTTGTTTTCCCGGCAAAAAGGAACCTTGCACTTTACCAAACCTGGCATCAGGGCAAAGGAATTGGGCCTTTGCTGTTATAATGGGTCCTCCGAGATGGTCACCCAGCTCGCCGCCGCCATTACCATTTACGTATCGAATATAACGATAATGCGTTATGCCGGTGAAAACGGTGTTGCGGCGGCTACAATCATGAACAATACCCAGTATTTATTCACCACGTTGGCAATGGGTTTTTCCATGGGGGTAGCCCCAGTGCTCAGCTATCAATACGGGGCGAAAAACACAAGAGAACTGAGACGAATAATGAAGTTCTGCCTGTTTTGGGTGGGCTTATTCTCCGTGGTGCTCTTTGGCATTTGCGCCATCACCGCACCGGCAATTTCCGGCCTCTATGCACCACCAGGTTCGCCGACCTACCAGCTCGCAGTTAACGGGTTCCGTATTTTTATGTTCTGCTTCCTGTTCAGGGGCATTGGGGTATTTACGTCGGCAGTGTTTACCGCGCTGTCAAACGGCAAGGTGTCGGCAATTCTATCTTTTGTCCGTACATTTGCCCTGCTGACGGTTTTTCTGCTGGTATTTCCCCGCCTCTTAGGCCTAAACGGCGTATGGCTTGCTACTCCGCTGGCCGATGGCGCTGGTGCGCTGTTATCTATCGCACTGTTACTAGGGCATCGAAAAAAGTATTTTGGTGAGCGCTCACCATCTTATCACTGAACGCATGGGAGAAGAACGCTTGCGGTCAGTCCACACTTTTTTGTTTACGCTGTGAGTGTGACGGGTTACTCTGCGAGAGGTGGATGTGGGCCATTAGTTGGATGGGAATGGTGCAGCATCCGACAGCGCCGGATTTAATGCGATGATGCGGCAATCGCCAATCCCAAGAATGCTGGCTTAGCAAGTGTGGCGATGCGGCAGAGCCGCTTTCGCCACTAAACACCGACCGGATGCGCCTTCGGCGCGTGATAAGGATACGTCAGCATTACGAGAAACGTTTTTCCATAGTACCGGCGTCCAGATGATTTTCGTCTCTTTTCTTCGTTAGTTCGGAACGTTTTAGACTGGTTCGAAATATGCCGCCTTTACCCATCCAAACCATGGGTATTATTGCGGGTATTTTATGTTATAAAATATTTCAACTCTCCGCATGAAGTTCGAATCCCTCTCTCTCCGCCACTTATACGTTCGCACTGGCCGGAATGGCGCAATTGCGATACCCATGACACATGCGAAGCGCGCCCGTCCGGACGCGCTTCGCGCTTTGGCTTGTTGTTTTCTGATCGATCGGACTAAAACGAGACCCCGTACATGCCGGTGAATGAGTGGTTCTGGTATTTTTTGCCGATGGTGTAGTTGTAGTCGATTTCGAAGATGTAGCGATCGGCGAACTTCACTTTCAGGCCGGCCCCGGCGGTGCCGTATGAACCGGTGAACTTGGCGGATTTGGTGGTGAAATAATCCAGATTGTTAGCCGAATGGAAGTCTATATCGGCGCGGCTCCTTCCTACCACCGGGACATAGCCGGCACGGACTTCGGGCGTCCATAGGGAACGGGCGCCCTTAAAAGACATGAAGTCGGCCCCGAAGGTGCGGTTCACAGACACCATGATCGGCATGGCGAGGTTCGAATAGCTGCTTTTGCCGCTCCGGAGAGCATTATCACCATTGCCGGAATGAGTCCGTTCGGTGATTGCATCCATGCGGACATGGCTGAAGTCGAGACCGAAGGACGGGGTTATGCGGGTGTCGTTTTCGAGAATCCAAACATAACTCGCCTTTATTCCGGCGGAGTAGACGTTGTCGCGGTAATTATCTTTGTGCAGATCCTCGCGAACACCCGCGTCCACAACCTCACGCTCCATGCGGTTCCAGGCTCGGGACCACCCGACATAGGCGTCGATGTACACGTTGCCGATATTAGTGCCGCCGAACAGAGCTACGTGCAGCGTATCCGCCCGGTTGCGGAAGTGGTAGCCTTCGCCCTTCGGGGTCATGCGGCGGGCGTCGTAGCCGACAGCCAGGCCGATGGCGCTGGAATCGCCCACCATGCGGCTGATGCCGGTGGCGAAACCGGATACGGCGGTGGAGTAACCGAGATCACCGTCGGACGGTTTCTTATTGTCACGCATATAGAACGGCACGTCCCACATTACCCATCGTTTGCCCGGAGCGCACAGGGTGGTTGGGCAGCCGGCGGACGAGGTTCCGACGCTGGCGACGTCGGCATAGGCTTCGCCCGTGACGCCGTAATCGGCTCTGTCCTGATAATGGGCCGTTTGACTGTAGTTGTAGATCGATGGAAGCGTCCGGCGGAACTCGCGCTGAATGGTGATGGAAGCGCCCATCACATCGGCGTAGGGTTCACCGACATAGGTATTGCTGAAATCGCGAGGATACGAACGCTGTTGCGACAAGGCCGCGCCGTTATTGGTCAAATAATCCAGCGCGTTCACTCCCCCCACCGTCATCATGAAGGCTGCGGCAACCAGCCCTGTAAAACCAACCTTTTTCATCAACCACTCCTTGGACCGCTCAATTCGGGTCGCCCCCTGTGGAGTCATGGACTTTCACCTCTTTCCGGATGGTACCATTTGTATACTATAGAGCCGAACTGCCCCGTATGCAAACGCTTTCCCGGTTCCTTATTCTCTATTCACCTGCGGCAAACGGTGTGAGGCCAGCCACCCCGCGTACTCCCAGCCCTATGAAAAATCCAATTGACGAAAAACGCCACAGCGCGGATACTATAACGTAAAGTTGTCAGACCTCTTTCACGACCTTCATAACCCATCCCAATGCTCTCGTCACCTTCTGACAACTCTGCTCTTCCGGGTGAGGCGGCACCGTTTCACGCGCGGCAGACTCGTCCTGCACGCGAACAATTCTACGGATAAGGAGAATGTTATGAAGAAAGTCGTGGCCGCTCTACTTGTCGCCCTCGGCCTTATGGCCGCGCCGGCTCTCGCCGGAACCACCCTCAGGGTCGTCGGCGTCAACCATCCCTATGTCGAAGCCATCAGGGATATGATTCCCGAATTCGAGAAAGAAACCGGCATCAAGGTCGAGCTGGAGATGTACGGCGAAGACCAGCTCGGGCAAAAACTCACCACCGAGTTCGCCGCCGGCGGCTCGTCCGTCGACGTCTTCTCCACCCGCCCGCCGCAGGACGCGCGCGTTATGCACCGGAACGGCTGGTACGCCGACCTCGCCCCATACATCAAGGCCACGGCCGGCTACGACTGGGACGATTTTTCCCAGTCCGCCCACGATGCGGTGACCTTCGACGGTTTCGTCGTCGCCATCCCCACCGTCAACGAATGCCATGTCATGTACTACCGGAAGGACTTGCTGGAAGCCAAGGGCCTCAAGGTCCCCACAACCATGGATGAACTGTACGACGTCGTCGGCAAAGTCACCGACCGCGCCAACGACATCACCGGCGTCGCCCTCCGTGGCCAACGCAGCCCCCTCGTCACCCAGTTTTCCAGCTTCCTGTTTTCCTACGGCGGCGACTTCTTCGACAAAGACATGAACGCCACCATCAATACCCCCGAAGCCCTCGCCGCCATGAAAATGTACGGCGACCTCCTGCACAACTACGGGCCGGAAGGCGCCTTGAACATGTCGTGGCCGCAGGCGGCAGCTATCTTTGCCCAGGGTAAAGCCGCGTTCTGGATTGATGCGTCCAGCCTTTCGTCCAACGTGCTCGACCCGACCAAAAGCACCGTCGCCGACAAGACCGGCGTCGCCGTCTTCCCCGCCGGTCCGGCCGGCGCGAAGATGTACAACATCTCCCAGTGGGCGCTCGGTGTCTACAGCGGCTCGAAGAACAAGGACGCCGCCTGGCAGTTCGTGGAATTCATGACGAACAAGAAGGGCATCACCTATATGCAGGGTTCCGGCCTCAACCAGTGCCCGCGCCAATCGGTGTGGGAGACACCTGAAGGCACGGCCAAGTTCCACCCCGAATGGGTCAAGGCCGTGGCCGCTTCGACCACTGGCGTCCCCTACGACAGGCCGCTTCTCGCCGCCGTCAGCCAGGCCCGCGACATTATCGGTGAAGCCGTTACCGCCGCTATCGAAGGCCGTGACGAATCCGTCGTCAGACAGCGCGCCGACCAGGCCAATGTCCGCTTCCAGGCCCTGTTGGATCGCGAAAAACAGTAAGACGTGGTTTTTCCACAATCCATTCTTTTTTGCGGCCGGCCTTTGTGGCCGGCCGCTTTTTTTGGGGTGAATTGCTATCCACCATGCGAACTGATTGAGTTCGGTGCCTTTACTGTCTATCCCCGTGGACCCCGGCCGAACCGCCCGCTTATTTCATTGGTAGAGGTCCGCACGCCGGGGTGACGGTGGGGGAAGGTGCGGGGTTTTTGGTAAATCCGAAGCTGCGATAGGTTGGCTTGTATGTACCACCGTTCCTTTTTTGATGACTCCGCTGGGCCCCCGCGTTCGCGGGGGTGACGGGGTTATAGGAGCGAGTGGGGGATGGTGCGGTGAACACGGTTGAGTTTGGTGCTTTCATTGTCTATCCCCGTAGACCCCGGCCGAACCGCCCGCTTGCGCGCTGATGGAGGTCCACACGCCGGGGTGACGGTGGGGGAGAGTGAAAGGTTTGGGGTACGGCGGATATAACAATGGGGTTGATTCGTGGCGGTCGTTGACGATAATGACCAGGAGTCGGAAATACCAAAAACGACCACTTTACCAAGGAAAAATAACGCTTTGGCCCATACACCCATGCGCACACGCCCCTCTCGCCAGGACCGGCACGCCATACTACTACTCGTTGCGATTCGCTGCCACGGTGTCGCTGCTCTCGTGGCGCTGCTCCTTATGCTGCTCGCGGGAAAACACACCATCGCCGCCGAAACGTTCTCGTTCGCCGATGTGGAAGAACGGGCGCGACAGGCCGCTGCCACAGCCTATACGCAGCCTTCGGCAGGCGCGCCGGATTTTCTCCAGGCAATGACCTTGGAACAATGGCAAACTATCCGCTACCGGCCGCGCGAAGGCGATCTGTGGCAGGGAGCTTCGCCCCTGCTGCCGCGAATCTTTTTGCCCGGATATCTGTTCGGCCAGACAGCCGCGCTTAATGTGGTCGACGGTGGCGAGGTGCGGCCGCTGCGCTTCGACCCGGAGCTTATCCACACCCAAGACCCCGACCTCGCCGCCAAACTTGCCCGAACCGATCTTGGCTTCGCCGGGTTTTACCTCGATTACCCCGGCGGCAATGGCGAAACGGTGGCGGAAGCCGATTTCCCAGGCATAATCGCCGCGTCGTATTTGCACTTTCGTGGCAGGAATTCGCGCTTTGGGCCGTACTCACGGCCGATCATCCTTGATCTCGCCGCCCAGACCGGCGAACAACCCGCCTTTTTCCGCGAGTTCTGGCTGTGCGAGCCCCAGCCTGAAGGCGAAGCCCTCACCATCTACGCGCTCCTCGACGCACCCGCCCTGACCGGAGCCTACGAGATAATCGTCACGCCCGGCACGACCTCGGTCCTGGATATCCGGGCGGTTCTTTTCCAGCGCCGCGGCGTTGCCGCGCCGGTCAAAATCGGCCTCGCGCCGGTGGTCGGCATGTACCTGTTTTCAGAAAAGGACGCCGGCGACCCGGCCGACTTCCGGCCCGAAGTGCATAACTGTGACGGCATGCTCATCCATCAGGCCGATGACGCCTGGTTGTGGACGCCGTTGCAAAACCCCCAGCGCCTGGCTATCGCCGGGTTCGATCTCAATAATCCGCTCGGCTTCGGATTGATACAGCGGGATGTCAATTTCGACCATTACCAGGATCTGCACCGCCGTTACGAGCGCTCATCATCTGTGTGGGTCGAACCGAAGGCGGGGTGGGGTCAGGGACGGCTGGAGCTGGTCGAAATTCCCAGCGCAAAAGAGTTCCACCCGAACATTATGGCCTACTGGGTGCCGGAGGCGGGTGCCGCGGAAACGGCTGACAATAGCACAAATGGACTTGGCCCATTGCTGGACATATCCTACCGGCTCTATTATATGCCGCCCGGCGGCAGGCTGCATGAATTGGGCGCGGTCAAGGATACCCGCACCGCTCGTTCCAGCGAAGACAACAGCGTCACCGTGGTTGTGGATTTCGAAGGCGAGGCCCTGAACGCCTTGCCCACCGATACCGGGCTGACCAGCGTTGTTGAAGCGCCGCCGGAAGCGCCGCTCCTGGAAAAGAACCTGATGAAAAACGAGGCAACCGGCGGCTGGCGGTTGACCATGAAGTTTTCGCTGCCCCAGAGCGGTGTATTGCAAAACCTCCTGGCGGCCCGCGAAGGCCCGCCGCAATTGGCTTTTTCCGCTTTTTTGAAAAAAGGCGAAAACCTCTCCGAAGTCTTGACCGAGACCTGGCGCTACAACTATATCCCATAAAGGGACCGTCATGCAGACCGAACTCGACACCCCAGTCGCAACCGGCAGGAAAAGTTTTGCCGCCCGCGACCGCATCCTCCTTTATCTCACCGGCCTGGATCTGGGCGATCTCCTCAGCCTTGAACTGGCTGGCGAATGCCTACGCCGCGCCGGACCGGATGCCGACGCCGCTACCGCCATGGCGATTCTCCACGACATGCTGCGCGAACGAGGCGTCGGCGGACACGGCCATACGCCTTCGTCCCGGCTCCATAGTTATCCCGGCATGAATCGAAAAGCCATGGTGTCGAAAAAGATGGCTGGCTTCAGCCTGGTCGGATCGGCCAGGAAACTGGCGGCACGGGTCATGGGCAGGAAGCGGGGGGCGTAACCGTGGCTGATTCACCGGAAAAAGCTGGCCGATACCGTCGCCTCGCGTTATTAACTCTTACTATCGTTCCTTCGCTGGTGGCTGCGGCGACCATGTATCATATCCTGCCGGCTCGCGACGGACATCTCTTGAATGTACTGATCGCCCTCCTCTTCGCAACGCTGTTCGCGTGGGTATCGATGGGGTTTTGGAGCGCGCTTGCCGGCCTGCTCGTCATGCTGTTTCGTTATGACCGTTTTGTCGTCACCGCATCGCTGCCGAAAAGCCAGCCCCTCAAGCCCGAAGCGCGCGCCGCCATTCTCTTCCCTCTCTACAACGAAGACATCACCCGTGTCATCGAAGGGGTGCGCGTGGTGTGGCGGTCGCTCGCGGCTGCGGGTGCGCGGGACAACTTCGACATCTTTATCCTTTCCGATTCCACCAGCCCGGATGCGTGGGTGAACGAGGAAGAAGCCTGGAACGCATTGTGCCGAGAAGAAGACGGCTTTGAGCATATCTTCTACCGCCACCGCAAGATCAATCGGAAAGGCAAAAGCGGCAATGTCGCCGATTTCTGCCGCCGCTGGGGCGCGAATTACCCCTACATGATCGTCTTCGACGCCGACAGCCTTATGGCGGGCGAGACCCTCGTGCGTATGGTTCAGGCGATGGAAGCGCGGCCTGACATCGGCATTCTCCAGACAACGCCGAAGTCCATCAACAGCCGTTCGCTGATTGCCCGCATTCAGCAGTTCTCGAACCATCTCTATGGCCCGGTGTTTGCCGCCGGACTGCATTACTGGCAACTGGCGGATGCGCAATATTGGGGCCATAACGCCATTATCCGCACCGCACCGTTTATCCAGCACTGCCACCTCCCCGTCCTCGACGGGCCGAAACCGCTCGGCGGGCCGATCCTCAGTCATGATTTTGTCGAAGCCGCGCTCATGCGGCGGGCCGGGTATGGCGTCTGGCTTGCCTATGAACTTGAAGGTTCCTATGAGGAAAACCCGCCGTCACTCATCGACGAGCTGGTGCGGGACAGGCGCTGGTGCCAGGGGAATCTGCAGCACAGCAAGCTTGTCCTGGCGAAGGGCTTCTTCCCCACGCATCGGGCGCTGTTCATCAACGGCATCATGTCCTATTTTTCCGCCCTGCTCTGGTTCTTTTTCCTGATCGTCAGCACGGTGCAGGCGGTTGCCGTTCTCTTTCGGCTGCCGGTGTATTTTCCCGAAGGGCCGACGCTGCTGCCGAGTTGGCCGCAGTATTTTTCCGGATGGATGTTGGCTCTGTTCACCGGGACCGCCGTCCTTCTCTTCTTGCCCAAACTGCTGACGCTATTGCTGGTGCTGGTAAAAGGCGGAAGCCGCGCCTTTGGCGGCGGGCCGGCCATGCTAGCGAGTGCGGTGTTTGAACTGTTGCTCTCCGCGCTGCTGGCGCCGGTGCGGATGCTGTATCATAGCCTTTTCGTCATCACCACTCTGCTTGGCTTTACCGTGCGCTGGAATACGCAAAACCGCGACGCGAGCGGCACCACCTGGCTGGAGGCGATTCGCTTTCACTGGTGGGGCGTGTTTATCGGCATGGTGTGGGGCGGGCTGATCATGATTGTCAATCCGCCGTTCTTTGTCTGGCTGTCGCCCATCGTGGCGGGCTTGGCGATTTCAATTCCACTGTCTGTGTGGACGAGCCGCTCCAGCCTGGGCCTGACCGCGATGCGGTGGGGGCTTTTTCTGACGCCGGCGGAGACATGCCCACCTGCCGAGGTCGCAGCGCTTAACAAGCTGATGCGGCGATCCACCTACCACTCGCCGTTCCGGATCGCGCCGGACAACGGTTTTATCAGGGCGGTGGTTATCCCGAAGACCTTTGCCCTACACCTGGCGCTTTCGGCCCACAAGCGAAAAAGCAACCCGGCAAAGGAAGCCGAATTGGCTGCGTTGGTGGAGAAAGCGGTGGCGGAAGGACCGGGCGGGCTTTCGGCCAAGGAAAAAAATACCCTGCTGCGCGAGCCGAAGGCGCTTGCCGATTTGCATACGCGGGTCTGGGCGCTGGCCGATGCCGAGCAGTGGGGAATCGTCTGCTGAAACGCCGACGGACGCGACGTGAGCCGCGCCCGTTGAAAGAGATAGGCCGGCCGATTTAATACAGACGAATCGGCAGCGTATAGATTTTTCCGCCCGCATCCATGAACACGGTGAGCACTTCGTCCTCCGGCGGCATGAATTGTGGGAACGTGAGGGTGTTCGCGCCTTCGGCCGAATCCATCGCCGTTTCAAACACCGTCTCGCCGTCGTCGTCCATGATGCGGAACTTCACATCGCGCGCTTCTTCCAAAAAGAACGGTAACCCGTAGAGACCCGTGTCGGGATGGCGTCGCATCGGGTAGGCGTCGGGGACGTTTTCGTCGCCATCACGGCGTAGGGCGACAACCGCTTCGGGGAAGCCTTCGTCATGGCGCGGCGGGTGGAACCCGGCAGCGAGCAGGCCCTGGCGGACGTCCTTGTCTCCCATCAGCAAATTCCACAACAGGCCGGAGCGGTAATTTTCCACCATACACACCATTGGCATTTGGTCGATGGCGAGGTAATGCTTGCTGACCCAATCGTCGCGAAGGCTGACCGCGTCGTAGGGACCGTATTCGCCCCAGGCGCGGCGCTTCATGCCATTGGCGAGGTTGTTCAGCACCTGCATGGAGAAATGCGGCGTGTACGGCATCGACGAGACGGCGGCGGTCGGCGCAACAGTGCCGTTGTCGTTGATGGGGTCGTTGGCGAAATACCCGTTCTTGGTGTGGCAGGCGGTCAGGCCCCAGAAGTTTTCCGCATACTTGTTCTGCGCCGGCGCTTCGTAGAGGCAATAGCCACGGTTGGAAAGGGTGTGTTTAACGCCACGGACGAAGTAGCCCTTCTTAACGTATTCATCGGCAAGCAGGTGTGGGTTCAGGCCGATGAACGAGTAATGTGCCAGAAAGAGCGGGCCGCCCGAAAGGGACGTGGCTTCGACCTCGTAGCCGCTGATGGTGCGGGGGAGATAGGCTGCGCCGGAGGTCCAATAGTCGTAGGCCTTGCGGCTGATTGGATGGGTCGGCGAGGCGATGGCGAGGACATAGGTGATGAGGCATTCATTATAGCCGAGTATCTTTAGGCCGTTGTGGAAGCCTTTTTTGGGATCCCAATGCCAGTAGAGGCCTTCGTCCTCGCCGTTGGTGAACCAATTCCAATCCACGTCCTCCCACAGCTCGGTGATGGCTGCGCGTAGCTTTTCTTCGACGCCGGGGCCGTTGAAATACGCGCGGGCGATGAGGAGGCCTTGCAGGAGGAATGACGTTTCGACCAGGTCGGCGCCTTCGTCCCGGTCGCCAAACGGCAGGGCATTGCCGGTGTTGCCGTCCAGCCAATGGGGAAATGCGCCGTGTAGGCGCTGGCGGGGTGTCTTGTCGCGCAGGAAGGTGACGATCTTCACGAGACGAGAGAGCGCTTCGTCGCGCGTCACCCATTCGCGGTCCACGGCGGCGATGGTTGCGGCGATGGCGAATCCGGTGCCGCCGACCGCGATAGGACGATTGTCCCAGTCATAATTGGCTTCATACACCATACCCGAAGCGGGATCGCCGTCATCCCAAAAATAGCGGAAGGCATCGTGTTGGAGCTTGTCCAGGACGGCTTGGTCATTGAGGTGGCTCTTATCCGGAGTATAAGCGGCATGTGCAGGCCGCACCGGCAACTGGAAGAGGAGAACCGCCATGAGGGGCAGGCACAAGGGCACGATAGGTCTATTAAAGGCCATAGGATGAGCGAGTCCAATTGCGGTCAGAGAGTAAAGGTAATGTCGTGAAATTACCCTTACATATGTCGGTGTTATGGGCGGATCCTGCTTGAACTAGTACTAAATATCACCTACATCCATAATCATCTGTGGAAGCGGATATAAAAGGTTGAAATTGGTTTTTACCAGTGGAGATTTTTCCCCTTGATATTCGCTCCCTTAATGGTACTATAACCCTAAGAAATTTCTGCTAAATATTTGGCTAGGCAAATAGATTCCAATGCAACCACAATGCTGGTATTATTTTATGGTGGGTTTAACTTGGCCGTCCTTCCGGTAGACCGGAACGAGACAGTATCCTCGGTTTGTCAAGTTAAACCCTTCAAAACTTCCGCCCCGAGGCGGAAGTTTTTTTGTTGCCGTACGACATTGTAAAATGGCCGCTCTTAGAAGAAGGATCGTCACCATGATATGCATCCCAATCAGCGCCGCTACCAACCGGGAGATGCTCGCCCTCATCCGCCAGGCTGCCCTCGAACCGGCCGATTGCTATGAACTTCGCCTAGACAACCTCGAGGAGCCGGCGCTGGTGGAGGAACTCGTCGCCGCCTGCGACAGGCCCATAATGGCCACGTGTCGCTCGACCGAAGAGGGTGGCGGCTACCGGGGCGGCTTCGCGAATCGACGCGATATCCTTCGCCGGGCAATTCTCGCCGGTGTGGAATATATCGACTGCGAAGCAAGCGACATGACCAGCCTGCGCGGTATCGGTAAGTCCAAACTTGTCATCAGTATGCACGATTTCAGCGGCACGCCGGCCGACCTCGAGTACCGTGTCTCCGCCCTTTCCGCGACCCAGGCGGATTGGGTCAAGTTCGCCGTCACCGCCCACAGCCAGGCCGACAACCTCAAGGTCTTCGATGTCGCTTCCCACTGCCATAAGCCGGTCATCAGTATCGCTATGGGCGAAATGGGCCTGATTAGCCGCGTCCTGGGAAGGCGCTACGGCTCGCGGATAACCTTCGCCAGCTTGGATGCCGGCCGCGAATCCGCGCCCGGGCAAATCACCGCGCGCGAACTGGCGCGTCTGTACCGGTACGACCGCATCGACGACAACACGCAGCTCTTCGGTGTGCTTGCCGCACCCGGCTCCGGACGGCACGACGTCATGGCGATGAACCTGGCCTTCATCAATGTGGGGCAAAACGCCGTGTGCATCCCCTTTGCCGCTCCCGACGGCGCGGAGTTTTTGCAAACCATGCCGGCCGCCCTCGGGCTTCAGGGTCTGCGTGTCGCCGAAGTGCACCAAAAAGTCGCCTTGGAATGGGCTGACGAAGCCACCGCCCGAGCCAGAAGCGTCGGCGCCGCCAGCGTCCTCCTTCGCCGAGACGGGAGGTGGATTGCGGATTACGACCAAACCGCCTCGGGGGAGGGCCGCTGCCCTTTTTTGCATTTCAACATCGGGATGGCGACATCGGCGTAAGCGGCCGTTGACGTACCGGGCACAGTTACATCGCGCTTTTGAAGGATTTGATAAAGCTGCCGAGCAGCGGTTTTTTGCTAGTGTTCCGTTTTCTGACAATGCTCACCTTCCAGTCCGGAAGGGTCGGCGCGGTGGTGAAAAATCGCGGCGCCGGCGGCTCGATTGGCGAAAGCGCGTACGACAGTGGCACGAAGGCCACGCCGACGTCGTGGGACGCAAGATGGATGGCGGTGGATACGCTGGCGGTAGTGACGGCGATATCCGGCGCTATTTTTTCAGCCTTGAAGAAGGCGTCGGCCGAGTCCCGAAGGCGCATGTGTTCCTGTGACAGGATGAACTTGGCGTCAACGAGGGAGGCTGGAGCGATGTACGGATAGTCCTCGCCGTCGCGCGTTACGGCCTGATCGCAGAGCGGATTGTCTGGTGCAATCGCGAGGAGAATTTCCTCGTAAAATAACACCTCGTATAACAACGAGCGGTTCCGCCGCGTTTCGACAATGACGGCGACGTCTATGCCGCCATCCACAAGAAGGTTTTCCAATACAGACGAAGTCTCGGTATGGATAACCACCTCGATCTGCGGGTTGTCGCGGCTAAAGATCGGCAATACCTTCGGGACCAGACTTTTGCTAAAAGTATAGGAAATGCCGAAGTGGACCCGTCCGGCACTACCCTGCGATATGGCATGGAGTTCGGCGTCCATCTCATGCTTGATGCGAAGCAGTCGGCGGGTGATTTCGGAAAAGTTCTCCCCCGCTTCGGTGAGGTGCAATCCGTGCTGAACCCGGGCGAAGAGTGGGCAGCCGGTTTTTTCTTCCAGCTTGGCGAGTGTTTTCGACAAAGTCGACTGGCTGACGATGAGTTTTTCAGCCGCGCGCGAGAGGTTTTTTTCGCTGGCCATGGCGGCAAAATATTCGAGTTCCCTGAAATCCATCTTCCAACCACCTCTCTCTACCATTCCCAGCGGTTCTATCGGGCAAAATCCAAAACCAGCTTGGTGAAGTGTTCGGTGGCCTCATCGGGCCTGACATTTTTCAACCGGGTGAAATACACATCCATGACCACCGGGTCGCCGACAGAATAGAACGCCGGCGCTTCGGAAAAGCGGAAATGCCGTGTTCCCGTGGCTGGTGCGAAGCTGACGCCTGCGCCGGTGGCGGCAACGCGTATGGCGGTGAGAACGCTCCGGGTTTGCATCAAGATGCGGGGCGCGATTTTTTCCCGGGCGAGGAGTTCGTCCGACAGGACCCGGGTGCGCTGGTATGGGAAAAGCCGGATAAAGGAATCCCCGCTCAGCAGGTTGATATCGACCCACGGTTTGAAACAATCCTGCTTCCACACCGCATGTTCCGAGACGGGATGGTCCCGCGAGGTGACCAGCAGGATTTCGTCCCGCATCAACGGCACCTGGAAGAATTCGTTGCCTGGCAGCACGCTTGTCGTCACGGCGAGATCGGCCTGGCCACTGCGAAGAAGTTCCGCCGTGTCGTTCGATTCGATCATCATGAGGTTGACGTTGGGATGGGCGATGCGGAACTGGCGAATGGCGAAGGGATGGATATAACTGCCCTCGAATGGTGGACACGTCACGCGGAGAAAACGGTCGGCCTCACGCGGCGCGACTTTTTCCAATTCACCGGCGATGCTTTCGATCTGCCGTGCATAGGCGATGAATCGCTCGCCCGCATAGGTCGGTACGTAGCCGCCCTCACCCCGCTCGAATAGTTCCACGCCGAGGTTGTCCGAAAGATTCCGCAGATAGGTCGTCAAGGACGGCTGGGAAATACCCAACGTTTTGGCAGCCGAAGAAATACTGCCGTTCTCCACCACCGCCATGACATACCGCATTGATTTGAAATCCATCGCCGTTTCCCCACCGGATGAAATTCGTCTTTCTATAATGGTAGCGGATGGGTTCGCGAGAGGCCATAGGTTTTTGTCATACTTGAATAGGATTAACTCATTGGCAGCTCGTCGGGCCAGCGTGTATACTCAAATTACCGAGAGGACAAACGCGAAAGAAGCGCAAAAGCCGCCCTGGAAATGCTTCATATCGGAACAAATTTGCGCTCAGTGGGAAAACTTCAGGGTATAGTTTTTTGTCATACCCGTTATAGATTTTTGTCATTGGCATGTAGCCCCGCTAGCGGCTACACTGATAGTGTCCCAAGCTAAACGGCTATATCCTAACCAGGCACACTTCACGTTATTGCAGCCACATCACTGAAGCACATCCTATCGACCACGTCACCCATACTGCGTCACTACGCGGCGCGGGAGCGCACGAACCGTGTCAAAACCGTCGTCCCTTGTGGACGTATTCCCTGACTGGAGGATTATTCGAGATGGCAGACGTTAAGAAGTATATGAACTTTATCGACGGCAAATGGACCGCCCCCACCACGAACGAATACTACGATAATATCAATCCCGCGAACCGCGACGACGTCATCGGCAAATACCCTCTCTCAGCCAAGAAGGATGTCGATACGGCAATAGATAGCTGCCAGCGCGCTTTCAAGGTCTGGAGCAAGATGCTGGTCGGAGAACGGGAAAAGATTATAAACAAGTTCGTCGAACTCCTCGACGCGAACAAGCAGAAGATTGGCGAGATGCTCACCCGCGAACAAGGCAAGACGCTGAAGGAAGCTTTGGGCGAACCGACTCGCGGCGTTGTCGAATGCCGGTATTTCATGGGCGAAGGCACCCGCCTCGAAGGCATCACCATGCCGTCCGACCGTCCCGGCGTCATGTCGGTAGCGCAACGGGTTCCGCTGGGCGTGGTCGCCGCCATCGCGCCGTGGAATTTCCCCTTCCTCACCCCGCTTCGCAAAATCATGCCCGCCCTGGTCTGCGGCAACACGGTGATTTTCAAGCCCGCGTTCGAGACCCCCCAGTGCGGCGTCATGCTTATGGAATTGTTCGAACAGGCAGGCCTGCCCGCCGGCGTCGTCAACATGGTTATCGGCAAGGGCAGCGTCATGGGCGACGCCATATCGTCGAATCCGCTGGTTCGCGGCATCACCTTTACCGGGTCCACCGGAGTCGGCCAGCGCATTAACGAAACCGCCGCCAAGAACTTCACCAAGGTCCAGTTGGAGATGGGCGGCAAGAATCCTTCCGTCGTCGCCAACTATTCGAAGCTTGCCGCCGCCGCCAAGCAGCTCGCCGGCGCGGCCTACGCCCTCGCCGGTCAGCGCTGCACTTCCATCAGCCGGGTCATCGTCCTCGAGGATCAGGCGGAAGAGTTCGAAAACTATCTCGCTGAAGAAACCACCAAGTTCGTTATGGGCGACGGCATGGACCCCAAGGTCACCATCGGCCCGGTCATGAATCAGAAAGCCTGCGATGATATCTTGGGCTACATCCAGTCCGCCAAGGACGAAGGCGCCACCATCCGCGTCGGCGGCAAACAACTCACCGGCGGCATCTACGACAAGAGCTGCTGGATTGAGCCGACCCTCATCACCAACGTGACGCCGAAAATGAAGGTGGCGATTGACGAAATCTTCGGGCCGGTCCTCGTCGTCCTCCGCGCCAAGAATTTTGAAGAAGCGGTCGCCATGGCCAACGACACCAAGTACGGCCTCGCCTCGTCCATCTTCACAGACGACCTCGACAAGATTTACTACTTCGTCCAGGAAATCGAATCCGGCATGGTCCACATCAACCACGGAACAGTCACCGACGGCACCATGCCGTTCGGCGGGGTCAAGCAGTCCGGTATCGGTCAGTTCTCAAAGGGCAAGACCAACAAGGACTTCTTCACCCAGTACAAGGTCGTGTACACGAAGTACGTCTAATTACGAATCGCACTGGCCGGCGGAATGGCTGCTCCGCACTGTTCCGCCGCCAAATAGAGAAGGAAGGCATTCCATGATTCATGTGCGCACGAAATTTCAGCGGCCGGACGCGAAGGTGGTCGAGGCGTTCAAAAAGCACGCCAGCGCCACCGTTCACGAAGCCTCGGGCCGTAAGGGCTATATCGACTACCGCATTAAGCCCATCGCCACTGGCCTGCGGATTTGCGGACCGGCATTTACCTGCGAATGCGCGCCCGGCGACAATATGATGCTCCATAAAGCGCTCGAGCGGGCGCAGCCTGGCGACGTCATCGTGGCCACGACTGCCGGCGCGGAAGACTACGGGTATTTCGGCGACCTCATGGCAACGAGCGCATTGGCCCGCAAGGTCGCCGGGCTGGCCATCCAGGGTTGCATTCGCGACAGCGCCGAAATCATCGAAGCAGGCTTCCCAATCTTCTCCACCGGCAAGTGCATTCGCGGCACCGGCAAGGGCACCCTCGGCCTTATCAACTACCCGATATTCTTCGGCGGCTGCCAGATTGAACCAGGCGATATCATCATCGGCGACGATGACGGCATGGTGGCGGTGAAGCTGGCCGATGCGGCAGAAATCCTGAAAAAGACCGAGGAGCGGGTCTCCAAGGAAGACGGCAAAGCGAAGACACTCGCGAGTGGTGTCTCCAGCGTCGAATTCAACAAGTTCGGCCCGATGTTCGAAAAGGCCGGCTTGGTCGAAGAAGAATAGGAAGACCTCATGAAAATCGACGTTGCATCCCTGAGAAACGCGGCAATCACCATCCTGAAATCCTGCGGCGAATCCGACGAAGGCGCGGCCACCGTCGCCGATTCCATGATAATGGCCGACTCCCGTGGCATCACCACCCACGGCACCTATCTCCTCAGCCCCATCCGCAAGCGGGTCGATGCGAATCAGTTGCCGCTTCCCACCAAGGCGACCCTGACCGAGGACAAGGGCTGCACCGCCGTCGTTGACGGTGGCGACGGCCTCGGCGCTATCGCCGGCAAGCTGGCGGTCGAGACCGCGGTGGCGAAGGCGAAGCAGGGCGGCGTGGCATCCGTTCTTATCCGCAACACCAACAATGTCGGTTCCCTCGCCTGCTATACGGAAGCTGCGGCGCGCCAGGGCATGATTGCCACAATGACCTGCAACGCAGCGCCCGCCATGTCCCCCTGGGGCGGAGCCGAACCTTTCCTCGGCACTAACCCCCTCGCCATGGCAATCTACACCGGCACCGACACGCTCTTTTCCGCCGACATGGCCTCGAGCGTTGTGGCGCGCGGCAAAATCCGCAAAGCGGCCCGGAACGGCGAGACCATTCCCAACAATTGGGCCATGGACGCGGACGGCAATTTCACCACCGATCCAAACGCCGCGCTGAAGGGGTGCCTGCTGCCAATGGGCGGTCCCAAGGGTTCGGCCATCGCCCTGTTTGTCGATATTTTCTCCGGCCTTCTCTCCGGTTCGCGGTACGCGCGGGATTTGAAAAGCTTCCACGCGCCCGAAGGTTCCACCGGCGTCGGCGCGGCCCTGACTGTTTTCAATATCGAAAACTTCATGCCGCTCGCGACCTTCAAGAACTTGATGCAGGACTACATCACTCAAATGAAAAGCCTGCCAAAAGCCAAGGGCTTTGACGAAATCTACCTGCCGGGCGAAATCGAACAAAATCGCGAACGCACCAGCCGTTCCGAAGGGGTCAACCTGGACGACAACGCGGTCAAGGCCATCGACGATTTGCTCGAAGCCGCCGGTTCGGCGCAACGCTTACAAAAATAACCTGTCTGTCATTTTTCCATTATTTCCCACTCAAGGAGAACACCATGTCCAAATTAGTTTGGGTCGACATCAAGGACGTCAAGGGCGAACGGCGCGATCCGCCGCGCACGAGCTGGATCCTCGTCTCGGAAAAGGTCTGCGGATCACAGAATTTGGCGATGGGCGTCAACAAGACGCATCCGGGCGGGGAAGTGCCGCTGCACAAGCACGAGACCGAAGAAGAGGTCATGTATTTTATAAGCGGCAAGGGCCAGTTCATTACCGACGACGAGGTTATCGAATTGAAGCCCGGCATCTGCGTCTACAATCCTCCGGGCGGCAACCACAAGATCGTCAACACCGGCGACGAGGATCTGGAATTTGTCTGGATCTACGCGCCGCAGCTCGCAGGCCATCGCAAGTAATTAACCACTATGACAGAGTCACATCAGGAGAGAACCATGGAACTCGACGTCCCGAAAAATGAATGGACCTTCCCCACCAAGGGTGCGATAGAATCCGAAGAAAAGCTGTACTACCACACCATGACCAAGAAGGATGTGGAAGAGAAGCTCAAGAAAAACGACATCATCATCATTCCCGTCGGCTCGACGGAAAACCATGGCAACGCCGGCCCCATCGGCGAAGATACCTTTATTTGCACCCGCATGGCGGAAATGGTCGCCAGGAAAACCGGCGCCACCATCGCCTCGCCGGTGTGGTACGGCAGCCACCCGTTCCACCATATCGGCCAGCCCCTCACCGTGCCGCTTCCGGATTCGGTCTTTATCGACTACCTCCGCGCGATCATGACGGGGCTTTGGAACACCGGCTTCCGCAAACAGATTTTCGTCTCCATGCACGGCCAGGAATACTCCCTCCCCGTCGCTATCCAAGAGTGGGGCAAACGCTACCAGGTTCCGGCGATGTTCTACTTCGTCGACGTCCCGCGCGTCATGGCGGAACTGCTGATGGACAAAAAGCACGGTGGCCCATATGACCGTCCGTTCCAGCACGCCTGCGAAGCCGAACAGTCGATTTCGATGGCCTTGTTCCCGGAATTTTGCGACCAGGAATCAGCCGAAAACACCGACATCAAGGGCATCCTGCCCCCGTTCCACGTCGACCGTGGCGGCGACATCTACGGCTACCCGATCCCCGGCCACTGCGTCATCGGCAACGCCGGCATCGAGTGTTACACCGCGCCGGAAGGCGTACTCGGCCATGCCAAGGACGCGGATCCGGAGAAGGCCAGGGCGTCTATCGAGCGCGTGTGCGATTATCTCGTCAAGCTCCATAACGACATCCTCGCCGCCTGCCCGGTCGGCACGCTGCCGCCAGCCGAGTTCATGAGCCAGCGGCCGAAGGAAGAGATCGAAGCCCTGTTGAAAGGCCCGATGGCCGAGGGCGGCCGCCATATCTATACCGTCGCCTGGCCGACCTGAGTCTTGTAATCACCCACCCGGGGCGGCGGTCCGTCGCCGTCCCGGGTAATTTTTACCATGCAGTACGCGAAGCGGCGAACACCCTTGCCGCCGACGCGATACATGTGGACAATCGTCGACTTTTCCATGCGGATAATCAACAGACTCTCGACATGGTGTGCCGCGAAAACACGGAACTCAAAGAGCGGCAATCCTTCCGAAACTGATGAATAGAACCAGCGTCTCTTGACATTTTCCATACCGCGTTTTCCCAGCACGTGAGAGGAACATCATTATGAAAGCACTTGTGTTTGTCGGCCCCCGCGACATGAAATACCAGGATGTACCTACTCCCGAACCCAAGGAGGGAGAAGTTCGCATACATGTCAAAGCGGTCTCCATTTGCGGCTCCGACTCCGGCGGGTACAAAGGCGGTTCGGCTATGCGCACGCCAGGCCTCATCATGGGTCACGAGTTTTCCGGTGTTATCGAAAAGCTTGGGGCAGGGGTAACCGGTCTGGAGGTTGGTCAGCGGGTCGGCACAGTGACGTGCCTTTTCTGCGAAACCTGCCGCGATTGCGCCGACGGTCTCGGCAACGTGTGCATGAACCGCGCCATCATCGGCACCACCATGCCGAAGTATGGCCCGTATCAGGGCGCGATGTCGGATTACGTTATTGCACCCGCCAAGAAAATCATGCCGCTCCCCGATCACGTCTCCTTCAATGAAGCGGCGCTGATTGAACCTCTCGCCATATCGCTCCGCGCCGTCAAGCACGTCAAGGACATCAAGGGCAAGACCGTTGCAGTCTACGGAGCCGGCCCCATCGGTCTCCTCGCCATGCAGGTGCTTCGCGCCCGGGAAGCCGGTCGGATTATCGCTGTCGACATGGTGGATTCACGTCTCGAGATGGCGAAACAGTGCGGTGCCACCCATATCATCAATTCCAAAAATCAGAAGGTCGAAGAAATCATCGCCTCCATGACCGATAACGGCGGTGTCGACGTCGTCTTCGATGCCGTCGGCGCGCCGGCGACCATCAACGGCGGTGTGGAAATCGTTCGGTGCGGCGGCACCGTGGTTTGGATTGGCCTGGCTGTTCCGGTGTTCGAATTTGATTACAAACATGCGGTCTGCAAGGAAATCACCTTCCAGTGCAGCTACATGTACACGACGGAGATGGAGGAGGGTCTCGACCTCATCGCCTCGGGCAAAATGGATGTGGCAAAAATCATCACCGGCGTCTACCCGATGAGCGAAGGCGGCAAACATTTCGAGCTGATCGCCAAGGGTGAAAGCAAAGACATCAAGATTATCCTCACCAACGATTAAGCCGCCACGACAGGGTCACCACGCGTGGTTTGGCTGTGCTCGCTCCGCCGGTCGGTTATCGCTGCCGCCCCGATCGGCGGAACCGGGCGTTTCCATCACCGCGTCCTTTGCCGCAACCAAATAAGGAGATGCCTCGCCATGAAAATGCGATTATCCTATTTCGGCTTTGCCAAAGATATCGACGATATCGACAAGGCCGGCTACGACTGCATCGAAATGCATATCAAGGAGGTGATGGCGTTCAGCCAAAGCGAGTACGAAGAGGCCAAGCGCAAGCTCAAGGGCAGTGGCATAACCGCCGAAGTATTCGACAATCCCCTGCCTCTCGACAAGGTTGTGGCCAGTCCCGATTTCGACTGGGACTTTTACGTCGACTTTCTGAAAAAAGCGGTCGAGCGCACCGCCGCCATGGGCGCGCGCTACTATGTCTATGGCAATGGCAAAACCCGTTCCAGCCGTCCCGGGTCGACTGAAGCCGACGACATCAAGAAGAACGAAGACATGCTCGCCACCCTGTGTGAATTGGCAGCCCAGGCCAATATCACTATTCTCCTGGAACCGTTGGCGAAAAGCCTCTCGACCCGCTGGCTCGGCGTTCCGGAGAATTTCGCCTATGCCAAACAATCCGGCATTCCCAACCTGAAGACGCTGATTGATTACCGCTGGTTCCTCGAGGAAAAGCATCCGATCTCCATCATCGAGGAGTATGCGGACTTTATCCAGCACGTCCACATCGACAACCCGCTGTCGCCCTTCCCGACGCGCATACCGCCGGCCATTGACGACGGGCATGATTATGGCCCGCTTTTCGATGCCCTGAAAAAGACCTGCTATAAGGGAATATTGTCCATTGAGGCGAACACCACGACGGACTTCCCCGCCGATCTCAAACGTGGGCTTGATCTCATAGCCAGTCATGGAATTGAAGCGTACCGTTCCTAGCGCTTTTTAAAGAGAGATTGGTTCGCATTCAATTTAACACGCTAAAGAGGAGGTATTATCGATGAGCGCATCAACAGAAAAGCCCCGGCCGAAGCACGGCTGGTGGGACGAAAATCTCGAAGAGGTCATCCTCGTTGTGCTCCTTGTCATCATGGCGGCGATTATGGGCGTGCAGGTATTTTCCCGGTACGCATTGCGATCGTCCCTGGTTTGGTCGGAGGAGTTGACCCGGTACATGTTCATCTGGTCGGGTTTTCTTTCCATCGCCTATTGCGCCAGGAAGAAGTTAGGCCTGAGGGTCGATCTTCTCGTCGGGTATATGCCGGCAAAGATCGCCTTTGGCATGACGATTCTCGCCTTGATTCTCGAAGGCGCCCTTTTTGTGTACCTCCTGCCGTTCGCGTATCGCATCATGATGTTGGCGGTGAATACCGGCCGTTTAAGCCCGGCGACGCAGATCCCGATGTGGATGATGCAATCGGCGCCTTTCATCGGTTTCGGTCTCGCCGCATTCCGCATTATCCAGCGTATTTATCGCGAGCTCTCAGCCAGCAAGATCGAAGCGCCGAAAACGCTGGAAGACGAAGCGGTAGCCCATTTCATTGAAGAAGCCAAGGAAGACCTCAAGGCCGGCCACACGACGGATGAATCCTTGCGGAAAAGCTGGACCATGCGCTTCACCAAGAAGTCATCATCGAGAAGGGAGGACAAGAAATGACTGTACCCCTCATTATTCTGCTGTTTTTCATATTCCTCGCGCTTGCGGTGCCGATCAGTTCGGCCCTTGCCATGGTCGCTTCCATTCCCGGCGCCTTTGACAATTCCTTTACCGCTTCCGGCGGCTATGTGGTCCGCTCGATGATCAGCGGTATCGATTCGTTCCCCCTTCTCGCCATCCCCATGTTCGTCCTTTCCGGCGTCATTATGGCCCGGGGCGGCATTTCGAAAAAGCTCTTTGAAGTGTGTTTGTATTTTATCGGCACGAGAACGGCCGGCATGCCCTGCGCCGTCGTCATCACCTGCCTGTTCTACGGGGCGATCTCCGGGTCCGCGCCCGCTACCGTTGCGGCGGTCGGTTCCATGACCATTCCGATTCTGGTCAACATGAAATACGACAAGGTATTCGCCGTCTCGCTTGTGGCAATCGCCGGTGGCCTGGGCGTGATTATTCCCCCGAGTATCCCATTCATTCTCTACGGCACCGCTTCGGGTGCGTCGGTGGGCAAGCTGTTTATGGCCGGTATCCTGCCGGGCATACTGATCGCTCTTTTACTTATGGGCTATGCGTTCATCTACTGCAAGAAATACGGTGAAGACCACCAAAGAATCGGCGCGGCGGTGAATGAGCTGCGCTCCAAAGGCTTCGGACGGCTCTTGTTCGAAAGCATTTGGGCGCTTTTGACGCCGGTTATCATCCTTGGCTGTATTTATACCGGGGTTGCGTCCCCGACCGAAGCGGCGGTGATATCCGTGTTCTACTCGCTTCTGGTGGCGATCTGCTTCTACAAGACGATCAAGTTCGCCGACCTGTTCAGCATCTTCCGGGAAGCGGCGAGAACCTATGCGCCGATCCTGTTTATCCTGGCCGCGTCGGTTGCGTTCTCCCGCGTTCTTACCATCATGCAGGTGCCGACGATTATTCGCGACGTGATTTTCGACAACTTTACGTCGGGAGTCGCCATCCTGCTCGTCATCAATCTTGCCCTTCTCTTTGTCGGCATGATTATGGACGTCGGTCCCGCCATCATGATTCTCACGCCCATTCTGCTTCCCATCGTTGTTGAAATTGGCGTCGACCCGGTGCACTTCGGCGTCATTATGGTCGTGAACCTTTGTATCGGTTTTGTCACGCCGCCGGTGGGTATCAATCTCTTTGTCGCCAGCTCCATGTCCGGAGTACCGGTGGTCTCCATTGCCAGGAAAGCGGTGCCGATGATTATCGCCTTCCTTGTCGCCCTTATGTTCATCACCTTTATTCCGTGGATCAGCCTGGCGCTGGTTAGATAGGAGGAACGCATGATTACTCTGAAACGCGCTCTCATCGCCATGATGATCCTCGGTGCGGTTGCGCTCGCGCTTCCGGTTCGCGCCAACGCGGGCGAGGAAATGACGTTTGCATGGCCGGTCTGCGTCGACAGTCCCGAAGACGCCGTGACCTTTATCATGGCAAAACGCTTTGCCGACGAGATTATCCGTCTCTCGAACAACCGTCTCAAGGCCAAGGTCTACCCGAACGCCATGCTTGGCGGCGACCGCGAGCTGCTGGAAAGTGTCGAAAGCGGCGACATACCGTTTGTTGTCCAGACGACAGCGCCGCAAATCGACTTTGTCCCGGAAACGGCGATTTTCAACCTGCCAAGCGCCTTCGCGGATATTCCGCAACTCCGTGCCACAGTCAGCGATCCGGATTTCCGCAAGGTGTTCGAGGACATGTATGAAGCCCATGGGTACAAGCTTCTCGCCGTCGGCGATCAGGGCTTCCGAGTTATGACCACAAACAAGGCGGTCCGTTCATTGGAGGATTTTCAAGGTCAGAAAATCCGCACGATGGAAAACGTCTACCATATTGCTTTCTGGCGTGCCATCGGCGCAAGTCCGACGCCGATGAACTTCGGCGAGGTCTACATCGGCCTCCAGCAAGGCACTATTGACGCCCAGGAAAATCCGTACGAAACGACGGTGGCGGCCAAATTGTATGAACAGCAACGCTATATTGTCGAGACCAACCACGTCCCCCATCTCCTGACCCTTATCGCCTCGAAGCGGTTTTATGAGAACCTCCCGGACGAGGATCGGGCCATCCTGGACGAAGCTGCCCGCATCGCCGCAGAATTCGCCTACCAGCAGACTGACGCGCGCCTGGACGGGCGGATTAAGATCATCACCGATTCGGGGACGGAAATCATCAAGATTGAGCCGGATCTGCGCCAGGAAATCTTCGAGGCCTCACAACCGGTCTACACCATGATCCGTCAAGCGGTGGGCGACGAACTGGTGGATGCGATGTTGAACGCCAGGCCGGAGCGCTAGAATTTTTAGGCGCACATCAGGAGGATTGTCATGAACAAAAAAGGCACGGTCACCATCGGCATCGTCGGCGCGGGCTACGCCTGCCAACTCCACGGCAATGGCTACCGCCGGGTCAGCGGTGTCGATATCCGCCTCAAAACCATCTGCGACACCGACGCCGCCCGTGGCAAGGCTGAACTCGATCGCTTTGGCTTTGAGCACTACGAGCCGAACTTCGACGCGATGATCGCCGACCCGGAAATCGACGTGGTCGACATCTGCACGCCGCCGTTTCTTCACCCCGGCATGATCATCAAAGCCATCAAGGCCGGGAAACACGTCATCTGCGAAAAGCCGTTGTCCGGGTATTTCGGCATGGCCGACGATGTCGCGCCAATTGGCGATACCGTCTCCCGTGAGAAGATGTTCGATAAGGTCATGGCCGAAATGGACGAGATAAATACCGTCGTGTCCGCCAGCGACCGCTTGTTTATGTATGCGGAAAATTATGTATACTGCCCCACCATCCAAAAGGCGGCGCAGGTCATCCGCGGCAAAAAATCGAAGATACTTTTCATGCGGGGCGAAGAAAGCCTCAAAGGCTCAAGCTCGGCGGTGGCCGGGCAGTGGGCGCGCACCGGCGGCGGTCCTCTGGCTCGCGTCGGCTGTCACCCGCTGTCGGGCGTTCTATGGCTTAAGCAACAGGAGGCGGCTGCCCGAGGCGAGACGATAGGCATCCAAAGCGTCACCTGTGCCACAGCGGTCGCGACCAAGGGCCTGACCGACGACGAGAAACGCCATATCGCCGCCCGCCCCGAAGATGTCGAAGACGTCGCCACCATGACCATCACCTTTACGGACGGCACCATGGCACTTGTCATCGCCGGCGATGTTTGCCTCGGCGGGACGGTGAATTATGTCAATGTCTACGCCAACGACGCGACGCTCGTGTGCAACATCACCCCGCCCGGAGCCATGCGTTCCTACATGCTGGACGAGAACGGCCTCGACAATGTGGTTCTCGGCGAAATGCTGCCAATGAAAACCGGCTGGCAGGACGTGTTCGTCGTCGACGAAATTCTTCGCGGCTACACGGACGAGTTCCAGGACTTCGCCGAATGCGTCCTCACCGGTAGAAAGCCGCAGTCCGATTTCTCCTTGGCCTACGACACGACGAAGTTGCTCTATGCCGCGTACTGGTCGGCGGCCGAAGGCAGGCGGATCGATCTGTAACCAATCGCCTCCTCCGAACATTCAATGCAAATGCCGGCGGCCATCAAGGCCGCCGGTGTCTTTTATCGCAGGGAGTTCACCTATTTAAGTGTGGAGTACACCGCATCCGAGACAGGCTCGCACCATTCAGTGGAAGCGCCTTCGGCCGGTACACTGACCGCGAGATGCACAAACCACGAATCCTCGGCAGCGCCGTGCCAGTGCTTTACTCCGGCGGGGATATTGACCACGTCACCGGCATGGAGTTCCTGGGCGGGCTTGCCCTCTTCCTGATACCAGCCGCGACCGCCGGTAACGAGGAGGATCTGGCCGCCCTTGTGATGGATGTGCCAGTTGTTCCGGCATCCGGGTTCAAACGTCACGTTACCGATCGGCACATCGGTGGTGGTCAGCATGGTGAGGTAACTCGTCCCGACGAAATACTGCGCATACTCGGCGTTTTCCGGCCCACGTGGGAAAATCACGCCGTCAGCGATATCGCTGTTGCTGGTTCCGAGAATCGAATCCAGTACCGTCCGCGCGGTGTGGCCAATATCAGCGTCGACCTTATCGCCGAGCGTCGCGGTGATTTTCCGCAACTGGCCCGGGGTGATGCCGATGTTCATGCTGATATTCATATGACTGCGAAGTTGCGACTCGACCCCGGGAATGCTGGCGAGGGCCGAGACAGTGGCTATTTCCCTGCTTTGCCAATCGAGGTTGTCCCGTCCAAAGATGTCGCCAAAGAGATGCGCCTTCAGGAACTGGTCGACAGCGGGGGCGAAGTCCATCAAGCCGCCCCGCACCGGCGCGCCGACGAGAGCGGTCTGGGTCTCGGCTCCCAATTCCAAGGACGTCCTTCCGGCCGGGGGGAACGGCCCGGCTTCCCGGCCCGCCTCGTCGGTGATGCCATTGTTGCGCCTCGCCTCGAGCGTTTCAGTCAAAGCGCCGAGGGCGTTGAGGCAGCGCGGGAATCCGGCATAGGCGTACAATTGGACAAGCACTTCCTTAATTTCATTGATGGTCAAACCAGCGTCGAGGCCTTCATTCAAGGCTTGTTTGAGCTTCTGTACATCACCGCTGGCGGTAAAGGAAGCGATAGGGACAATTGCAGTTTGTTTGGCGGACAACGTTTCGCTCTCCATGGCGAATCCTTCCGAAATAAACGAGAAAAGACAGAGAACAACGAGGTATTTCATCATACTTTTCATAAAGCCTTCCTTGTCGGCAAAAGTAACATCATCGGTTTAGGTGCTTTGTTTCGTCTCCTGGGTCATGGTGAAAAGAAGGTAATCCAGGCAGTCAATTTTCTTCTGATTGGCACGGAGCTTTTTCAGGAGGGCCGCCCGATGAGCCTTGAGGAGGCGCAATTGGTCCTGGGTTTTTCCTTCGACCTGCAAATTCATGAACGTGTCGGCGGCCGCGGCGTTGCACCCGGCATCGATCAGGTTGCGGCGAAGACCCGCTGTGTTTTCACTCCGTTTCACCGCCATCCCCTTTTTCGATGACTATCAGTGGACCTCACTGGTTCGGGATAATTGCACCCATCACCCCTCAACGTCACTATAGACCTAAATCATCAAATAGCCAATACTTATAAAAAATTCCATGATATGCTTTGCGAGCATTTCATGAAATGATATAATAAACGGACTCAGTAAGGAGGGTACGAGATGGAAATAAGGGTTTTACGGTATTTCCTCGCTGTCGCGCGGCAGGGTAGTGTTACCGGTGCGGCGAATTCCCTGCACTTAACGCAACCGACGCTTTCGCGGCAGATCAAGGAACTGGAAGAGCAATTGGGGACCAAGCTCTTTGAGCGCCGGAGCCACAACGTGGTTCTCACGGCGGAGGGAATGCGTTTCCGTCAGCGTGCCGAGGAAATCCTCGAACTGGTCGAAAAGGCGCAGGCGGAGTTTACGCTCCCCGAGGGGACGGTGAGTGGACAGATTCATATTGGCGGGGGCGAGACGCGCGCGATGCGGCTAATAGCCAAGGTGCTCCACGGGATTCGAAAGGACTATCCGGGCGTCACCTTCCAGCTCCACAGCGGCAATGCCGAGGACGTGACAGAGCGAATCGACAAGGGCCTTCTCGATTTCGGCGTCCTTATCCGGCCGGTCGATGTCGGCAAGTACGATTACGCCGATATACCTTCGGCCGATATCTGGGGCGTGCTGATGCGAAAGGACCACCCACTCGCGAAGAAGAAGGCCATCCGCAAGGCGGACCTTCGCACCGTCCCGCTTATTTGTTCGCGGTGGGCGTCGCGCCGTGGCCCGGCAAACGCTCTCCTCAACTGGTTCGGGAGTGACTTCGACAAGTTGAATGTGGTCGCCACCTACAACCTCATCTACAACGCGACTCTCATGGTCGAGGAAGGCATCGGCGTCGCACTCTCCATCGACGGCCTCGCCAACACCACCTCAACCAGCGATATCTGTTTCAAGCCACTCGAACCGCAGGTCGAGTCAGGCCTCTACATCGTCTGGAAAAAGTACCAGGTCTTCCACCCCGCCGCACAACTGTTTCTCCGAAGGATTCTGGAGGAAATCGGTGGTTAGCACATCGCCCTATTTGGTATACGAATGTGGAAGCTTGAAAGGCTCCTTCCGGATATAACTTCGTGGCTTCCGATGTTTACAAGCCGGACTTGGATAAACTCACCCGCTTAATAAACTATCTCGAGGCAAGCTCATAGGCAGTCTGGAAACTTCTTGATAAACAGAGGGAGCAGTTTATTATTGAGTCATCGAATTTGACGCTGAGAGGTAATGCGCTTCAGTCCACCTTATATACTGGATTTTCGGGTATTCTTCCTAGCCAGCTTTTGGCCTAAGCCAAACTCTGTATGTAACTCATGAAAATAGCATCCTGATCGGAGGAGATTATGATCGGTGTAATCCTTTGCGGAGGCGTTGGTTCGAGGCTATGGCCGGTGTCGCGTGATCTTTACCCAAAGCCATTTCTGAAGTTATCGGATGGTTATAGTTTTATACAAAAAACGTTTCTCCGCAGTGCCGCTCTTCCCGAAGCAGAAGGGATACTCACAGTTACGAGTGATGAAACCTTTTTCAAGGTGAGGGATGAGCTTAAAGAAACGGCGTTAACCCTTGAATCTGGTTATATTTTGGAGCCGTTTGGCAAAAATACCGCTCCTGCCATAGCAATGGCGGCGCTGAACGTCTCTGAGCACCACTCACTCGATACTTTAATGATGGTTCTACCCTCCGATCATTTGATACGTGATGGTGAGGGTTATAATGTCGTCGTCAAGGAGGCGATGGATCTTGCTCGCAAGGACTATTTAGTGACCTTCGGCATAAAACCTGACCATGCAAATACCGGGTTCGGATATATCGAAGCTGACGGGAATAGGGTTATCCGTTTCGTGGAGAAGCCGGACAGTAAAACAGCGCAGGAATACGTAGATTCCGGGCGGTTTTTGTGGAATTCTGGCATGTTCTGTTTTAAAGCTGGCGTACTTCTTGAGGAGATTCAGAAGCACGCACCAGACATGTTTGAGGCAATTAAAAGATGTTATGCTTCTTCTTCGCAAGAGGAACACAATGTTATACACCTCGACCCCACTACATTTCAAACAGTGCCTTCAAATTCCATAGATTTTGCTGTAATGGAAAAAACGAAAAATGTAGCCGTGGTAAAATGTGATATAGGATGGAACGATGTTGGATCGTGGAATGAACTGTGCGATTTAGACCCTATCGATGAACACGGAAACCATATTGCCGATGCAAGTAACTTTGTAGCCATAGACGCTAAGAACTGCAATGTTTCCAATAAAGAGAAGTTAATTGCGGTGCTGGGCGTCGAGAATTTGTTGATTGTCGATACCGCCGATGCGATTCTGGTAGCTGATAAAAATAGGAGCCAGGATGTCCGGGAAATTTATAATACGGTTAAATCCAAAAACCATGAGGCTTACAAGCAGCATCGTACCGTACATCGCCCTTGGGGCAGTTATTCAATTCTGGAAACAGGTGAACGCTTTAAAATAAAGAAGCTGCTAATAACCCCCGGCTCCTCCATCTCTTTGCAACTCCACTACCACCGTAGCGAACATTGGATCGTGGTCAGTGGTATGGCAAAAGTTACCTGCGACGAGAGCGTATATTTGGTCCATACCAATGAATCCACCTACCTTAAAGCTGGATGCAAACATAGAGTCTCCAACCCTGGTAAGATCGATCTCGTTATTATTGAAGTACAAAGTGGGGACTATTTGGGCGAGAACGATATCGAGAGGTTTGAGGATTTGTATAGAAGACCATTTTCGGTCACGCCCAAGAGGTGATTAAAACCATAGAACGCTTTACAGTAGTATCTATAGTTATTATTCGGATGAGTGGGAACCCTTCGAAGAATGCGGTGATAACCATATAGTGTTTGTAATCACTTTAACTGCCAGCCACAGACTATTCTTTGATAATACGCTAGCCTGATATAGTTTTGGACTCCAAATTTCGAATCGCCTTAAGGATTCCGAATTTAAAGCGTTCTTCGGAGAAGCTTCGTGCCTGTTGTTCACAGTCGTACCTCATTGCCTGACATTTTTCTTCGGTTAATTCATTTATAAGGCGAACCAAATCATCCGGCTTTGGCGGGGAGGGGAGGAGCCATCCATTTTTACCGTCCAATATAGTTTCCATCAATCCTCCCTCGTTAACACCAATCACCGGTTTTCCAGCTGCCATTGATTCCACAGGAGAAATCCCAAAATCTTCGTCAACAGGAATATAAATAGTGGCACGGCAACGTCCTACCAAATTTTCCATTTCGTTGTTATCTATTAGTCCCGTGAACATTATGTTAGGTGAGTTATTGGCAAGGGTTTTTAAGTTATCCGTTTCTGGTCCACTGCTTGCAATAACGATCTTCTTCTGTGGCATTTTCAGGAAGGCTTTAATAATAATATCTACACGTTTTAGCTTATCATGTCTCGCCGTGGAAAGGTAATAGTCACCCTTTGACAGCCACGTGAATGATTCACCACACGGAGGATAAACTACTGGGACGTTCTGGATGGCCCAATACCGCTCAATGCGTTTTTTTACATTTTGGGAATTGGCTATCACTAAATTCATTTTTCGAATAGCCCGATCAATTGCGTATCTATAGCCAATTAGTAGATTGCGCCTAACTGTCCGCTTAAAAAATGGAAGATTCTTCAAATAGTACTCATGAAGGTCGTACAATTGCCTGGGAGGAGTGTGGCAATATAAAACTTTGGGCCCATCAATATTGAAAGCTGCCAATGGGGCAACTTGCCCACTAAAGAAAGTCAGAGGATACTTCATCCTAGGTTTTAAAATCATTTTGGTGGCTAACGACATCGTTTTAGATTGGTCGAAAAGCCACGGGAAAATGAACCTATTAGAGATCAACTTTGGGACTATATCGAAATAGCCGGAAGGAAAAGATGTGAGGGATAATTTCGCGGTAAGAATATCTGCAGATAAAACTCTCGCCAAGTTCATTGCTACCTTTTCCCCGCCACCAGGAAATGTAAAAGCGTCATGAATAATGAGAGGGCGGTTGTTTTCATACATATGAACACTTTGCTAAGGGACGTTCGTCCGGCCTGTTCACCATAATATTAGGGAATTATAATTATACCACGCGACAACACTAGTCATTGTAAAATAAGTTGATAAGCAGAAATAGTTTCACTAGCGCAGCGGTCCCATGAAAAGAAAGCAGCTTGCTTAAGGCCTTTTTTAATTGAATCATTACGCCAATCATGATCCTCAAGGCCTTTTTGAATAGAATTGGTCCAAAGTTCGGCATCATCGGCAGCTAATGTCGGCGCCGCATTACCTACGACTTCAGGTAACGAGGTCCGGTCTGATACGAGGACCGGCACACCACTTTGCATGGCTTCTAATGGTGGCAACCCAAACCCTTCATATAACGACGGGTAAAGAAAAAGCGCTGCACCAGAAATTAAAAGAGGAAGATCATTTCGAGGGACAAAGCCTAAATACCTTACCCATCCTTCTTTTGAGAACGCCTTGATGCGCTGATGTATCTTATCACTTTTCCACCCATAATAACCACTGATAACCAGCGGCCATCTTTTTCGAACCTTATCATCCAGGCACCCATAAGCATCCAACAGTAAACCTAAATTTTTCCGTGGTTCAACTGTACCAACAAAAAGGCTATATCCGCCGGGGCGAAGGTCATATTTATTAAGGCTACTTAAGATTTCATGACCTTGACGCGGTCGAAAGTCTTTAGAGGCGGCTTCATAGGTCACTTGCACCTTTTCTTTTGGACACCCATAGACATCAATTATCTGGCTTCGCGTATATTCCGATACCGTAATAATCATATCTGCCGATTTTCGAATCCGTTCCATAGTTTCATTCATTAGACGCAACCGGTAATCTGGGTGACTATCTGGAAATGTAATAAATGATAAATCGTGTACTGTTACGATCTTAGGGCCCTTATGCGGAGTTAGGTAGAAATTCGGGCCATGGTAGAGGTAATCACCATATTTCCTGAGCATCAGCGCTGAGAAGCCCTGTTGCAAATTTAGTACTGCCGCCATTGTCCTTGGAAGTCTCTTTATGGTATGTTTGAGTGTTCTCAAAGTCCAACCTGGCTCCGCCAATTTGTAATTACCAATATCCGGACATTTTACACGTGAAATTCCTCGCCAAAATACAATATCATCAAAGCAGCCTGATCGTTCCAATGCGCACCCGAGCTCATATGTATAACGACCTACGCCAGTAATAGGAAATTTTACGGCATCGACATTAAATATAAGTTTCATCCGCACCCTCATACAAAATCTAGGAAATTTTAGGATTGTGGCTGATCGAATCCTGCCGCAAAGACCGAAGCTTATGTAGAATCATCCATAAAAAGCAGGCCATAAGAAATAACTCCGTTATCCCCGTTGAAATACATGCACCCTCGGCTCCAAGTATCGGGATAAGCAGGAAGTTGCAGCTGATATTAAGAACGGCTGCCAGGCAAGAGCAGACGGCGTAGACGTGTTCTTGGTTCATGGAGATAACGGCCTGAGAGAAAATGATATTTGGAATCATAAATAGAAGAGAAAAAGATAACATCGATAGCAGCTCGCCCGATTCTATATAGTTAGTTCCGAAAACTAATATCGTTATTGTTTTTGCCGAAATTATAATTAGACCAAAGAAAATTACGCCAAGAATTATAAACAAAGCAGAAAATTGGATTATAGTTTTAGCTGCTTTTGGTGGAGTTAGGAAAAACGACTTTCGAGCCAACCTAAAAAAGACTACTCCGGCTGGCGTTAACAAGAGGATTGTCGCATCTATAAACTTATAGGCAGCTGCATAATTACCTATTGCCTGTGCTCCCAAATACCACCCTAAAATGACTACATCGATTCTATGATAAACAAGGGTTGCGATCTCAATAACCATAAGAGCCAATCCTGTTCGGCCCCATGTGTTATGAAATGGGATATGGAAAATAGGTATTCTAAAGCGGACAGGACTAAACCATAGAATAATTATTTGCCCGGCCGCAAGTGCGCCAATAACTATACACGATTCTTTATAATCTAACAGTAATACGGCAATTATAAAAGCTGCCCCTGTTAATCTTACACAGAGTTGCCACCATGCATCACTCTTAAATTGCCCATGGGCTCTCATTTCAGAGGATATTAATCCGGCAGCCGCTTGCCCTCCAAATGCCAAAACAGCCAATACATACCCAAGGAAATTATGCTTAAAATATAGTGCACAACCTCCAATAATAATGAGACTTACCAGAATCAAGTGACCAAAAGCATACCCTACTAGGTTTTCTGTTCGGTCTGCCATCTGGCTAGGAGTGGCTATGTCCTTAAAAAGTACAGTTTTATACCCCCCCCCTTGAATGACATAGAAGATAGCCGCGACGGTCATATACATGGTGTACTGTCCGAACCCCTCCACACCTAGACGACGTGCCATAATAACAGTCAAAATAGTGGATATGGTCGCAACGCTTACAGAAGCTGCGGTCTGTAAAAAATAAGGATTATTCGATAAGGACAATAACTTGTAGTGGAGTAATTTCATGAATATGGCTTCGCAATTAGAATCGCGATATTTTTACATTGGTAATTATTAAGACAGGGTGAGGTTTGGCCCCATATAGTGCATGGCCGGCAATAGGCTTCGTTATTGAGATGAATTGTGCTACTTTCTGCAATGGGCGCCCACTTTTTATCTTGTCCACTAGTAAATAGTACCGTAGTGGGTACCCCGTAATACGATGCGATATGGACTGCGCCTGAATCTATGGTCACAACTTGAGCAGCCCTAGAAAGACATTTAATAAATGACTCGAAGTCGTTATCGATTATTTCAGCCTCTGGTAGTAGAATCTTAATATCTTCCAAAAGATCTTTTTCTTTAACACTGCAAGAAACGATCAATTTACGGTTGCGGACTACGGCCTTGGCAAAGTCCGCCCATTGAACGGCTGTTAACCGTCGGCTAGGGGCGTCCCCTCCTCCCAGGGCCAACAAGACGTAGTCACGCTCAGCAATGATCCTCTCACGGAAGGCGATAGATGTACCAGAATAAGGCACATGAAGTGCCATAGCGAATAACTCCGCAAAAAGTACGGTTTCATGATCATCGTTTTGGGAATACCGAGAATTGCAGATTGCAGCTCGCTTGCCAAGGTTAGAGTCAAAAGAGTATAACCGGCCTTCCTTTTTAAGCATAGCCAGCGCAGTTATCTGGCTGAGTCCATAATATTGTTCTGTATTTATAATTGTTTCATATTTCCCGATACCGTCAGCCCAATCGCGGAGATTCATTTGGTCGTAACACTGATACGAAAAGCCGTGGTGGCGCGCCCAAGCAGCTGACCTTCGCTCAATAAGCCAGTTAAAATCGGTTGGATCGAGCCCAAGCGATTCTAGGGCCATATGGCAGCACACCAAGTCACCCAACCCGCCAGGGCGTATAATGAGCGGGGTAGGCAAGCTGAGTTTTTTCGAGAAGAAACCTCGCCGTGATATGAATTCCGCAGCAGGGAGCAACACCTTAGAGCAGAGCGGATCGATCTTTTTTAAAAATCCTGGAAGTGACATAGTAATTTCCGAATAAGGCGATTTATCTATGAACGGGCCACTAGGGCAACTCCTCCTACAATAATCATTATGCCGAGTAAACGTGTGCAGGATAGGTTCTCTCTTAACAATACATAAGCCAAGATTGCCGTGGTGACGTAAGTAAGTGATAAAATAGGCTGAAGAACGGATATTTCCATTTCCTTGAGAAGATAAATTGCTATGAAGCTAGGAATGGAATATAGAAAGAAAGCGAATAAAAGTAAGGGTGAGGTGAGGACAGAGTAAATTAACGAAATAACGCCATCGCCGTTCCTCAGTGAGGAGCTTCCGACTTTTAGCAATATTCCACCCCCAGACCCTGTGAAAACCGCAACAATAATTAGAAAAATAGTAGAAGGCGCCATGTTATTTCTCCACGATAACACCACACCACAAACCAAGGAATGAATGGAGAAAGGCTACTTTAAAATCATCATTACGGCTTATGAACATGAAAGGAAAAGCTAATATGTGGGCAAATTTACGTACATAGAAAGTATTGGGGGGGTTGGTGAATCCAGCCATAACCGTGGCTTTGGATAATGAAGGTCTACTCCACGGGCGCAGATGAGTAGGATCATCCCAAAAATTGAACCCACCCCGCTTACCTGTTACGAACGGTAAATGAGGCAAAAGGCTCCATCGTACATCGGGACACTCAATATATAGAAAGCCTCCCGTTTTAAGAACCCTATAACACTCCTTGATAAAATTCATCGGATTATGCAGATGTTCAATCACGTGTTGACTATAGACGTAGTCGAAAGTATCGTCACCATAAGGCATTCGATCTTCATCAAAGTTGCACTCATGAAAATCACAGATCTCTTCGTCTTTTAGTGAAGGAGACCTGGCAATATCCAACGCGCTAAATGACGCATTTGGAAGAATCTTCTTCAAGATCGATATTTGCATTCCCTCACCACAACCAGCATCCAATATCCGAACACCCTCTTGACTATGGAATCTTTTACAAAACCGAGTATTTGGACCAAGAGAGGGATATTTTGCGTATATTTGGATATGGGCTTTCTTGGCATAATTGAGAAGGGTATCGTAGTGAAAATAATTACTAAAGATACTCTTTTTATCTACAGACGCCATCACTTAAATCCTTGTTCAGAAGGAAGGTAGAAATAACCATCATTTGTTCTCGTACCGAACTAGCATTAAGATCGCAACCATAATGATAGCGGTTACCATAGTCATTGTACGGGTTAACATACCCAATCTCATTAGCCCTAAGAGGACTATACCTGCAAGGCCCAGTAAGAAAAGACTGAAAAACAATCTACGCAGGATACGATGCCTAGAAAATTGATCGGTGAAGTTTTTGACGTAGCCGTGCGCATGTTCAATTCTATTACTTACTTCATTAGGTATTTTAATAAGCCTTATTAAAGCACAGATGCCAATAAAAGTAACTAAGAGAATAGAAATTCTAAGAGATGCGGCTAGGATCCTTTTCAAGTACCGTTTCTCTGATGGTAGATAGTCGTTGTGAAATGGTTTTTCGATGGACCAGTTAAGATCAGGAACAATAAAACATTCCTTAAATGAATGGGCATAAGACAATGTCAAGGGCGGATTTTCGATATTTCTCGCATCGTCTGTCACGCGTGACAACCATATGTTACGACCGGATATATCCTCCTTCGTTATCTCTTCTCTCAACCTATCGATCTCAGTCTCCCAACCCGGTACCGAAGTAAATATATCCTTTGGTGTCATTTGATTCAAACCATGAATGACGGGTGGGTGAAACTTATATATTCCAGGCTTCTTCGTCGACAAACGTATTTGGACTTTTGAGCCCCACTCCGCACTGGTGGCCAGATCAATTAAAGCAGGAGAAGTCCTTCGAACCAATTTTCCATCAACGTATACATCGGTCCTCATGTGGTCGGGAAGAGTAGTCAAATCAAGGCGCAACGGTAGATCCATAACATAATCAAGGACAATATCTGAGTGTGCAATACCTTTTTCATAAATAATATGCCCATCACTATTGGGGGGCGAGTAAAGTACAGGTGTTCTGCATGTTGGCATAATCCAGGTATACTGCTGATAATCGAAGCCGCCATTCACTTCAACAACATCGATGAGGTAGAAAGGAACACTTAATTCTGATATCCCTCCCTCCATAGATAATGTAGTAATGCTTATATGAGCATCTGTTATGAGATCGCCAGCTTTGATATCATAAATTCGCTCAGGCTGAGCCTTATTGAGATACTGAGAGAAAGTTAGTCTCCGCCCCTCTCTTAGCACTTCTATTCTTAATAGGCAATCCTTGATATTTCGTTCTTTAAAATCATCTTGCCCGAATAAAGCGCCGTAGGTCCACCATAGCCGGCCCTTAATCGGCTCATGATCATAAACCAGCCGTCCACCTAAATTTGCCTCCACCGCATTAGGAAGCCGTAAGTAGGAAAACCACGCCTTAAGACGAGTTTGTTGAATGTTGGAGTATTGGGAAATTCTAAAACTATCAAGAGACCATAATCCCATATTTCGTACAGGTGATAAAGAACTGTTTAACTCCGGAGAGCGTGCGGAGACCCCCAAGAGTTCACCAGCTACTATATCCAGTTGGCCTTTAATTATAACCCCTGAGTCCTGGCGAGGCAAGTTTTCTAGGGACACGCAAAGGTCATTCCCATCTACATAAGTTGAGAGACGCCTACGTTTAGATGCCTCCATTACTTGTGGCGCTGCTTCAATGTTTATGCGTGTTAGTTGTTCAAGATTATATTCCCCCAGCCCTTTAAAATAGAGAATGGGTTCAAGAATATCTGTATATTCTGGATCGTAGCCTTTATTAACCAAGCCGTTATATATATCCAATCTCACTGCAGGCTTGCCCGAAGGATGGATATAATAGGTTGGGTTCATTTCATGCCACAGAAGAAAGCCACGTCGACTTTTATCACCACGAGCCGTTAAGCTAAATTGCACGATTTCCGGCAACTTATCGCCCCATATCTCTATGGAACCAGGTGAAGGGATGGGAAGTACTGCCTGATAAACTCTGCGACCAGCATCTTCGGTGAATCGCCATACGGGATCAGTACCCCAGCCTGACGTCACACCCGCCAGGTATCTCCAATCTTTTTTGATTGGAGTAGAGACCGGTGGAACCCACTCAGTAATAGGAATGGAATTAACTGTATCCTCTACAATTTTTTCACACCATGATGGGTCATCACTCGAACATAGTTCAAGTGACCTTAACTTAAGTGTGGTCCCGGGCCCCATATGGAAAAGTAACTGAACATCCCTCTCGGTCTTACATTCACTTTGGAACTCTATAAAACCTTCTTTACTCAGTTTATAACTTGGCTCAGTGAGGCCCTTAAAAGCAATCTTCCTATTTTTCCACTCTGTGATTGGTTCATAGAGGTATTGAATTTTATGGCGCCCGTTCCATTCGGCTCCTGGAGGCAAATGTAAGTTAACAACAGGCCTTAAATCTGTCGCTGAAACCATTGGGTGCATGTAGAAAGCAAAAGCCATCACAATCGAGATGGAAGCAATGCGAAGCGGCCAATAGTAATATCTTTTTATCATTTATCGCTCATATATAACAGCATGGGAGTCTCCCATTTTGACAGCTAATTTAAGTTCTTCGATCACAGAGTGCATCCAGACATCGTAGAGATTTGACTGCTCGACTTTCTCCGAAAAAGTTAGGTTTTGTACTGTACCATCTGCCTTATAAATGCTAATGGCTAAGTTTTTCATTTCCTTTACGCCGAATTGGCTTGAGCGACATAGCAATTCTAATCCAATGTACATACGGTCGTGTTCGGCTTTTCGCTTTTCCTGTATTTCCTGAAAACCACTTTTTAACAGTATTGGCTCTGCCTCTTCGCTCGTGTACCAAAATGCCCTAATATCTTCACTGTTGGTATACGAAACATCCACAAAGACTCTATCGCCTTGATCAATTTGAAACGGTGCCGACGAAATTTTTACTGCAACAAATGGGAAAAAACAGCCCGATAACAGATTCACAGAAAGAGTGAGTCTCCCATCTGAGAAAAATGATGCGATATGCGGCTGGAGATGGTGAGATGGAGTCGGGGGTATATAAAGAATATTTTGTGCTTGCGCGGATTGATTCCTGAAATCGGTGAATGAAAATGCTCTTATGACACTTACCTTATTAGTGTAATGACGCCCATAAAATTTAGATAGAAACGGATAATTAATAATAGAGAGCTGGGATATTTTGCCTGAGTTTATTTCATTTACTAGGGTGTCCGTTATTTCTCTTCCATTGTAGTTTAGTTTATCCACAAATGCATAGCTAGGATTATTGGATAAGATGGCGCTCTTTAAAAAGCCCTTCATGGGGGGCTGAGCGAGATAAGTACCCACCATAGGTATCGCCCAAAAAAGGTTTAATAACGATCCGAAGCACACCAACCTTCTTATTTGACGATCGGCGAGGTACCCATTGT
>JAJPXZ010000067.1 GCA_021205245.1 Planctomycetaceae bacterium
ACCCTGCAGGAAATGCCCTCCTCCGACTTGGCGTCGGCGACTCCGCCGGCGTCCAGCGGCTCAAGCCTGAGGCCACCCAGCTCAACCGCGCCGACGATGCCTGACCCGACTCCAGCGCTAGACACTGCGAGCGCCGGCAGCCAATCAGTACCGTGGCCCAGCACCACCAGCCAAATGCCGCCGGTTGCAGACCAGGGACCGCCCCCGTCTGTGCCGCAGTTCGAGACTCCGGCCTCTGGCGATATCTTTACCCCGCCGCCCCTGCAAACAGCTCCGTCCCGCCCCGCCAACCCGAGGGCGCTGGCCGAGCATTATATCAGGGAATCAAAGGCATTCCGGGATCAGAGCCGCCCCGACCTCGCCATCGACGCCGCCACCAAAGCGGTGGAGGCTGACGCGTCCTTTGCGCCAGCGTATGTCGAGTTGTCGCAGGTCAACGCCCGTAAGGATCCGCCCGACTATGTCCGTGCCGCCAATCTGGCAAAGGAAGCCACCGGGCTTCAGAACGACTGGGAGACTTGGTGGAACTGCGCTGATGTGTTCTACATCTGGGCCCACGCCTCGAACCGAGAGATCCAGTCCATGCTGCGGAGCGGCCAAACCCCGCCTGTCAACCTGGTCGACGAACGGAACTCCACCCTGTCGAACGCGGGCATAGCGGTCAACAACGCCGCCAGCATCCTGCCCCAGGGCGACCGCGACGCGGCAAAGAAGGTGATGGTCACCCAGGGCATGATCGCCTACCTGCGCGCGCTCACCATCCCCGAACCGGCCAACCCCGGGGTAACCGAAGGGCCGGCTTTGGACGAGTATCGCCGCCAGCAGGCGACCTACAAGACAGCGGTTTCGCCCCTCTTGCAGGAAGCGACGCCTTATTTCCAAAACGCCATAAACCTGGGCGGAGCTCCGGAATACAACGAACTGTTCCAGATGGGTATTATCAACTTCCGTCTGGCCGGTCTTGAACGCGACACCGGTAATCCCACGGCGGCGGTACAGCATTACACCGAGGCCGCCCGCTACCTGGTCCAAGCCACCCAGGCCTCCAGCACCCCGAAGGAAGGGCCGCGCGAAGCCTATTACATGCTCGCCCTCAGTCACGACCAGCTCGCCAACCAGCCCGGCGGCGACTCTGCCCGCAACCGCGAATTGGCGCTCCGCTACTGGCGGCAGACAGCCGACTTCTACGAGCCAGGTACCCCATACCGGCTCTACGCGGAGCAACGCATCGACGCCATCACCGGCGAAATGGGATACTAAAGACAGAACGAAAACGACGCGGACGGAGGTCCGCGTCGTTTTACGTTACACCAATTCTGTGGGGGATGACCAGGGAAGCAGCCGCATGCGTATTGCCCACATAACCGATCTCCACATCGCCCGTTCGCCTAAATGGGGTGAATACAACCCCAAACGCCTGTTGGGATACGTTAATTACCGGCTCTTCCGTTCCCGCCTCTACCAGGAGCAAATCGCTCGCGATGCCTTGGAACGGCTCATGCTCAATCCTCCCGATCTGGTGATTCTGACCGGGGACATCACCCAGCATGGTCTGGATGTCGAGTTCGACGCTGCCCACCAGCTCCTCTCGCCCATATGCGAAAGCGGCATTCCCATTATCGCCGTGGCAGGCAATCACGATATCTACGGCCATGCCAACCAGGCGCGTCTCAACAGGCTGCTGGAGCACTTGGCTCAGCCGGCAAAGCCTGACCGGCGCGGCATCTATCGTTTTCCCGGTGTCGAGGTTTTACCGCTGTCGCAAGGCATCCCCACCCCGCTTTTCTTCTCACATGGGCTGCAACGAAGCGGCGATTTGCGCCGCGCCCAGGAGCTCTGGTGCGACCCGCCCAACGGGGTTATGCGGCTCGTCTGCGGTCACTACCCGGTTATTGATCCCCACGGCGGCAGGCTGTTGTATTTTCGCGGCTTGCGGCAAGCGGACAAGCTGGTGCGCTTTTGTGCCGAGCACGAAGTGGCAGGGTATTTTTGCGGCCACAACCACAAACGCTTTTGCGCACCCATGCAAGGACGGTGTGTTCAGTACGCCGCACCAGCCCTTTCGTCGGTTCGCAGCGCCGGGCGCGAGTGGGTGAGCGTCTACGAGTGCGGGCCGGAGCTGGAGAATCCTCGCGACGAAGGGCCGGTGTAGGCCTGCGCCGTCGCGTTTTGTGAATAGAAACATCAAAAACAAGCGGGGCGTTCCAACTGGAACGCCCCGCTTAGCAATGCATCAAGAATTCAATGACTATTCAATCATTTGCAGATCCAAACTGGCGCTCATTCTGCCAAAGAAATCCAGTTCATCTTCGCTCACTGCCACCGGCGTTGCGGTATGGTCGCCGATGGACGGGACGGAACGAAAGTCCTTGTCGTCATCCAGGCCATATTCAGGCTTGTGCATGGATTCCCGCACCAGCGGCTTTGCCAAGGGGAAGCGTTCCTCGTCCAATTCAACACCCATGTTGACCGGGACGATTTCCTCGGACGGGGGGGGAATCATGGGAACCGGGATCGCTGGAGCTGACGTCTCGATAATCGACGCCGTCGGCGGAGACGGAACCACGGTTACCGGCTCGGGCTGAGCGTCGGCCGCGGCAACCTCACGAGCCAAGGGCGCTGGCATAGCAGGAGGCAACACTTCCGCTGGAGCCGGAATGGCAGGCTCGGCCGGGGCTTCCGGTTCCGCAATTGCAGTAGCAACCATTTCCGATTCTGGTTCAGGGAGCGAGATGTCACCCGTAGTATCAGGCGTACCCGACGCAGCCGCGCTGATGGCGGGGATTGGCAGATTTGCCGATTTCACCGGTTCAGCCACCTTTTCCATCATAGCCGGCGCAGGGTCTTCAGCCATCTCGAGGAAGCGGGCAGCTTCTTCAGGCGGAAGGACATAATGCTCGGGCGGCAGGTTTTCGGGGACAACCGGGAGGAGCGCGGACTCGGGGTCGGTATCCTCCTCCAATTCCTCCGGCATTTCAGCCTCGGGGAAGACGGCTGCCGTCTCGGCCTCGATGGCAAAATCGCGGCCGAAATGTTCGGGCGAACTGGCTTCCTCGGGGAAATCGATCATGCCGCTGATAGCCGGTGCCTCTTCATCCATTTCCATGTCAAACGGGTCGTCAACCGACACTAATTCGTCGTCCACCTCGATAGCAGGCACAGGGACCGATCCGGACCGCCGGCCCGTCATCCCCTGCCCCATGGACGAGACCAGCCAATTCCCCTCGACCGAGTCGGCGAGGTCGCTGCACACGCGGGCGGTCAGGATACCGACACTATCCTCGGGATACCAGGCGGCACTGCCGGTTTCCATAATATCCTCTGTCCACACCACCATGCCAGACGAGGTCTCAATCATCTGCGCCGTCACCGCTACCGTCGGCCTATCGCCTTCTTCGGGGGTGGCTATATATTCAACCACTTCGCCGGTGATGATATAGGGAGCATTGAGGGCGCGGCCGGCTTCTTCCGGCGGCAACACGCCGGCGGGAGTAATGGTCCTTGCCGCAACCACCGTTGGGTCGACGACGGTAAAGCCACCCTGCGCACTCAACTGACCCGCCATCGCCGCAGCGATAGTGTAGCCGACTTCAGGAGCCTCTTCGCATCGGAATGGAAGAACCGCAACCCTGGGCGACGCAGCCGCCCTGCCAATAGCCACCGGCGTGGCACTCACGCGCTTCACATAGGTGACCCGACACTGTTTTTTGCCGCAACCGGCCAGGACCACCAATAACACCAGGCAGCCGGCAAGGGCCGTTCCCGCCATCTTCATCCTCAATCTCCCATCCTGAAAGTATTCATATGTTCCCCACAGATTTCGCATGGCATTACATTCCCCTTGCCGAGCGATCCTTTCAAAAATTCGGAACCATCCATCTTCACTGAGGTTTAATCGGTCAGCTTTAGGCGTTTATTTATTGGAATTATGCTGGTTTAGTAAACTTTTTTGGATAATAACATAGTGATGCGCGTTGATTTATTACAGGAGAATTGCACGATGTCCAAATCAATCCAAGCCGCCGTCGCCATGCTGAACGTCATTGAAAGTTGGGGCGTCGACCACATCTACGGCATACCCGGCGGTTCCATTAACTCAACCATGGACGGCCTTTACCAAAAGCGGGACTCACTCCGTTACATCCAGGTCCGCCACGAGGAGTGTGGCGCCATCGCGGCCGCGTTCGATGCCAAGCTAACCGGTAAGGTCGGCGTCTGCTTCGGCTCGGCCGGGCCGGGCGCGACCCACCTGTTTAACGGCCTTTATGATGCCCAGATGGACAAGGTTCCGGTTCTGGCGCTCATCGGCCAGGTTGCTTCCACAGCCATGAACTTCGACACCTTCCAGGAGCTGAACGAAAACCCCATGTTCGCCGACGTCAGCGTCTACAACCGCACCGCGATGTCCCCCTCCAGCCTGCCGCACCTGGTGGACGAAGGCATCCGCCGCGCCTACGAGCAGAAAGGGGTTTCCGTTGTCACCATCCCGGTCGATTTTGGTCTGGAGATGAGCGAAGAGGACGATGCTGTCTCCTCCGCCTCCGCCCACCGTCAAGGCGACCCCCTGCCCGACCCATGCGATATCCGCGAGGCGGTGCGGCTTATCGAACACTCGAAGCGGCCGGTTCTGTACGTCGGCCAAGGCGCACGCGGCGGCAAGGACGAAATCCTCGCCTTGTCCCGCCACTACAGCCTCCCCATTGTCATGTCGGTGCTGGCCAAAGGCATGATTCCCGACAGTGAGGAGAACTTTATGGGCTTCGCGGCGCGGGTGGCGACCAAGCCGGCCAATGAGGCGCTGGCGTTATCCGACCTTATCATTTTCGTCGGGAGCGACTTTCCTTTTGCGAAAAGCTTTTTTCCGAAAACTTCCCGCATGATTCAGGTCGATACCGACTCGTCCAAACTCGGCCGCAGACACTTCACCGATGTCGCTATCCTCGGCGATGCACGCGAGACCATGCGCCAGATGAAAAGCGGCGGCGAGCCAGTGCGGGAGCGGCCGTTCCTGAATGCCTGCCGGCAGAACATGCGTAACTGGAAGAAATACCTGGCTAAGCTGGCGAACTCGGACGAGAGACCGCTCCGGCCCGAACCGGCGTTCAAGGAAATTAACCGCATCGCCGAATCCGACGCCATCTTCATTACAGACGTCGGCAATACAACTATCCATGTTATCCGCAATGTGGACATGAACGGCCGAGGCCACCAATTCGCCACCTCGGGGTGGTTCGCGACGATGGGCGCAGGCGTTCCCGGAGCCATTGCCGCCAAGCTGAGCTACCCGAATCGCCAGGTCTTCAGCCTCTCCGGCGACGGCGCGTTCTCGATGGTCATGCAAGACGTCATAACTCAAGTCCGCTACGGGCTGCCGATCATTAACGTGGTATTTTCCAACGACTCCCTCGGCTTCATCGACGCCGAACAGGAGGATACCGGACAGACCAGGTTCGGCGTCGACCTCACCGGCGCGGACTACGCCAAGTTGGGCGAAGCGATGGGCGCGCGCGGCTTCCGCGTCGACAGGCCGGAACAGCTCCCCGCCGTGTTCGACGCCGCCCGAGACAGCCGCGTCCCGGTCGTCATCGATATTAAGGTCGCCAACCACCGGCCGTTCCCGGCCGAGGCGATGGTGCTGGATCCGGAAAAGCATTCGAAAGAGGACATCGAAGACTTCAAGCGGCGATACGAGGTGGACGATATGCCGGTGTTGCGGGAATTGCTCCAGGACCAATAGCCCTTCCCTTGATAAAAGAAAAGATTGGCCGTTATCAACCCCATGGCGCATGGATGCAAAAAAAAACTGGCCGGATATCCGGCCAGTTTTCCTCGGTTCCTCCGTGAACCTTTTCTACTGCAGTAGCTGAAGTACGTTTTGTGAACTTTGGTTTGCGTTCGCGAGCATTGACGTCGCGGCGCTCTGCAAGACCTGGTTCTTGGTGAACTCGGTCATCTCGTCCGACATGTCGGCGTCGCGGATGCCCGACTCGGTCTTCTGGAT
>JAJPXZ010000061.1 GCA_021205245.1 Planctomycetaceae bacterium
GGCCCGTTCCTTGTGTTTCTCGTCGTTCCGAGGGAATTCGAATCCGCATTCCGGGCAGACGGCGACGCCTGCGAAGACGACGGTATTACATTTCGGGCATTCCTTGGCCGGAGCCTCGCCGTCGCCTGGTGTCTTGTCCTTGATGATCATGGCGTCAATCGGCCCATGGCGAACGGTGTTCAGCCCATAATCGAGGATGACGCACTCCGTCTTGCTCGCATGAAGGCGAAGGCCGCGCCCCACCATTTGGTAATACAATCCCGGCGACTTGGTGGCGCGGAGCAGGACGATGGTGTCCACGTTGGGCGCATCAAAGCCCGTCGTCAACACATTCACATTGACAAGGTATTTAAGCCGCCCAAACAGGCCGATGTTCTCCCCCTTGAAGCGGTCGAGCAATTGGGCGCGTTCGCCGGCGGAGGTTTCTCCATGGACAAAGCCGACCTCGCCCCCAGTCAACTTCTCCAGCGTGTCCTTGACGTGGCTGCCGTGGGCAACGCTCGCCGCAAAGATGAGGACAGACTGCCGGTCGTCGGTAAGTCGGACAATCTCCGAACATGCCGACTCGACGATGACCTCCATCCGCTCCGCCATTTCATGACCGTCGAATTCGCCGCCGACAGTGCGGACGCCGGCGAGGTCCGGACGTTCGGTCCCTGCCCGTGTCCGGATAGGGCAGAGGTAGCCCTTGACGATCAGTTCCTTGACGCCGATCTCATAGACGATTTCATTGAGGATATTGTTCGGACCGCAGATATACCCGCTGCCCATGCGGTAGGGCGTCGCCGTCAGGCCGATAACCCGGACGTGCGGGTTTACCACCGCCGCCCCATCCAGGAACGTCCGGTACATGCCGCTGTCATTGGTGGAGTTGATAAGGTGGGCCTCATCAACAATGATGCAATTAAAAGCCCCCAGTTCTCCGGCCCGCTTGAAAACGCTTTGGATGCCGGCGACGATCACCGGGTGCCGCTTGTCCCTGGAATTCAATCCCGCCGAGTAGATACCGACCATGTCGGCGGGGAGGAAGTGTTGAAGCTTGTCGGCGGACTGTTGGAGCAATTCCTTGACGTGTGCTAGGACGAGAACACGGCCCTTCCACAGCCCGGCGACGTCGGCGCATATCGAGGCGATTAACGGCGTCTTACCGGCACCCGTTGGCAAAACAGCACACGGATTACTTCCTGGTTGCTCCTCAAGGTGCCGGTAGACCGCCGCCTTAGCCTCTTCCTGATACCATCTTAATTCCATTCGTCCTCTCCTCCGTGGGTACGGCGGTCGAATGTTCTAACTGTGTATTCGCTGGACGCTGTGGGGCTGATTCGACGTGGAACATAGCCTCGGTAATATTTGTGGACCACACCGACCGAGCAACCCAACTGCTTGGCAATATCCCGGAAGGTCAGTCCCTTCAGCCGTAAATCCTTGATCTGTTCCACGTCGAGATCGAGGCGTCGTCTTCCGCAGTATCGGAGGAAGGGGTTGATCACGTCTTCGTTGAAGGCGTTCGGGTTTTCCGTCAGCAATCCACGACGGGCGGCTAAGCTGTTCAGCATATCCTCGATTTGACCCCATCCTATCTTTGGCGTGACCCAAAGATTGATGAGGTCGTTGAGCAGTTGGGAATCATTCTTCATAGTTTGCTTCCGTCCTCCCCGAAACGAGGTCAGCAAGTCCAGGAATGCGAATATTCAGCGGCTCGTCATCGTTCGCAATCGCGTCCAGCGTGTACTGGGCAATTTCCCGCAGGCCTTCATAATCGCCCCGCAACTGCATAGAATCTATCGTTTCAAACGTCGCTTTCCGGTCCTCTGTCATGGTTTTCGTCCTTATTGAGTACCCAATGCAAGGCGGCTCTGTAGCCTTCGCCATAGGGCGTAAGAACGCACGAATTGCCGCTATCGATTTCAGTGACGATTTCCTTTTTCGTGCGCATGCGATTGGTTGGCTTGTTGTCGCCGCTTTTTGCTGCCCGCTTTACGCGGGATACGGTAACACGCCCGCCTTCAGCCTTGAGTTGTTCGAGCCGATCCTGTTGTTCATCCGCAGAAAGCCCGGCCAGTTGCCCTGCCGCAGTGGCCGTCACCTCACCCGCCTCCACAGCCAAGCGAACTGGCGCGGCTAGATCCTGGAGAGCCAGCCAATTCTTGATTGTCTGGCCGGACACGCCAAAGGCGTCGGCAACTTCAGCCTCAGTCTTGCCCATGTTGATGAGTCGTTGTGCCTTGTCGGCCCGAACCAGCGGTGAATCGTCGCGGCGAATTTCGTTCATGCTGATTAAGACGCCATAGAGGTCCGCATCTTGGCCGCGTTCAATAATGACGCGGACTCTTAACGGCTCCTTACCCTCGGCCGTCAAGCGCTTATTCGCTTCGATCGCTGCCTTCACCCTGCCGCGCCCGTCAACGACCTCGAACTCTTCCCCGTTCTTGCGGACGAGGATGGGATGCTTTACGCCGTAAACCATGATGTTCTTGATGGTGGACTCTTCCGGCGCATCATGGACGCGGGGGTCGTATAGCGGATGTGCTCTGTCGGTGACAAGCACCAGGCGCTCCGGTTCGACAACGAACATGTTCGCCCTCGGCGCGTCGATAACAGTCTTGCTTGCCATTGTCAGGCTCCTTCCTTCTCCCACCGAATCACCCGGTCGAGCAGTTCGTCCAAGTTCTGGTGCTCGCCGTTCACGTAGACCAGCGGCAGCCGCTCGTCCTGAAGTTGCGCGTCCGCGAACTCGCTAAACCGTTCTTTTGTTCGCAGACTGTCGGCGCTTTCGGTTTCGATAGGACCATAGGAATCGTTGTTTTCAAAAAATCGCTTAACCCTGCCGCACCACGGGCAATCGGGTTCCACATACATTTTGATGCTCATAGGTTGTCCTTAGTTAAGCCATGCTCCGGAGGGCTTGACCTCCACGCCCTCTGTCAGTTTCCGAATCTGCACCACCACCCGTCCCACCTTGTCCTCGCTGTGGCGCTTTTCAGTAACGGCAAGACAGATGAATTCATCACCGTCGATGGCCCCGGCGTGAACCAGGCTGTCGAAAAGGGCCTTGCCCAGGTTGTCGATATCGCGGGCGCGCCAGTCGGGACAGTAGAGGATGCACTTGATGGACAGCGCCCCCGTTTGTTTCGGGATACCGCTTTCCTTTACGATTGTCGCAACCTCTTCGCGGAATTTTCGACCGTCGGCGGAAATCAACACCCTCGGGGCGCGATGGATGACAACGGAACGCCAATACCGGTTGACGCTGGGTGGCCAGGGCAGCACTAGTTCAATCATGTCGTAATCCTTAAAAGGCAGGCCGCCATCCCACCAGCGGCGGGCTACTCTCGATCAATTGCCGGCCATCCATCCTGGGCGGGTCTCTCTTTCCGCCTCCACCGGAATGATAGCGCCCTCGCCGCTGGTTCCCGTGTTGTCAATCGCCTGCGGCGGCGGTTGCCTGGTAACGCTGGAGGCGGCCACACCGCGCTTTTGGTAACCTTTGATCTCGTTATACATTCGCCCCTGTGCGTTCGGATTAGTCAGGCCGACGAGAATTTCCAGAGGGAGATTGTGAAGGTCGCTAGAGTCGTTAGGCTGCATCACGCCGACGGCGCGGCAGATTGCCGACATTTCGCCCTGGGCGATTTGTTTGGCGGTCTGGTTTTCGTTCCAGAGGTTGAGGCGTCCGGTAACGGTGCGACCTTTATGCGGACCGTCCTGGATTTGAAATTTGAGTTCCAGGTGTTCGCCGTTACTGCTCTTGTTTTTCTTCCGTTCGCTTTTGACGATGGTGACGATGTAGGTGCCTTCCGGGACCGGCTGCGACGGGCCGGCGGGATCGATCTTGCTTGCGTCGAATCCTCCCAAATGTGCCATTGATAACTCTCCTTTCGATAGGGTAAGACTAGGCGGGGAACTTCGCGGCCAAGCCGTTCGTTACCGCCGTGGTGAATGCGGGCCAGGTCATGTCGATCACCGGCGGCATACCGTACCGGTTTTTGACCATGGCCCGGGACGAGCCGTCACTGCCGGTGATGAGGACGCGGTTGCCTTCTTGGTCGATCTGGCCGAGACAGCAGAAATCGGCCCACTCGACAAACGTATTGAGGTAGTCATCCGGAATATCCGGCGCGGTCTTCTCGGTGGTAATGCCGTCGGTGTCGGTTACGTCTGTACGCTTCGCATGGGCGAGGAGAACCAGGGCAATACCACGATTAACGATGCGGTTGAAGCTGGGCAGGAGCACCTGGTAGATGTAATTTTTCATAACGTGTTTGCCGTTGCCGTAACCGCCGTGGCTCTTGTTCAGAGTTTGGGTAAGCTGCCGACCGGTGACGTGCTCCTCCAACCGGCGGACCAGCCAGTCAAGCGTGTCGATGCCGACAACGGAGTAGCCATGGTCCTCTTTCTCAAGTGCGGTCAGCCAGCTTTCGATCTCCGGCCACGTTTCGAGGTAGGGCGTCCGCTGGCAATTCACGGTCCCGGCGCCGTTCTCGCAGTCCACCAGGAGCGACTTCTTGATGCTGCCAACCAGCGTGGTTTTCCCGGCGCCATACGCGGCATATATAATGCCCTTGGGGGGCGCTGGCTCCGGCTTGGTGATGACATTTTTGAGCAGACTCATTTCTGTACCTTTCCAAAAAGACAATAGTCTCCCGCCCCCGTGTGACGGGGTGTTTGTATGGTGGCGAAGCATGGTTTAAGGGTGGCTAGCTTGCCTTGATGAAGTGCAAACCTTCATAACCGGTGGGCCACAACCCGGACCTGATGCACTCCCGGAGACCGTGGATGGCGTTCTCGTTTTCGAGTTGCGCCTTATCGAGGACGCCCTGCTCGATTTGGTAGAGGGTGGAGCGGTACGGCGCTTCCTTCTCGACGGCGATGATGTAGATGGGAAGGCGGACGCCGGCGAAGCATTCGAAAACCTTCTGGTAAAAGCTCAATTGGTTCGGGTAGCGGTAGGAAAAGAAATCGTAGTGAAAGCGACGGAGTTCACGGCACGTCTTCAGATCGACGATGGCGTCCGGCTTCAGCCAGTCAATTTTGATCTGACAATCGAACCCGCAGTACTTGGCCCGGGCGACGGCTTCCGGTTCGCCTTCGGCAAGGCTTTCCATCGCCTCCGGGTGACGCTCGACGCTGGCGGCCATGAATTCGCACAGGGTGTCGGTGGAGTCGGGCAGCACTTCGCGGCCATCGGCTTCCTGTAAGACGCGCCATTCTTCATACGCCTTCGTCTGCTGGCCGTAATACTTGCCCGTCTTCTCGTTGATAGGACCGCCGAACGTGTACCGCCGTCGGTAGGCATCCCGCCCCTCAAGGATTCGGCAGTGCGCCGCCCGTCCGGCGCGGTAGGCGTCCGAGTCCTTGGCCGGGAGGGTGCCAATCATCTTGCCATGATATGCCGCCGGCGACTCGATGAATTCCATGAGCGCATGGCTCGAAAGGAACGCGCCGCCCTTAAACACGCTCTGTGCGTGGTAGTCGGCGTCACTTTCCCGAATGGTGCCGTGTAGCATTTCCTCTTCTCCTCACAGTTTTGAAAGTGCGACCCATAAAAGAACGAACAGGTATACCCAAATCCATCCCATGTCGAAAATCTTGCTGGTTGATGTTTCCCAACTAATTAAGCGTTGCGGAGCGTACGCCTTATCGATAATCCGCCTCATGCCTTTGCTTCCAGTCGGCTGATCTTTGTTTGACGCTTGAAGTTCTCGTCCATCCACTTGGCAATGCTGTCCACGTCATATGAGAAGTGGCCGCCGTCCGTCGCCTTGACCGAACCTTCTGGTAGTGCACCACGCCTCGCCGCACGTTTCAGGTAGTCAACAGAGACCCCCAAGATAAAAGCAGCGTCCCTAGGTTTTTTGTACATTGATTTTTCCCTTCGTTACCGTATGCTATAGAAAATTTTCTGTTTATCCGGGATGGCTCGGGCTTAGCGGTTTTCCGAATCGCGTTGATTTATAGTATAGAAAAATATCTATAT
>JAJPXZ010000013.1 GCA_021205245.1 Planctomycetaceae bacterium
TCGAAAGTCGGCTGCGGCTGGGCGTGCGGCGCGGCCTGGTCTGCGGGGGCCGGGGGCGCTTCAGCCGGTTCGGCAGGCTTACGCGGGCGGCCGGGACGGCGACCCGGTTTTTTGGGGGCGGGGGTATCTGAACTCATAACTATCCTTTCTCGCTTTCGTTTATTACATAAGTATGTATGGGGGACGCCCCGGCCGGTATGGAACCGGCTCCGGCGATTTCTTCTACACTGTGCTCACTGCCTGCCGCAATGTGTCGCGGAGCGCCTCGGGACCGTTGTTGTTGACGACATGGATTATTCGCTCGCAATAGGGGCCTTTCACAGCTTCGGCGAACAGCGGCAGTTGGCGTTTTTCGCGCCGCTCGAGTTCAACCCTGTCCCATCCCCTCGCCGCCGCCCGTTGCAGCCGCACCTCAAACGGGCTTTCAATCAACAGAATGTGCTCGCAACGTGATTCCATCCCGGAACCGAACAACAGCGCCGCTTCCATCACAACCGGCCGACCATCGCGCGACGCCACCGCCTTGTCGACCTCCTCCAGGACCAATGGATGGATAAGGGCTTCGAGCCAGGCCAGGGATCCCGGGTTGTGGAAAACCTTTTCGGCAATAGCCCGGCGCGTTTCGGTCGGGTCGGGGCGGAGCACGTCCGCACCAAGACGGTCGGCCAGCTTTGCCACCACCTCGGGCCGGAGCAGCACCGCATGGCCAATGTCGTCGGCCTTGAGGAAAATCGCCTTACCCTCACCAAGCATACCGTCCGCCAGCATGGATGCGGCCAAGGATTTGCCGCTGCACGGAAGCCCGGTGACGCCGACAACAGGCGTCATTTCGTCTCCAGCCAGTTTTCGCCCACGCCGATATCGACCTGGAGCGGCACGGCGAGAGGAATGGCGTTGACCATCGCTTCCGTCACCACCTCGCGGAGAAGGTCCATCTCCTCCGGCGGCGCTTCGAGAAGCAGTTCGTCGTGAATTTGCAGGAGCATGCGTGCCTGCATCGCTTTCGCTTCCAGGGCGCGCGACAGCCTGACCATGGCGGTCTTGATGAGATCGGCGGCGCTGCCCTGGATAATGGTGTTGATGGCTTCGCGTTCGGCCCGGCTTCGGCGCATCTTGTTGGAGGAACGGATGTCCGGAATTTCGCGGCGGAACTTCAGGATCGTTTCGACATAGCCGTGTTCTTCGGCCTCGGCTAGCGCGCCGGCCATCCACTCCTTCACCTTGGGGAAGCGGTCGAAATAGTCGTCGATGAATTTCTGCGCCTGCGCCCGCGACATGCCGGTGACAGCCGACAAACCGTGCGCGCTTTGGCCATAGATGATGCCGAAGTTGACTGCCTTGGCGGCGGAGCGCTGCTCCTTCGTCACCTCGTCCGGGGTGATGCCGTTCACCTGCGCCGCCACCACCCGGTGAATATCCATGCCGTCGGCGAAGGCCTGGGCCAGGACCGGGTCGCCGGAGAAAGAGGCGAGGACGCGGAGTTCGACCTGCGAATAGTCGGCCGCCAGCATCGACCAACCCGGCTCCGGCACGAAGGCGGCGCGGACGGCGCGGCCCCGCTCGGTGCGGACCGGGATGTTCTGCAGATTCGGGTTCGACGACGCCAACCGTCCGGTGGCGGTGCGCACCTGGGAGAACGAGGTGTGCAGCCTGCCGGTATGCGGGTTGACCATGCGCGGCAGCGCGTCCAGATAGGTATTTTTCAGCTTCGCGTACATGCGGTATTCGAGAATGCGGGTGGCAATCTCGGACTGGTGCAGATGCGCCAGCTCCTGCAACACCGCTTCGTCGGTGGACGCGCCGGTCTGGGTCTTTTTGAGGATGGGAAGGCCCATCTCCTCGTAGAGGACGACCGACAGTTGCTTCGGGCTGCCGATGTTGAATTCGTGGCCCGCGAGTTCGTGGATTTCCTGGGTGATGCCTTCCAGCAATTCGCCCGTTTCTTCGCTCTGTTCGGCCAGGAGGTCGGCGTCCAGCCGGATGCCGGTCGCCTGCATCGTGGTGAGGACTTCCGACAGCGGCAACTCGACCGTTTCGAACAGATCGCGGCCGCCGCGTTCGTCCAGGCGGCGTCCGAGTTCTTCGTAGAGGCGGTATGTGATGTCGGCGTCGGCGCCGCAGTAGGCGCAGACGTCGGCGACAGGCACGTTGTCGATCGTGCCTTGCTTGCGGCCGGAGCCGATGAGATCCTGGATAGGCGTCATCTCGACATCGAAGTAGCGCCTCGCCAGGGTCTTGAGGCCGTGATCGACAAGGTGGCCGTCCACCAGGGACGACGCGATAAGCGAATCAAAGCGCACCCCGGCCAGCGGCACGCCGGCATGACGCAGCACCAACGCGTCGAAGCGGACGTTGTGGCCGGTCTTGCCGATAGACGGGTCGGCGAAGATGGGCTTCAATCGCTCCAGGCACTCGAGAGGCAGCCGGCCGCATTCGGCCGGGCCGCGGAACGGCAGATAATAGGAGGTGCGCGCTTCCCACGAAAAGCCGAGTCCGAAGAGTTCGTCCTGCAGCGGGTCGAGGCCGGTTGTTTCGGTGTCAAAGGAGAACAGCGGCTGGTTGACGAGTTCGGCCAGGAAGGCGGTGAATTTTTCCACATCGTCGACCAGGCGGTAGTCGACCTGTTCCTTTTTGGGCGGCGCGCCGTCCGGTTCTTCCAACCGCGACAGAAGCGATTTGAAATTCAACTGGGTAAAAAGCTCGCGCAGGCGGGGCGTGTCGGGCGGGCCGGGACGGGCGGCTTCCGGATCGAAGACGACCGGAACGTTACAGTCGATTGTTGCGAGGCGCTTAGACAGGATTGCCAAATCGCGGTTGGCGCGCAGGACTTCGCCGCGCTTGCCTTTAACCTCGTGGGCGTTTTCGAGAAGGTTCTCCAGGCTGCCGTACTGGCTGATCAACTGGACGCCGATTTTCTCGCCAATGCCGGGGACACCCGGGATGTTGTCGGACGCATCGCCCCACAGGCCCATCAGGTCGATCAACTTTTCCGGCGGCAGGCCTTTCTTGTCGATGAAGGCTTGCACGTCGGTGTAGATGCCTTTGGCCGGATCGTAAATCCGCACCTCGTCGCAGAGGAGCTGGCCGCAGTCCTTGTCGCCTGTGACCAGGACCACATCCCAGCCCTGTTCCTTGGCCCGGCAGGACAACGTCCCCATGATGTCGTCGGCCTCGAATCCTTCCATGCGGAAAATGGGGATATTGTAGGCTTCGACAATATCCAGGATAAGCGGGATCTGCGAGGTGAGTTCCGGCGGCGGCGATTTACGGGTCGCTTTGTAGTCGGGGTATTCTTCGTGGCGAAAGGTTTTGCCCGGTGCGTCGAAAACGGCGATGAGGCCGTCCGGCCGCTGGTTTTGCAGAATGTCCGATATCATTCGGGCAAAGCCGAAGGCGGCGCCGGTAGGCACGCCTTGGGTCGTTTTCATGTTCTCCATCGCGTAATAGGCGCGGTAGATCTGGGCATGGCCATCTATGAGGTACAGTGAAGGTTTCATGATAAGGCAGGACTATTCAAAAAGGGGATCAACGGTATATTTACGATCATGTGTAGGTAGAGGAGCCCCGGAGTTTACTGAAATGGGCTTGACGTCATAGCGCCAAGCGGTACTGAGTCAAAGTGTCAATGGAATCAACCGCTGGTGACAGGCATTGCACCGGATATTACCACATTCTTTGAGCGAGTCAATACTTTTCCGCTACGCGTTGGCGATGTTTTTCACAGCCCCCGGGATTGCTACAACGGTAAAAGGGGACGATAGTTCCAGGGGATGCCGAGTTCGACATGGAGAGACTTAACGCGGTCATGCCAACCCTCACCCATCTCCTGTGCGTCCACCTCCCCCAACCCTTCGCAAAAGTGCAGCCTGCAACCGAGAACCCGCCCCTCGCGCGCGAGGCATGCGCCGTCCGACTGATAGGGGCAACGGAGACCACGCGCGACGAGGTCGGCGTCGCCCGCCGGGACAGCCGGTGGCTCGCCCATGCTCAGGAGGTAGTCGCGCTCGAGATCGCTGGCATAGAGGATATGGTCGACCCGGTCGAAACGGCAACATTCGCCGCAGCCCCGGCAGGATACCGCGAGGGCGGCGAGTTCGTCGTCCAAGGCCTGGTAGAGGGCGGCGAGGCGGCGGAAATCCTCCCGCACTATTCGCCGCTTCGGGGCGAGACGCCCAATTGCACCAGGCGCATCTCGTATTCGCGCAGCCGTTGCACCTGGTTTTGCAGGGTGGTGTTGTAGTCCTGGATAAGCCGGTCCCGCTCCGCCACCGTCGCCCGGAGGTTGCGGACCTCCTCCTCCAGCATGGCGGCGTTCTTGACATGGGTCAAGGCTTCGGAATGGATGTCCAGGACCGCGTCTTCGATAGTGCGGAGGCGGTCTTCGTTGTCGGCGGCAAGGCCGAGGCCGCCTTCGATGCGGGCGAGGCTTTCAGCCACTTCTTCATTAATGGCGGTTGAATCGGCTGGGCCGCCGATGATTTCGCCTGGCAGGAACAGATACCCGAGAATCAGCAGCAGCGGCAACAATACGGACGCGAACAGCCACACCGGCACACCGGCTCTGCCGCCGGCGAGGATCTCCCGGAGAAGCGGCCGCTGGGCTTCACGGACCGAGCGGGAGACGATATCCACCAGCTTGGTGTCCTGCAGTTCGGAAAGAATGGCCGGGGCCTGCCGGGCCAGCGCGCCCGAAATCGGGCCAACCACCCGCGCTTCGACCGTCTGGGCGATTTCGTCCGCGACCCGTTCGGGCAGGGCGTCCTGCCATTCGTCCAGCTTGGCGAGGGCGGCGGCGGCGTTGTGGATTTCCACCGCCAGATTGTCGATGCGCGCCGTGTTGGTGGTCTGCTCCTTGACCAGGTTATCGGCCAGCCGCACCATCGCGTCCACCGCCTTGCCGGCGTCGGGGTCGAGGAAGGTGGCGTGGTTGCGCACGCCCAAGACCAGCCGGTCGGCCAGGTCGTCTATATCCACCTCCACCGTATTGGCGCGGTCGGGACCGAGGAGGGAATTCAGTTCCCGTTTTTCCGACTCGTGTTGTTCGACCAGACGGGTGAGTAGGGTGGACTGGTTGTCGCGCACTTCGCGGCGAAGCGACTCCAGCGCTTCCGGCGTCACCGTCCTGCCGTTCAGGGTGGACAAGGTATTGGCGACGGATTTGACCGAGGCGCGGACGTCGTCCAGTTCCCGGTGCACGCCGACCGCGAATTCGTCCAGCTTGCCGTCCAGCGCTTCGGCCAGCCGGGTATCGAGGGACGCAACCTTGCCCGCGACGTCGTTGCCGAGGGTGGAATCGATGGCGTCCAGCCGCTCGCGCAATGCCTGGGCGGCGTCGTTTTGGTCCGATGGTTCCGCCAGTTTGGCGTCGAGGGAGATTAAGCGGGTGTCGAGGTTATTTATTGCCGATTCCAGCGCCTCTTCCAGGTGGCGGTTGGCTTCGACCAGATTAGCCAGTGCCTCATCTCCGGGCTGGAGCGCGTCCAGGCGGGCGGTAAGGTCTTCAATAATGCGGGGCAGGCGGCTGAGATCGCTGTCGCGGGCGGGCGACGGCATGGGTCGTTGAATTTGGGACGAAGGCGGAATACGCGCCGGAGCCGGAGACGGGGCGGCGGCGGTACTTTCTTCCGTTATGGATTCGGGAGGCATGAGCGGCCCCCCGCAGGTTTTGCAGGTATAGCGTTTGCCCGGGACGGTCTTCTTCAGCCGATATACCAACTGGCAGGTGGGGCAGGCAAGTCTGACTGGTTCTTCCACGGTTGCTCTCTCCGCCCAATGGCTAGCGCGTACGGCGGGGGCAGACCTCCCGCTCGGTAGCGACGGTTAAAGTGGATATTATTGGTGATGACCGCTAAAAAGGAAAGCCTTTTCCCGGCCGCCCCGGGAGG
>JAJPXZ010000134.1:0-1244 GCA_021205245.1 Planctomycetaceae bacterium
CATAAATATTTCACAAATTTTTAATGGCTGTTACCATAACGACCTAGACGTCCGAAGAAAATTGACCTGAATCTTTCCCCTCGTTTTCCGCCCCCTTTGTTCTCCCGACCCTCTTCTATCGGTTGACGCCGCCCCTGTTGCATTATATCATACGGTCGCCGGGACAATCGTCGATTGTCCAGTTTTGCATTGTCTTCAGGAGTCATGATGGACCATAGTCGGCCCAGCACTGCGCTTTTTCTCCCCCTGCTTTTCGTACTCTGCGTGTTTCTCCCCGGTTGCGGCGACGACGGCGATGTCCAGCCAGCCGGCATGGCGCCGCAAAGCAGCGCCATCTATACCGCGCCCCTAGCCCAATCCCTCGACCAAAGCCTCCGCGTCCACGTCTTTGGCCAGGGCGCTGACGGCCCGGATAAGGACATCCCGGTGGGCGGCGCACGGGTGGCGTTCTCCATTGCCGAGCAGCCGGATGACGCGTCCGGCGCGGTTTTTTCCCAGTCTGAAACAGTCACCAATGCCGCCGGTTTGGCGGACGTCGTCTTTACCGTCGGCGACAAGCCGGGCATCTACCGCATCCAGGCCGACCTCCCCGATTATCCCGCCATCCAGCCGGTGTCGTTTACCGTTTTGGGCGGCGTCAGCGTCACCGGCGGCGGGCAGGACGGCTGGGTCGGCAAACCCCTCGACCAGCCCCTGACGCTCAGGATGGAAAAAGCGCCCGGCGTGTTCCTTGGCCCTGACGAAGGCCTGGTCCGATTCACCCTGATGGGCGCGCCGAGCGGCACGGAACTGTCCGCGAACGTGCGCCGCACCGACGACCTCGGCCGTGCCAGCGCCGAAGTCAAGGTCGGTAAGGGGCAGGGCCGGGTCGACGTCGGCATCACCATTCTCGAGGGTCTGCCGGGCGAGACCTCGCGCCTTGCGCCGATCATGGTCCACTTCTTCTCCATCGACGCCTTTTCCGTCGTCGTCTCCATGCTGGGCGGTTTGGCCCTGTTCCTTTTCGGCATGAAGATGATGTCGGAATCGCTGCAGTTCGTCGCCGGCGACAAGCTGCGCGACCTCCTCAATCTCCTCACCACCAACCGCTTCATGGCGGTTGCCGCCGGCGCGATGGTCACCGCCATTATTCAAAGTTCGTCGGCGTGTTCGGTCATGGTGGTCGGCTTTGTCAACGCCGGCCTGATGAAATTGACCCAGGCCATCGGCGTCATCATGGGTGCGAACATCGGCACCACCATCAC
>JAJPXZ010000134.1:1344-5884 GCA_021205245.1 Planctomycetaceae bacterium
AACATCGGCACCACCATCACCGCCATCCTGGCTTCATTGGGGTCGACGACCGCCGCCAAGCGGGCCGCCCTGTTCCACGTTTCATTCAACGTCATCGGCTGCCTCCTGATGACCGTGTTGAATTATGTGCAATGGCCGGGCCGCCACGGCAGGCCGATATTTATGGAATTGGCCAACCTGTTCACCCCCGGCGACGTCTTTGTGGGCGGCGAAAATCTCCCCCGCTTTATCGCCAACGCCCACACGCTTTTCAACGTCTCGTGCACTCTCCTGTTCCTGCCGTTTGTCTCGCAGTTCGCGCGGCTGTGCAGCCTGCTTATTAAGGACACCGGCAAGGAGGAGGTGGACGATGTGCGCCGGATTCTCGAGCCGCACCTTCTCGCCACGCCGTCCCTGGCTTTGCAGCAGGTATGGACCGAGACCGGCATCATGCTGGAAAAGGCCCGCGAAGCCCATACCGTCGGTTACCAGGCGCTGATCAGCGACTCGTCCTCCGACTGGAGCGCCAAGGCGCAGGCCGCCCGGGATCTGGAAAAGGAAACAGACGATCTCAAGACCGCCATCACCAAGTACATGAGCGGCATTTCCCTGACCACGCTGAACGAAAACCAGTCGGAAATGTTCCCGCACCTGGTGCGGACCGTCAACGACGCCGAACGGGTCGCCGATTTGGGCAAGCACCTGTCGAAGCTGGCAAAGCGCGTCAACAAGCGCTCCCTCACCCTGACTCCCGAGGCGGTCGCCGACATGAACGCCATGTTCGCCATCGTCGACGAACTGCTGCAGCTCGCCGAAAAGACGGTGAACATCAATGCCGACGGCATCGAAATGTACGGCGGCGGCGCGGTCCTCAGGAGCAAGCTGCTTGGCGACGGCACCATTCTCGGCAAGACGGCCAAGGCCAAGGCGTCGGAACTGCGGAAGAATCACGAAGCGCGCCACGAGGAAGGCCTGGTCGACATCAAGTCGGGCGTCGTCTTCCTCGACGTCGCCAACTCCCTGGCCCGTTCGGCCGGCTGCGCCGTCAATATAATCCAGGCCGCCTGCCACACCGTCGACCCCGGCAAGGGGGCGGTGAGTCGGCGGCTGTCCGCCCGCAACCCCAAGTAAGGCAGGGAATGATCACGGCGGTTAAAACGTACCGGAGATTGCGGCATCGCACCACGGAAAGGTCCGTTTCGCCACCCCCCCACGTCACCCCGGCGTGCGGACGTCCATCAGGGCGGAAAACGGGCGGTTCGGCCGGGGTCCACGGGGATAGACAGAGACGGCACCAAGCTCAAGCGTAGCGATTGGTACGGGCTTATTCTGCAATCAGCGCTGGGGGCATGGACCCCGGCCGAACAGCCCGTTTTTTCCGCTGGTCGTCGTCTAGACGCCGGGGTGACGATTGGGCGAGAAATACCCGGTAAAGCAAATTCGAGAGATAGACACTATCTTTATCATTAGGCAAAAGAGGAAACAACGAACCATGAGCAAATTGATGATAGGCATTAGCGGCGTGCGCGGCGTCGTCGGCGACAACCTCACCCCCGAACTCCTGGTCAACCTTGGTCAAGCCTTTGGCACCTGGGTCGAATCGGGCAAGGTGGTGGTGGGCCGTGACACCCGCGCTTCCGGCGACATGGTCAAGCACGCGGTGTTCTCCGGGCTTCTTTCGGCAGGCTGCCGCATCGTCGACGTCGGCGTCTGCGGCACCCCGTCCGCAGCCATGATGATCAAGAAACTGGACGCCGACGGCGGCATCATCATTTCCGCCAGCCACAACACGATTGAGTGGAATGCGCTGAAGTTTTTCCGTGGCGACGGCGTCTACCTGAATCAGGAGCAGGGCCGACAGCTCCTAGACATCTACTACGGCGGCGACTCGGTCAAGGTCGGCCATGACAGACTCCACGCTGTCGAGACCGATCCCGGCGCGCTCGAAAACCACATCGACCGGGTGATGGAAGTGGTCGACGTCCCCGCCCTCAAGCGCCGCAAATTCCGCGTTGCCGTCGACTGCTGCAACGGAGCCGGATCCGACGTCGCGCTCGAGTTCCTGCGCCGCACCGGCTGCGTCGCCCTCCCCATCGACTGCGACATGAACGGCCATTTCCCCCGTAACCCCGAACCCACTCGCGGCCACGTCACCGCCATTCTGGACGTGGTGAAGAAGAAAGGCGCCGACCTCGGCTTTGCCCAGGATGCCGACGCCGACCGCGTCGCCTTTATTTCCGAATTGGGCGAGTATATCGGCGAAGAGTACAGCCTGTGCCTGGCCGCCCGCTATATCCTCTCCCACAATAAGGGACCGGTCGTCACCAATCTTTCCACCACCCGCATGGTCGAGGACGTCGCCCGCGAAGCGGGGGTCGAGGTCATGCGCACGCCGGTGGGCGAAGTGAATGTGGCCGAGTTAATGATTGAGAAAAATGCGGTTGTCGGCGGCGAAGGAAACGGCGGCGTCATCGACCCCCGCGTCCACTATGGCCGCGACGCCCTGACCGGCGCGGCACTGATCATGCAGTACATGCTCGAGACCGGCAAAACGCTCACCCAGTTGGCGTCGGAAATACCCACCTACCAGATGTCGAAGCAAAAGGTCGAGTGCTCGAAACGGAGCGTCGCCGTCGCCCTGAAGGAACTGGCGCAGGAGGAAGCTCTCCACGTCGACACCCAGGACGGCGTCAAGCTGGACTTCGAAAACGGCTGGGTCCACATCCGCCCGTCAAACACCGAGCCGATTGTGCGCGTCTACTCCGAAGCGCGCACCCAGGCCGAAGCGGATCAAATTGCCAATCGGTACCGGGAGAGGGTGGAAAAGCTGGTGAAGGCCAAGTCTGCCTAAGGTAGCCGGCCTCGCACCGCAAGCGAGCCTTTCATGACCCTTCTGGAACTATTCCGGGCCATCCGCCCCTATGTCCGCCCCTACCGCTGGCTGGTGGCGGTGGCGTTGGTCTTGACCTTTTTCGGGTCGTTGACCGCGCAGGTCAACGCCTGGGTGCTCCGCTATACTGTCGACAGCATCAACGGTTTGGTGGAGGCGCATCAAGGCGTGCGTGAGGGCTGGCGCATCCTCGCCTACGTCTCCGCCATTCTGGTGACCAAGGAAGTCGCGAACGTCATCATCAAGTTCGGGCAGAAGTATTATGGCGAAAAGCTGCGGATTTTCATCTCCCGCGATATGGCGCAACTGGTTGTCGAAAAAATCCTCACCTACCGCCTCGCCTTTTTTTCTTCGGGCGGCAATTCGCCCGGCGTGTTGCAGACGCGAATCGACCGGGGCATAGAAAGCATCACCCGGCTGGTGCAGAATTTCTTTATCGAGATCCTGCCCCTGTTCGCCAATTCTATGGTGGCTTTGGCGGTGATGTTCCACGCCAATTTCTACGTCGGCCTCACCGGCTTCTGCACCATACCCATTTACTTCTGGGTCACTCGCCGCCAAGCCCTCCGCCTGGCCGGATCGCGGCGGCACATCCGCGCGTTGCGGGAGCGGAAGAGCCAGGGCATCCTGAGCATTCTCGAATCCATTCCCGTCATCAAGTCGTTTCTTCGGGAAGACATCGAGGCGCGGAAACAACTCGGTCTGCAGGTGGATTTGACTTCGGCCCAGATGAGCATCCGCCGGGTGAGTTTTCTCTATGACGGCATCAAGAGTTTTGTCGAGCAGATCGGTGTGGTCTGCATCATTATCCTGACCACCTACTTTGTGCTCCAGGGGCAAATGTCCATCGGCGCGATCATGTTCCACATCATGCTGTTCGGCAACGTCTCCGCCCCCATTCGCCAGCTCCACACCCTGTACGACCAGATGAACGACGCCCTGATTTACTCGGAAGGATTTTTCGACATCCTTCGTGACGACGCGGATATCGAAGGGAGCGGCGACTTTCGCGCCGATGCGATTCGAGGCGAGTTCCGCATCACGGATGTCACCTTCACGTATCCCGGCAACACCCAACCGACGCTGCACGGGGTCAGCATGCTGATAGAACCGGACAAAACGACCGCCCTGGTCGGGTTATCCGGCGCGGGCAAAAGCACCCTCATCAACCTGCTCGACAAGTTCTACACCCCCGACTCGGGCGAGATCGTGCTGGACGGAGTGGATCTGCGCGATTACGACACCGCCTCGCTGCGGCAGCACATCGGACTGGTGTTACAGAAGAACCACATCTTCAACGGCACTGTGGCCGAGAATATCCTTTACGGCAAACCGGACGCGTCCCGCGAAGAGATGGTGGAAGCGGCGAAGCGGTCGTTCCTGCACGAGCAAATCGAAGCGTTGCCGGACGGCTACGAAACATCGGCCCTGGCCCTCTCCGGCGGCCAGCAGCAGAAGATCGCCATCGCCCGCATCTTCCTGAAGAACCCGCCTGTCATCTTCCTGGACGAACCCACCGCCAGCCTCGACGCTGTGGCGACGGAGCAGATCAAGAACAGCATGGACGCGATCAAGCGCGGCCGCACCGTCGTCATCATCTCCCACAGCATTTCGCAGATAATCGACGCCGACTGCATCTATGTCATGAAGGAAGGCCGCATGGTCGAACAC
>JAJPXZ010000072.1 GCA_021205245.1 Planctomycetaceae bacterium
TGCCCCCGGCCCCCCCCGCCCGCTGCCGCGCTGGTGGGTGTCCGCCCGCCGGGGTGACGGTGGGAGTGGGTGCGGGGCTTGGGGTACGGATGACGAGGTTTTTTGGGACGTGTGGGAGAGAACGTAACGCCCTGCCTTGCAGCGTGTCGTATTCCGCGGCGTTTCGGATCCCTAGCTCAGCTCCAATTCCATCCGCTCCAGCTCCTCCTTCGCGTCCATCAGCATGGGCATGGTGATGAGGGATGAGTCGTAGTGAACGGTCAGGCTGCCGGTGCGGAGATTGGCGGCGATGTTCGTGATGCCCTCGATGGAGCGGACGAACTCGTTGATCTTTTCCAAATTCTCCTGCCTGGTAAACAAGGGGGAACGCACCCGCAAGCGGCCAGGGAAAAAACTTTCGATCTGCATGGTATTGCTCCTCACCGCTGTCGCTCGTGTGTGGGTTACGCCGTGACGCTGCGGGATTCTTCCAGAGTTGTAATGTCGCTGTCTTCCGATTCGGGCGGCATGGCGATGACACGGTCCACAACCTCCTCGGGCAAAAGAGCCTTGACGCTGTTGGCTGTCACCAGCACGGTGCCGAAGTTGTGCAGTAACGCGGCGAGACGCGGGGTGATAAGCCCGAACAGGCCCATGCCGATGAGGAGTGAATTCAGCCCCATAATAAACCCGAACTGCCAGTTTATCCTGTCCAACGCCAGAGTGGACAAGGTCCGCGCCGTCGCCAAACCGGCCAATTGCCCGTCAACCAACACCACGCCCGCGACCTCCTTGGCGATGTCGGCCCCGTCCTTGAGGCTGATGCCGACGTCGGCCGCCGACAACGCGGGAGAATCGTTGACGCCGTCGCCGACGAAGATAACCTTGCGCCCGCGCGCTTTCATGTCATTGATAAGCCCGGCCTTGTCGACCGGGAGCAGCCCGGACCGGTACGAGCCGATGCCCAATTCGGCCGCGACCGCCTTGGCGGTGCGTTCGCCGTCGCCGGTCAACATGGTCACGTCGCGCACGCCGCCGGCAATCAGGTCGGCCAGGGTCGCCGGGGCGTCTTCGCGAATCGGATCTTCGATTGCCAGCATGCCGACCAGATGGCCGTCGTAGGCGATATAGAGGAGCGAATGGCCGCGCGCGGCCTCGACCGCCGCTTCGCGCTCGGCTTCGGGCCGACGCGGGATACGCATATCCTCGAAGACGAAGTGGGCGGAGCCGACGACGATCTGCTTGTCCTCCAGAGTCGAGACGATGCCGTGGGCGAGAATGTACTCGGGCTTGGCATGGCGCTCGCGGTGGTGGAGATCCTCCTGCTCGGCCTTGCGGACAACCGCCCTGCCGACCGGGTGGGGAAAATGTTCTTCGATGCAGGCGGCGGTGCGGAGAACTTCCATCGCGTTCCAGCCGTCGAAGGCGACGACGCGCGCCACGGAAGGCTTCGACCGGGTGAGCGTTCCGGTCTTGTCCACGACCAGGCTGTCGGCGCTCGCCATGGCTTCGAGGTATTTGCCGCCCTTGATAAGGACGCCGTTACGGACGCCTTCGCGGATGGCGCTGAGAATGGTGAGAGGCGTCGCCATGCGGATGGCGCAGGAGTAATCGACCATAAGAACGGCCGAGGCGCGAACCGGGTTGCGGGTCAGCACCAGAATCCCGAGCGCCAGCGCCAGACTGTAGGGGACGATGCCGTCGGCCATGCGCTCGGCCCGCGACTGCACGCCGGCCTTGAGCGATTCCGACTCTTCGATAAATTTGACAATTCCCTGGAGGCGGGTCTCGTCCGCCGGTTTTTCCACGCGGATGACGACCGAGCCTTCATCGATGACAGTGCCGGCGAAGACAGACAGGCCAGGCGCTTTGTGAGCCGCTTCGCTCTCGCCGGTGAGGACCGACTGGTTGACCAGGGCTTCGCCTTCGACCACCATGCCGTCGACGGGAATAACGCTGCCGGTGTGGACGACAATGCAGTCGCCGACCCGGACATCGGCCATGGGACGGCGCACGTCGCCGGTGGGCGTCTTGACCCACACCGCATCGATCTTGAGGGCGAGGCTTTCGGCCAGGCTGGCGCGCGATGCCTCGCGCGTCCATTCCTCAAGTGAATCGGCGGCGGCGAACATCCACAAAATGGTGCGGATAGCGCCGAAATCGCGCCTGACGGCGAGAACCGACAGGGCGGAGGCGTCGAGGACGGCGATGTCGAGCTTGCCGTTCCCGAGCGACCCAAGGCCCTTGCCGACAAACGGCAAGGCTTCGACAAGGATCAGGCCGTACCGAATGTATGGCGGGAGGAGCAGCTTTTTCAAGACGTGCCAGAAGGCGGTGGCGGCGACCGCGCACACGCTCATTTCGAAAAACGAGGGCGGCGGCGTTATGCCTTCGCCAAAGCCGTCCCAGTCCGACGGCTCAAGAACCTGCAACAGGGCGAACACATGATCCCGGGGCATTACCCGAGAATAGTGGAGCAGCAGATTGCCGGTCCGAACCGAAACCACGGCCGAGAGGACGCCGTCTTGCGACGACAACAACTCGCCTATGGCGCAGGCTGTGACCTGATCCATGCGGATGCCGCGCAAAGAGACGCGCAGCCTGCCCGGGATCTCGTGCAGTACGTCGAATTCCATGTGCTCTACCCTGTGTGTGAGGTTTTCGGAACAGACTCTTGCGTGCCTCAACCGATTTTTCTATTTTTCAGATGCTAAAATAGTTAGGCTTCGGCTCCGTCGGCTGTCTCATTGATATGACGCGCTTCGGCGACGATATCTTCGGCGTGTTCCTTGGTCCGGGCGGCGTAATCGAGAGCCTTGTCTTTCAGACGCATGCTCTTTGCCACCAGATTGGCCGCCATGGGCTTCATCTTTTCCTTATGCTTCATGTACAGTACCGCACCGACAGCGCCCAACGCGACACAGCCAATGCAGCATCCCCAACCTTTTCCTGTCATCATTTTCTCCTCTTTCAATAGGCCTTACGATCATCAACAATGTATTGCTACATAGTTAGTTTATCATCTAACCCTTTGATGTCAAATCAGTTGGACTGGTGCAACACTCGTCGTTTCCACCTATCTCCAACCACCGCCGCGCTCAACGACAATGCTAAATTCTCATCAGGGGGGAATTTTTCCCAGCGCCGGTCGCTCATGCCGCAGCCAATTCGCGACATTATTTGAACGCTTTACATCGCTGCGTAGGCAGGCGCATAGACAGGGGCAGCGGCTGCTTCTGGAACATATTTAAGAAGAGGCGGCTGGCGGTGTGCAAGAAGGTGATTGACAAACGACGCGGCGAGATGCAGCAAAAACCGTGCCGGCAGAGAGGTGGCGAAAAAGCTGAAGAGGACGAATTTGCCGAGAGCGTAGAGGCCACCGAGCAGGTCGTGTTCCGCCACGGCGGCGCCGACGGTTATGCAGCTCCGGCCAATTTTAAACCCTGTGACAGCCTTGTCGAGAGGCTTCGGCAGGGCGGCCTTGATCGCTGTCCGGATAACTTCGCCCAACGCAACATTAATGGTGGCTTCGGAAAACGACCAGGCGTCGTTGTCGGGATTGCCGATGCTCGCGCCTTCAAACAAACGCAATTCATCCAGGAGAATTAGTATGACCCGCCTATCGACGTCCCGCGCATACACCACCAGGAGGTTGCCGGTACGCGTCGACAGCGTGGCAGACGCCAGTTCGGCGTGCTGCGAGACCCAGCGATTTAGTTCGATGCGGTTTTCAGGGCCAAGACGCAGGGTGCGGCAATGCACCCGCATCCTCCCAGGCACCTCGTGCAGTATGGTGTAGCGCATATCAGTCCGTCGGGTCTCCATTTTGCGTAGGTGTTTTATAGTTAAAACATTCCTGTCTGTCAACCACCGTTTTCCAGCGGAAAATTTTCGGGGTTGTGCGGTGAGTTTGTGGTCTGGCGGGCCGGGTCGTTTTGCCCTTATGGATATGGTTTTCTCGACGTTTTTTGCAATGACTGTTCGGGGCGTGGACCCCGGCCGAACCGCCCGTTTTTTCCGCTGATGGGTGTTTTTTACGCCGGGGTGACGTGTGGGGGAGGCGGAATGGGCCGACTGAAGATAATTGATGCAGCGACCGGTACCGTGAAAAACGGACCAAACATGAGCAAGCCGCACCCCGGCGGGTGCGGCTTGCTGTTGCCTCATTCTCCATTACAGTAGTATTCGATGATCGAAGCCCTAGCGGACTACCGTTCCTTCGATAGCGGCGACGATAAAACGTGCCGCTTCCCGCAACGCTGTGCGGCCCCCTTCGAGATCGCGGTGGTACCATTGGAAGACGTGCGGGTAACCGGGCCATACCTTCAGGGTCAGCGGGACATCGGCCAGGGCGGCGTTGCGCGCCAGCGTGAGGGAATCGTCCAGAAGCACTTCGTGCGAGCCGACGTGAATCAAGAGCGGCGGCAGGCCGCGAAGCGTGCCGTTGACCGGCGAAATGAGCGGGTTGCGGCGGTCTGTGTCGGGCGCGTAGAGACAGGCCCAATCGGTCAGCATCTCGGTGGTAATGCCCATGTCGACGCCGCTCTTCAGGGTCTGGGTTTCGAGGCTTTGGCACAGGTCGGCCCAGGGCGAAATAAGATACGCACCGGCCGGCATGGGCAGGCCGATTTCGCGAAGCGCCTGCAACAACGCCAACGACAGACCGCCGCCGGCGGAGTCGCCGCCTATGACGATATTCCCCGCTTCAATCCCGCTCTCCAGCATCATGCGATAAGCCTGGACGGCGTTGTCGACCGCTGCCGGGTACGGAGGTTCCGGCGCCAGCGGATAGTCGAGGGAAAAACAGCGGACCCCGGCTTCGCGCGCGAGAAACGCCGTGATTGGGGTCGGCGTCCTGTCGCTGCCGAATACATACGCGCCGCCGTGGAGGTAGAGGAACACCTGGTCGGTGTTCGCGTTCGCAGGGGTAATCCAGGTGCCTTTGACCCCGTTTTCGTTGTATGCCTGCCGAGGGATGTCGGCGAAGTCTGCCGCGTAGTCCAGCGCTGCGGCGGCAAAACCGTCGCGCAACGCCTGTATGGCGTCCTGCGAATTTGGATCATCCGTCGCGGGTACTGTTTTGGCCGGAATCATGCTTGTCAGCGCCGTCTGTTCGGCCGAACTCAGGTACCTGCCCCACACCTCCGCCTGGACGGAATTCGCTTCGCCGCCCAAAAGCGGCGCGGCCATGCCCAGCGCGAGCGCTGCGATCGCCAGCATAAACTTCTGCATATTCTTCTCCTTGTTCCTGAATTTCGGACGATTGCCTGGACATTCTACTGAATGCAACAGCTTCCATATTCGATCATACGGGCTGCGGAAATGCCGGATCCGTTTGTTCCCTTCAAGGCTAGCTTATCCGAAAAGACCTGAATAGCAATTACTTACCTGGCATACCACTTTATGCCTTGGAGTTATGATCGTGTCTTGCACGGAGCCATGCGATGTGGGTTCGGAGGGTCAATTTACCTCATAGCTTTTAGGCATATCATATTATGCGATCAAAGTATTTGCTATCGGCCTTATGCCGCGTATCCTTGAAGCAGCGGCCTGAGTCGGGGCGGTCGACATGACGAAAACAGGAGAGCTCTATGCACGAGGTTCAGGATAGGCCGTACATTTTCTGCCATATGTTGACGTCGCTCGACGGCAAAATAATCGGGCCATACATGGACACGCCGGAAGGCGAAGCCGCAGGCGAGGAATTCCACAAGATTGCCTTCGGCGGCAACCCATTCTACAAACACCAGGGCTGGCTGTCCGGCCGGGTAACCACCGACGACAACTTTACCGACTACCGCGTTCCCGCCGTGGACGAAGGCGCGCCGCCGGTGCCGGAAGGCGATTTCGTCGCCGTCGCCGACGCCCCCATGTACTATGTCTCGGTCGACCCGTCGGGACGGCTCGGGTGGGAATCCGCCACCCTCCACTACGAAGAGGTGACTGCCCATGTCGTGGAGGTATTGACCGGCAAGGCATCGAACGCGTATAAGGCATTGCTGCGTCAACTCGGGATTTCCTACATTATCGCCGGCACGGACGAATTGGACATCGCTCTGACCCTGAAGAAAATGAAAACCCTCTTCGGTGTCAAAACATTGATGCTGGGCGGCGGCGGCGTGTTGAACTGGTCGTTTATCCAGGCCGGCATGTGCGACGAAATCAGTATCGTCATGGCGGCGGCGGCGGATGGATCGTCCGACTCGCCGGCGCTGTTCGAGACGCGGGGCGGCCATGCCGCGACAAAGGCCATGGGATTCACGCTCCAGGAAGCGAAGGTGCTTTCCGGCGGCAGTGTTTGGCTCCGCTACCTGATCAAGCACGATGCGGAAAACAAATAGAAAACGAAAAATACCGACGAGGAGAATATATGAATAGACGCGACTTTTTGAAAACCGTAGGCATTTCAGCCGCCGGACTGGCCATTGCAAGCAAACTTCCCGGACTGGCACTGGCTGCCGCCGACGCTCCCTCAGCAGCACAGAGGAAGGCGACCGTCTATTTCACCCGCGACATCAGTCCGGCAGGTCTTAGGAAAATGTACGGCCTCGTCAACCAGCCGCTCCGGGGCAAGGTTGCCGTCAAACTGCATACCGGCGAGCCGAACGGCCCGAACATCGTGCCGGTTCCCTGGGTCAAGGAACTCCTGAACGACGTCCCGAACGCCACCGTGGTGGAGACAAACACCTTTTACCAAGGTCCGCGCCTGACCACCGCCGGTCACCGCGAAGTGCTCCGCACCAACGGCTGGGACTTCTGCACCGTCGACATCATGGACGAGGACGGCGATGTCATGCTGCCGGTTCCCGGCGGCAAATGGTTCACGGAAATTTCCATGGGCCGCAATCTGACCAGCTACGATTCAATGCTGGTGCTGACCCACTTCAAGGGCCACGCCATGGGCGGCTTCGGCGGATCGTTGAAGAACATCGCCATCGGCTGTGCCTCCGGCGCAATCGGCAAAAAGCAACTGCACCAGAACGGCGACAACATGTGGGGCCACTCGGGCGAACGCTTTATGGAACACATGGGCGAAGCCGGCAAAGCCATACAGGCCCATTTCGGCCCGGCGATGACCTATATCAATGTCATGCGCAACATGTCGGTGGACTGCGACTGCGCCGGTACCGGCGCGGCACCGGTCACCACACCCGACATCGGCATCCTCGCCTCGACCGACATCCTCGCTATCGACCAGGCGTCGGTGGATCTGCTCTACGCCCTCCCGGCGGACCAGCGCAAGGATCTGGTGGAACGCATCGAATCGCGCCAGGGCTTGCGGCAGCTCTCGTACATGGATGAGATGGGGATGGGCTCGCGTCAATACAACCTGGTTTCGGTGGACTAGGGAATTTTTGGAAGCTGTTTCATAACCGTTCGAGCCGCTTGGCGAAGTATCCGGCGACGAGGCGGAGTTATGAAACAGCTTCGTCCGTGAATATGGAATGGTGAATGGTTCACTCGCTGTGAAACCAGAAAACCTTTACCGCCGCGTCGGCGGTACACCGTATGGCGTGGGCCATTCCGGCCGGGACGAGAAAGGCTGTTCCCGCCGTTAGCGGAAAGCGCTCCTCGCCAACCAACGCCTCGCCCCGCCCTTCGATGACGTAGAATCCTTCCTGGAAGGGATGCCGCTGCGGCTCGGGGAAGGTGTCGTCGTGATAGATGCTGATGCCGGCCAGACATTCGCCCGTGCAGCCGTTATTCGCATCCAGCATAACGCACGACCTGTGGCCGGGGCGGTCCTCAAGCAGCGATTCGTCGAAGTGGCGGTAATACCTTTTACAAGCGTTATCCATGTTAATACGCCGCCTGCGAACGCGCGCCGCGCAGCATCGCTTTGACATTCTCCAGCGGCGTGCCGACCTCGAGATAATCCGACGCGGCGAAGATGTAATGGCCGCCCTTTTTGCCGACAGCCATTGTTTCGGCCGCGGCCTTTTCGACTGCTTCCGGCGTGGCTGTCTTAAGGAAATTGACCTGATCGAAATTACCGCTAAGGATGAGGTCATCGCCAAAATACGCCTTGGCTTCGGCGAGATCGTTGTCGCCCTGCGGCGGCGGCGAGACTGTCTCCCACACGGTTATCCCCAGATCCTTGTAACTGGGATAAAGATTTTTGGCATTGCCGCAATTGTGGTAGATGGTCGGCTTTCCCGAAGCGATGATGACATCGAGGGCGCGGCGCTCGTAGGGGAGGACGTGCTCGTTGAAGTAGTCCTCACCCATCATCGCGCCGTTGGCGATATTGCCCTGGATGCCGACGCAGTCGAACTCACTCTCGGCAAACGCGGCGTAGTTCCGGACCGCGATATCGGTGAACAGACTCATATAGGCGGCGTAATAGTCCTCGTCGGCCAAGGCGTCCATCAGCATGTTCTGCACGTTGATATAGGTGGAGGCGAGGTTATAGACGCCGCCGATGGCCCAGGGACACGTCACGCCGCGCTGGCCGATTTTCCCGTGCGCGAAGCGGCCCGCTTCGAGAATCGCGTCGTGGCCAGCCTTATCCATCGTCGGGACGTACTTCTGGAACGCTTCGAAATCGTCCTCGTCCTTAATCAAATATTCCACCGTGCTGAAGTGGATGCCGGAGAGGATGTCCTCGTTGTACGGCGCGCCCTCCACCTGGCGGAGTTCACGTCCGGGCGTGGCGATGACGGTGGTGCGGTAATAGTTCCCGTCACGGATTTCCTCGTCGACGCGGACGTCCCAGTTCGGGGCGCTGTCGGTCATGAAATACGGCGCGGAGACCAGGTACTGGCGGGTGATGAGGTCGAAGTCCAATTCCTCGGCCAGCGGTATGGCGTCAAGAAGGCGGTCCGTATCCTTCTTTTTAAAGTAGTGGGATAGATACTCTTCCTGCACAAAGGGGCTGACGGGAACCCGGTCGGGGGTTTGGCCGCCCAGCAGGCATAAGAGTCGTTCTCGTGAAGTCACTGTGTCTCCATTCGCTTTATTTGAAGAGGATGTTGGGGAGCGTCATGACGAACTGCGGCACAAAGGTGATGCACATCAGGCACACGACCATAATGATGTAGAAGGGGATCATGCTTCTCGCCAACCGCTCCATTGGCAGCTTGGATATCGAGCAGCCGATAAACAGCGTCGTCCCCACCGGCGGCGTCAGTAATCCGATGCCGAGATTGAACACCATCAAGACGCCGAAGTGGACCGGGTCCATACCGATGGAGGTGACAATCGGCAGCAGGATGGGCGTGGTGATAAGGATGAGCGAGGCCATATCGACCAGCATTCCGAGGATGAGCAGGAGCACATTCAGGGTAAGCAGAATCGCCAGCGGGCTGTTGGTATAGGAAAACACCGTCGCCGAAATAAGCTGCGGAACGCGCAGATAGGTGAGGATCCACCCCAAGGCCGTCGACATGCCGACCAGGATGATGATGGTGGAAATGGTGTTGACGGTGCGGCCAAGGATACCCGACAGTTCCGACAGCGGAATTTCCTTATAGACGAAGAAGGTGACGAAGAACGCCCACAACACCGCCATGGCGGCCGACTCGGTGGTGGTGAAGATGCCGGAGATAACGCCCACCACGACGATAAGCACGGTGATAAGTCCCCACACCGCCTCCTTGAAAGTGGCCCAGACGCGGCGTATGGAAAAGGCTTCGCTGACCGGGTAGTTGCGTTTGACCGAATAGAAATAGCTGAGGATCATCAAGGCCAACGCCAATAGGAGACCAGGCAACAAACCGCCCATGAACAGCTTGCCGATGGAGACCCCTCCCGCCGCGAGCGAGAAGATAACCATGTTCTGGCTGGGCGGAATGAGGATGCCCTGCACCGAACTGGCCATGGTCACGCAGGTGGAGAAATCGCGGTCGTACCCGTTTTTCTCCATCATGGGAATCATGATGGGACCGATGGAGGCGGTGTCGGCGGATGACGAACCGGAGATGCCGCCGAAGAAAACCGAGGCGACGATATTGACCATCGCCAGTCCGCCCCGAATCCAGCCAACCAGGGCGCTGGACAGATCAATGAGCCGCCGCGATATGCCGCCCGCCCCCATCAGCTCGCCGGCGAGAATAAAGAACGGCACCGCCAACAGCGTGTAGACGTTGATTCCCTTGAGGATGTTCTGCGCCACCATCATCAGGGGCAATTTCAAATACACCTTCGTCGTCAGGGTCGCCGCGCCGATGGCGAACACCATAGGCACACGAACCAGGACCAGACCGAGGAAGATTCCAACCAACAACAGGGTAGCAACTTGTTCAACGCTCATTCCTGGTCCTCCAACGGTACAGCAACGCCACCAGATACGCGACGCCGGTGATGGGAAGCACCACCGTCATCCACGCGGTGGGGATGCCGAGGCCGGGCAGTTTGTTGCGGGTGGTGAGTTGGGTCAAAAGCCCGCCCGCATGCACCAGGAACACCGCCATACCCAACACGACGAGAGCGGCGAGACCGTTCAAGACCTTCATGGCGCGGGGCGACAGGAACTTGTCGACAACGGTGATCCGGAGGTGGGCGTCGTCCCGAACAGCGAGAGCGGAACTGAGGATGCACAGCCACACCATGCACAGCATCGCCACCGGATCGGCCCAGGCCGGCGTGGAACCGACAATGTACCGGCCGACAAACACGGTCGCGCATGCCAGCACCTGCACCACCAACAGCACCTTGCACAGGGCGTGAATCAGCCAAAAAAACACTTCAATCAATCGACGCATGGGTACTCCTTGCTGAAAAGATCCCGCGCCGGATTACATCGCCTTGATGCGATCGATGATTTCCTGGTAGTTGGCTCCGTACTTGGCGTGCAACGGCTCGACTGCCTGACGCCATGCCTCGGGATCCTCGAGTTCGATGATGGTGATGCCCTTGTCGCGCATTTCCGCATAGTACTCGTCTTCGATTTTCAGGGTGATGTCGCGGACGAAGTCCATGGCGGCGGGGTAGCAGTCGCGGAGAATTTGACGATCCGCTTCGGAGAGGCGATTCCAGGTGAATTCCGAAATCAGGAGCAGCCCAGCGCCGAAGGTGTGGGCGTCCTTGACATAGATGGGCGCGACTTCGAAAAAGCTGTTGGTGACATAACCGGTGATGCCGTTCTCGGCCCCGTCGACAACGCCGGTCTGGATGGAGGTGTAGAGTTCCGAATAGGCGAGCGGGGTGGGGTTGGCTCCGAGGGCGGTCATGGTGTCAATCATGATCTGCGTTTCGGGGACGCGAATCTTGAGGCCACGGAGATCCTCGAGTCGACGCACTTCCTTCCGTGAGAAGAACATGTTGCGCGGCCCCTCTTCCATATAACCGATGCCGACCATGCTGGTGCCGGCGGCTTCGATGTCCTGGAGGAAGCGGTCGCCAATGTCGCTGCGGAGCACCGCGCCCAGGTGGTGGACGTCTCTGAATATATAGGGAAGGCCGAAGACGCTGAACGATTCGACGCCGAAGTCTTCCATATTCATGACATTGGAGCGGCAAAAATCGACCGCGCCCATTTGCAGCGCCTGCATCATGGAGTTCTCGGCCCCGAGCTGACCGGAGTCGTAGACGGTGATCTCAATTCGGCCGTCCGATTTCTCCTTCACCAGCCGCGCATACTCGAGCGCGCCCTGGGTCATGGGGTGGGCGGGCGGATTCAATTCGGCATAACGCAGGGTTATCTCGGCCGCACCAACCGTTCCAACAAGCAACGCCAGCGCGACGACTGCACCCAAACACCAACGGCATGTACTGTTCATGAGCATTCTCCACATTCCAAAACGGCAAAAATAATCCGGCGCCGCCCCGTCGGGCGAGGAGGCGGCCCCGGCCAAAAAGCTCGGTTTTGTCTGATTATGGGAGGAGAGCGGCGGACGCTCCCGGCGTAGGGACAGGGATAATGGCGATTGTTTTACTAAAACGTTTTCTTTTTATATAATACCCGATCAATCCCGCTTGTCAAACAGCTTTGTTATTATCTCTAAAATTTTTCTAAAACGTTTTAGGAAACCCATATTTTGGGTATATACTTTATGATGGAGCGTTCGCTAAGGAGGAGACGAATCGTGCCCCAAGCCAAAAAGACCCTGAAGGAAATCGCCGCCGAAGCCGGCGTGTCCATAGGAACGGTACACCGCGCCATATATGGCAAGCCCGGACTCGGCGAAGAGACGCGCCGGCGCATCCTCGACATTGTCGAAGCAGCCAACTACCGCATCAACGAAGTCGCCTCAATGATGAAGCGAAGCGAAATGCGGGTGACGGTCTTGCTCCCGAGCCCGACCCGCGAGGACCGCTTTTTCTTTCGGGGCATCTGGAAAGGCGTGCGGGACGCGGCTGCGTCGCTGTCCCGGTACAAGGTGGGGTTCGATTGTATGGAGACGCCCTACCGGCTGGATAAAATGGCCAACGCGCTTCGCGACCTCTACGACGGCGAGGATTCGGAGGGGATAAACGGCATCGTCACCATTGCCGACACGCCCGAGGCGGAGGAATGGGTATCGCGGTTTTCGCGCCGTGGCGTCGCCGTCGTCCTGGTCGCCAGCTACGAGCGGGAAGCGAAATGCGTCGCCAGCGTCAAGACGGATCACCGCACCTGCGGACAATTGGCCGCGGAGTTCCTCTCCTATGCCCTGCCGGATGCGCGCGGGCGGGTGCTGTTCCTGCCCGGCCAACCCGACAGCCACAGTAACCAGATCTACGCCGGTGCGTTCGCGGACCACATGGCCGCCGTCGCGCCGTCTTCCACATTGATCCGCATCGAGGGAATAGGCAGGACGGGCATGGCGGGTAAAATCACGGCGGCATTGGCGAAGGACAAACCGGACGCCATCTTCTGCTGCAACGCCCGCAACACCAACCTCGTGTGCGAACTTCTGGCCGAGTCGCCCCCGCGCAAGCGGCCGCTGTTCATCGGGTCCGACGTGTTTACGGAGATTGCGCCCTACTTCGATAGAAACATCCTGGACGCGTCGATTTATCAATTCCACCGCGAACAAGGCGAGCGCGCCGTGACCTTGCTTTATGAACACCTCTCGGGCAACAGCATCGCCGAGGCGGCCATGACCCTGCCAGCGCTTCTGGCCCTGCGGAGCAATTACCGGTATTTCTCCTCATGACCTGCGGATAGATGTGGTAAATTATCCATGCCACCTCCATCGATGGAGTGGGCGTCTGTATACTTTTATCACCCGATCAATTCAGTTGGAAATTACTCGTGCCTGGTGCATGTAAATCCGGCCTCAACCAGCGGACTTTCCCTGATTTCTCCTCGGCCTTGCGTTCCATATTCAGGTGCAGAAGCCGCGTGACAACCTCTTCGTCGGTCATATCCGCGCCCCAGCCGTAGGCTTCGGCCACCGCCTGATCGAGTTCGGCATGAAGCGTCATCAGATTTTGCACGCCAGCCTTTTCGCAAAGCCCCCGCTCCTGTTCGTTTAGTTCTTCATCATGCCGCAGTTTTGCAAAAACCGCATATACCTTGCTAAGTGTCACCTCGGAGTCATTCCGTAGTCTTTCGTCCCGGTAGTGTTCAAGCTTTTCTCCGAGCGCGCGAATGGTGGCCTTCTGTTCTTCTGTTGCCGGAGGAAACGGGAACATGTCAAAGCAATGCGATTTGATGTAGATTGGGTCGTCGCCTTGTCCCTGGCTCCCCGCAAAGGCCATCAGCCATTGATAGTGGATTCGACTTGAGAGAACAGCCAAAACATAGGCGTCGTCGCTGGCAATGACCACCAAACCGGCATCGGGGACGACATCTTTTTCGAGGAAGACGAAATACCGCCTTCTCGCCGTTCTGGGGGTGGCTATATAGCGGGGCAGCCCGGCAAGCGCGGCGCGCAGGGTTGCCCGGTTCCCGCCAAAGAGCCACCACTTTTCCCGCTTGTCCTTTTGCGGACTCTGTTCACGTACCGGAAGTACCCGCTCCCGCATCCACTGGAACACCTCCGGGTATCTCTCTTCCACGTCCTCGATAGACAGCCCGTAGAGATCGATGACCATTTGCTTCCGGTCGGTGAACGCGACATCCCGACCAGTCTTGTATGGCCGGATGTGCTGTTCCAGGCCCGGCCGCTGACCAAGCCCAAGGGAACGCGCCTCTTCCGCCGATTTGACGATAAATCCGCGTCCAGCAAGTTCCATACCCCTATTCGATAGTCCGGCATTGGCCAGCAGCGGCCGTGCTTGTGAAAGATTCGGGCCAAGCGCCAGGTGCGGATGGATTATCCCTTCGGCCTGTTCGGTCGTCACAGAATACCGGCCATCGATTTCCACCTCGTCGGTTGTGGTGATCAGGACGCCGGGACCGCTGCCCTTCTGGATCGACGTCATGGCAATACGGACTGCCGCGCCTGACCAGGGATGGTTCGGGGCGGCCATGGTTATCCGCACCGGCGGCTCACCGTTGACAAAAGCCTCGACCACACGGCGGTTCTGCGGCTGGCTGATGGTGTTTGTCGTGATAAGCCCCGCGCCCTGTACCTCGCCATCGCGCACCAACATCGCGCACCGCGCCCAGAAAACCATGCACAGATCGATAGTGCTCTGGAGGAATGGGTACGCCTGGGCCAGCGCATCCGCATAGCCGTCGCCCAACACCGGCCTGATACGATTAGCGCCGAGAAAGGGCGGATTGCCGACGATGTAATCGCACGTCGGCCACGGTGCCGCCGGCCTGCAGTTTATATATTTTTCCGACAGAACACGGGCGGATTCATCAGGAACATAGTCGCCGGTTTTCGAATTGAGCGTGACGGTCTTCCCGTCCCACCGCATGACAGGATTGCCCTCGTCATCCATAACCGGCACGGCCGCATCCCAGGCGAGAAGCGCGTCCCTGCATTCGATCGTGGGACAGTCCTCAAAGACCGGCTCCGCTGGTCGTATGCTGCCGCGCAGTTGCCTGTGTTTCTGAAGATGGGCGATGGTGACGACCAGCTCGGAAATCGCGGCGGCATTTTCACTCACGTCAATTCCATAGAACTGACGGGGAGAGACGCCGGCATCTCTTTCGAAAACCTCATAGCTGCTGAGGCCCAAATCGAGAAGCGCGTTGAAGACTTCGTTCTCGAAGTCGCGCAAAAGATTGTAGCTGACAGCGAGAAAGTTGCCGCCGCCAACAGACGGATCGAGCACTTTGACAGAGCAGAGGTGCTGGTGAAACGCCTCGACTTCGGAAACCGCCTTTTCCACATCACCACTCGCCAAATGCTGGATAGCGCGGTCCACCGTGGCGTCCCACTCCTGGCGGAGCGGTTTCATAACTGTGTGAAGGACCAGCTTTTCCACATACGCTGTCGGGGTGTAGTGCGCCCCCATCCGGTGCCGCTCTTCCGGCTTCAAGGCGCGCTCGAGCAGGGTGCCCAGGATGGAGGAATCGACATTCGACCATTGTGACTGTGCCGCCTCGTGCAGGAGTTCGAGCGCATCGGAGGACAGCGGTAGCGGTTTGGCGTTGGCAAAGAAACCGCCGCCGAATTGAATGACCCGGCTGCGTAATTCCTGGCTGAAGCCTCCCGTTTCCATTGTCTTCCAGAGAGAGATTAGTTTATCGGTGAAGCGGCTGGGGCTCTCCAGATTTTCCGCGATCAACGTTTCAATCGACCCGGCGGGGAGAAGTCCGACGTCTTCGGCGTAAAAGCTGAGGACGACCCCGATCAGGTAGCGGGTGACGACCTCCGGGCTATGCCCCTGCCCCTCCACGTCTTCAGCAACCTTGCACAGCAGGTCGACGATATGGAGCGTGACTTTTTCATTTACCAGGGTTGGATCGAGGCTATACGGGTCGGTAAAAATCGCCTGCAGGCGGGCCTGAATCGCCGGCTTCTGCAGGTCGTCCAAATAAATGACATAGTCATTGGCGGATGGATAGGGGGTGTATGTCCCGACCTGCTTGAAGTCGCTGTACACCATCAGGGCGTGGCCGACATCCGTGACGATCAGAAACGGCGGCCGTCCGTGCTCGGGAGGCAACGAATGGATATAGCCTTCGGCTTGCGCCTTTGCCTCCCGCATTTTTTGGTCCCAGAAAGGAGACCCCCGAAAACCGGCGGCACCGCGACGAACCCCACGGATGGGCTTGCCATCGTCATCGATGTAGTGTTCCGGCGTCATGCCGATCTTGGCCTCCAGCAGGACGCGGCCGGCGAGATAGGCATCGGTCCGTCCCGCCCTGGCTTTGCCGTCGGCCTGAACCATTGAGACCGGATATTCGAAGACATGCAGGTTTTTGCTCTTTTCCGGCTGGTATGGTTCCGGGCGGCGAAGATCGAACGCCTCGAACAATTCGACATAGAACAGTTGGGCATTGCCAAGCTCGGTGCCGCCCGCTTTTTTCCAGCGGTCCACAAACCTCGCTATACGGCTTGTCGGAGCCTGCAGGGCCTCGACCAGTTTTTCTTGGGCCAGTCCCGGCCCGGTGCACAATACAGTCATAACCAATACTCCCAGACACGTTTGCCATTTTCGGACATGCGATTGCATCAACTGCCCTCCATTAGACCTCTGTTCACGCGTCGGGGATCGTGGTTGTTGTAATTTTATTGGAATGGATCGCCGGGTCAAATTCATTGGCGACTATACGGCTTTAACCAGCGTGCGGTAGCCATAAGCCAGCGCACCAATTGGCGGAGATTGAGGTTACGGTGTTTGGCAAGCACCCTGTCGAGACGTCAAATGAGACCATGATGTTGTTCGACGTATGGTAAACGGAAAACGGGCAGCCAAAACGCGCTGAGAAGTAAAGAAATCGGAATATTTAAAATAGTATACTATTTTATTATTTGACTAAGGTAGTTCGTGACGTAAACTACTACGAGTGAATTATTCCACATCCATTTTACTAGATTGTGGCCTATGTTTTCATCTTCAAAGCCAGACTTGATTAAGCCGCAGAAACATTCGCAGCAGATAATCGAGAAGATTCGCAACGCAATCCTCACCAACAATCTCGAGGAAGGGCGACGCCTTCCCCGCGAAGCGGATCTGATGCGTCATTTTGGCGTCAGCCGCCAGACCATGCGCGAAGCGCTCTGCGCCCTCGAGACCATGGGCCTGTTGGATATTCGGACCGGCGTCAATGGCGGCTCTTTCGTCAAGTCCGTGGATATGCGCACCGCCCATGCGTCGCTCAGTAACTTTCTCTTTGGCCGGGATTTTAATATCGACAACATCACCGAGGTTCGGCTGTGCATCGAACCCTATGCCGCCGCCCTCGCCGCCGAGAAGATGGGCGAATCGGAGAAGAGGGAACTCGAGAAGAATCTTGAGGAGAGCCGGCAGCTTATTCAGCGCGAGGAAGCGCCGCGCCTCCGCCAATTGGAAATGCACTTTCACGAACATATCGTCGCGTCGTCCGCAAATCCGATTATGCAACTAGTCCATACCTTTGCCGAAAACCTGCTCATGGATGTGAAAGCCGAACTCACTCCCGACAGCGCCTTTGCCGAAGACGTCCTCACGGCGCACGAAGAGATCTGTGCCGCCATCGTCGCCGGCGACGCCGAAGCCGCAGCCGACAGCATGCGTCGAGATATCCTGCAGGTGGCCGACGCGCTCATCAGTCTGGAGGAAGGCAAGCGAAAATTGAACTTCATATAGAGTCGTGTACGTTGTTGCTCACCTGCCACCCTTGATGCCGCCGATACCGAGGCGGATGCACTTGCCCGCATAGTAACCCCCAACAATTACCAGTAGAACTCCAAAAGGAGTCGATGCTCCTTTATGATCTATAGTCAATGCCTCATGCGGTTTGAAGACCAAGCACCTGTAGATCTGTAGTCTTGTACCCAATTATATGGTTGTCGTATGGGCGCGTTACTCTGTAGCGCGTCGGTGCAGTTTATTGTCTTTTTATTCCGGGAGAAATACCATGGCGGAAGTGCTCAAGTATTACCTGAACAACAAGTACGTGGAATCCAAGACCGACAAGTTCTACGACGTCTACAACCCCTCCACCGGCGAACTGCAAGCCAAGATGCCGCGCTGCACCACCGATGAAGTCAAGGCGGCGGTGGAATCGGCCCACAAAGCCTATGCCGGTTGGTCCGCGACCCCCCCGATCAAGCGTTCCCAGGTGCTGTTCAACATGCGTAACCTGCTCGACAAGCACATGGACGAACTGACCATGATCTGCGCCAAGGAACACGGCAAGAACTGGGCCGAGTCCCAGGGCGACATCCTCAAGGCAAAAGAAGGCACCGAACACGCCTCCGGTATCTGCAACCTGATGATGGGCGATTCGCTCATGGACGCGTCCAAGGGCTATGACACCGTCCTCTACCGCGAGCCGCTCGGCGTCTTTGTCGGCCTCACCCCGTTCAATTTCCCCGCCATGATCCCGATGGGCTGGATGGCTCCGCTGTGCATCGCCTGCGGCAACACCATGGTCCTGAAGGTCGCGGGTGCGACCCCGATGACGGCTCTCCGCATCGCCGACCTCTACCGCGAAGCGGGTCTCCCGGAAGGCGTCCTGAACGTCCTGTCCTGCGACCGCTCGGGCGTGCCGGAACTCATCCAGAACCCGGTCGTGAGGGGCGTGAGCTTTGTCGGATCGACTTCGGTCGGCCTGCATGTTTACTCCACCGCCGCCGCAGCAGGCAAGCGCGTCCAGTGCCTGACCGAAGCGAAGAACCACGCGCTGGTCCTCAATGACGCCGCCCTCGACCGTACCGCAGCCGGCATCATCAACGCCGCCTACGGCTGCGCCGGCGAACGTTGCATGGCTCTGCCGACCGTCGTCGCCGAAGAAGGCATCGCCGACAAGCTGGTCGCGAAGATGATCGAACTCGGCAAGAAGCTGAAGATCGGTCCGGCCTACGAGAAAGACACCCAGCTCGGCCCGGTCTATTCCGCCGACCACAAGAAATCGGTCACCGAGTGGATCGAAAAGGGCGTGCAGGAAGGCGCGAAGCTGGTCCTGGACGGCCGCGACTGCACGGTCAAGGGCTTCGAAAAGGGCTTCTACATGGGTCCGACGATTTTCGACCACGTGACGGAAGAGATGTCAGTCGGGCGCGAAGAGATTTTCGGCCCGGTCCTCTGCGTCAAGCGCTGCAAGAACTTCGCGCACGGCCTGGAAATCATGAACAACAGCCGCTTCGCCAACGGGTCGGTCATCTACACCCAGAACGGCTACTACGCCCGCGAATTCGTCCGGTATACAGACGGCGGCATGGTCGGCATCAACGTCGGCATTCCGGTCCCGGTCGGCTATTTCCCCTTTGCCGGTCACAAGCAATCGTTCTTCGGCGACCTGCACTGCCTCGGGAAGGACGGCATCCGCTTCTACACCGAGTCGAAGTGCGTGACCACCCACTGGTTCGACGAAGAAGAAATGAAGTCGACCAAGGTCTCGACCTGGGATGGGACTATTTAATAAAAACATAACGCCAGTATTAATTAAGCGGCCAAGGATCTCCTTGGCCGTTTTTTATTATGGCCGGCGAGGCTCTTGGACATTGAGCCATTTGCGATCGGTAATACGAGTTTTGCCATCTACAAGTAAAGAAATCCGTCCTTATACGAACCGAAAGGACAAAGACGACGATCGCGATGTCCTTCATAATCATAACTCCTTCAAAAATAAGGAAAAAGATGAAAAAAGACACAGAATATTGTTGAATAGCGATTTTGATGAACTATAGTGACTTCAAGAAAAAGCATGTTTATCTCGACCCATTCACCATTCACACTACCCTTACGCCGGCTCTAATAAGAACTCTTGAAGCGTGTGTCGTTCTCAATGATGTGAACCGACCAACAGTACGTATGCTTCTTCTCATCATGGATAAATAGACGGTTTCCAAAACGCTCGTGTACCACGAGGCGGTCGGTCCCGCACTGTCTCGATACTTTTGCAGAGCTTCCATATATCCGTTTTTGCCACCTTGCACCGCAATCGGCGCTGACCGATTTCGGCACAGGGGCGGTGTGTCGTGCGCCAAAAAGAGGAGAAGACATATTTTCCATCGCAGCGTGGGGATTATGGTCGTGCTGAAAACCGCATCTTATTGGGAAAGGATCACATTGTGAGTGTAACCAGTAAATCGGAAGTCATGCAACAGCGTGAAAAAGAACTCGGCTGGGAAAAATCCGGACCGCAGCCCGGATTCTACAAACTCCCAAGAAAAGAAATCTTCGCGTATTCCACCGTCGATTTCGCGATGAACATGGTGTTTCAATGCATCATGATGTACGTCACCTTTTTCTACACCGATATCTTCGGCCTCGCGGCGAGGGATGTCGCCCTGATGTTCCTGCTCTCCAGGCTCTGGGACGCATTCAACGATCCGCTCATGGGCACTATCGTCGAACGCCTCAATCCAAAATCCAGCAAATACCGGTTCTACATTATTTCTGGAGCCATCCCCTTCGGCTTAGCCGCTGTGCTGACCTATACCACGCCGGAATTGAGCTATTTCGGCAAGCTGCTCTGGGCCTATGTCACCTATAACTTCCTCAACATGATGTACACCTATATAATCCAGCCCTACATCTCTCTGGCCTCGATCATGACGGCGGACCCGGATCAGCGCACCCTGCTGCAGTCCGTACGCATGATGTTCGCCCAGGCCGGCGGCGTGGTGGTGGCCCTTACCATTCCCCTCTTGTCCGGCTATTTTGCCAAGTTCATGCCCCTTGCCACCGGGTACATGCTCACCACCTTGTGCATGGCGGTGGTCATGGTCGGCATTCTTGTCTATGCCTATTTCAACGTCACCGAACGCATCCCCGTCACATCGCACGAGGAGAAACCGGGTCTGCGGGAAGTTTTCAACCAAATATCCCATAACAAGCCGGGCATCATCATGTTTTTCCTCTTCTTGGGCGTGTACGGTTTTATCACTGTCCAAGGTACCTCGGCGCCCTATTACATGACCTACTTCGCCAAGCGCCCCGACATGGTGGCATGGTTCGCCATGATGAATGTACTCCCGTCCGTTGTCGGTGTGCCGCTCGTCCCGTTCCTGTGCCGCACCATCAGGAAGCGTGGCACGGTTATGCTCGGACTGGCGTTTGGCGCCATCGGCGCCGGAATGCTCTATTTCGCGACGCCCACCGCCATAGGGTATATGCTGCTTTCCAGAGGCGTGGCGTCGTTCGGCTACGGCATTCTCATGGGAATTCTCTGGTCCATCATTACCGACCCGGTGGAATACGCCGACCTGAATACAGGAAAACGCCTCACCGCCATCGTTATGACCCTGATTGGTCTTGGCATCAAGTTTTCCATGACCATAGGCGGCGTCGCGCCAACCCTGATTCTGGACTATGTCAAATACATACCAAACGAAGCCAACCAGACCGACCTGTCCCTGGCGGGCATCCGCTTCATGGCGTCATCACTGCCTTGTGGCGTCATGGTGGTTACCTTCATCATCTTCGCCCTGTTCTATGATTTATCCGAAGAACGGGTGGCTGACATCCAGCACAAAATCGCGGTCCGCGACGGCTTGATTGACGAATAACCCGAACGGGTTTAAAGGAGAGGCACATCATGAAATCAGTAACTGTCGTAAAGATTGGAAGCCTTCGCGACCCCAACGAAGCGACCAGGGGACGTATCGAGGTCTTGGACATTCCCGAACAACCGCTTGGCGACGAGGATGTCCGCATCAAGGTGGCGTACTGTTCCATCTGCGGCTCGGACCCCCACTTGGTCGAGAACATCTTTGGCTGGGAGCTGCCCTTTGGTCTCGGACACGAGCTTTCCGGAATAGTGACGGAAATCGGTCCCAAGGCGGTGAAGAAGGGGCTGAAGATCGGCGACCGGGTGGGCGGCAACTTCCTGAAGTTCTGCGGAACCTGCTACTACTGCCAGAACGGTCAACAACAGTTTTGCGAATACGGCGGCGAGTACAACCGGCCCGGCATGTCCGAGTCCATCGTCTGGCACGAATCGCAAATCTATAAGCTGCCCGATCACGTCAGCCTGAAAAAGGGCTGTCTGCTCGAGCCGGTTTCTATCGCGGTGCGCCTCATGGACAAGGTGGGTATGCGCCTGGGTCAGCGGGTGGCAATCTGCGGCGGCGGACCCATCGGGCTCCTGGCGCTCCAGGCCATAAAAATGATGGGCGCAACCTATCTCACCCTGATTGAACCCATTGCCGAACGCCGCGACCTCGCGCGTAAATACGGGGTCGAGCACACCATCGACCCGATGAATGAAGACGTCGCCACCCGCGGCATGGCCCTCACCGACGGCAAGGGTTACGACGTGGTTATCGACTGTTCGGGTTCGGTGCGGGCGGTGCAACCGTTGCCGGCCATCACCGCCAAGGGCGGCATGCTCATTTACGCAGCCATGTACCCGAACGACTACGAGATGCCCCTCAATCTTTTCAAATACTGTTACGCAAACGAACTGACCATAACCGGCCTCTATGTCGCGCCGTATGCCTACCCCCGCGCGACGCAGATTATGGACAAGATGCAACTGGACGATTTCACCTCCCAGGTCTTCGACATTGACGATGCGGTGGAAGCGTTCCGGGTGCAGATATCGGGCAAGCATCCCAAGATTCTTATTCGGTGCAATCAAATCGACGGCGAATAGCCCCGGGTCATTCTTTTTACAGGAGCACGTGAATGTACACCTACAACATCGATATTGAAATGGTCAAGGAACTGGAGGCGAAATGCCTCAAGATCCGCAAGGATCTACTGAACTTCATCTACCGAATCGGCATGGGACACCTCGGCGGCGAACTGTCCATCGTCGAAGTCTGTGTGGCTCTGTACTACAAGTACATGAATTACAACCCGTCGGACCCGAAATGGGAGATGCGTGACCGTCTGGTGCTGTCCAAGGGCCACTGCTCGGAGACGCTCTACACCATCTTCTCCGACATGGGAATGTACACCATGGATTACATGGTTGAACATTTCGAATGCCTGGACAAGGCTAAGTTCGGCATGCACTCCAACCGCAAATACGTGCCTGCCATCGAAGTCTCGGCCGGGTCGCTCGGGCACGGCCTACCCGTGGCCCTCGGTTTGGCACTGGGTGCGAGAAAGCAAAAGAAGAACTGGCGCACCTTCGTAATTGTCGGTGACGGCGAATTGGACGAAGGCACCAACTGGGAGGCATTGATGGCCGGCGGCCATTACAAGCTCGGCAACCTGGTAACGATCATTGACAAGAACCAGGTACAGATGACCGGCTCCACCGCGACGGTGATGAACATCGACCCGCTGGACGACAAGCTCAGGGCCTTTGGCTGGGACGTTATCGAAATCGACGGCAATGACATGTACGCGGTCTGCGAGGCGCTTCAATCCCTGCCGCCGGCGGATCCGGTAAGCAGGCGGCGACCGGTCTGCATAATTTCCAACACGATCAAAGGCAAGGGTGTTGATTTTATGGAAGGCAACTACAAGTGGCACGGCGGCGGCATTGCCAAAGAACAACTCGACCAGGCGCTGGCGTCGGTGGAAAAGAACAGGAGGATTCGCTAATGTCCGTCAAGACGACTTTCGACTTCGATCAAATGCTTTCGAACGCCCGCGAGGCCTACGGCGAAGAATTGATGCGCATGGCCGATGAAGGCCTGGATTTTGCCTACACCTATTCGGACAATGTCGCCCCCTCGTCGAGCGCGGGCAAATTCATCCAGAAATATCCCGACCGCTGCTTCAACTTCGGCATTGCCGAACCGAACCAGGTCGGGGCCAGCGCCGGAATCGCCTTGTCGGGACAGATCGTCTTTTCCCAGGTGTTCGGACCGTTCCTGCCGTTGCGGGCGGCGGATCAAATCCACACCGACATCGCCTACAACGACGTCAACGTCCGCCTGATCGGCACCCACGCCGGCGTCACCGCCGCGGGCGGCCCGACCCACAACTGCGTCGCCGACCTGGCGCTCTACCGCGCCATCCCCAACTTGACCATAGTGGTCCCGGCCGACGCCGGCCAATGTTGCAAAGTCATTCGTCAGTCGATGGACTTCGACGGCCCGATGATTATCCGTATCGACCGGGGCGGCTCGCCCAATGTCTACGCCGACAAGAACTACGAGTACCACTTCGGCCAAGCCATTGAAACGGTGCCGGGGAACGATCTCAGTATCATCTCGGCCGGGTCGAGCGTGTATTGGTCGATGATGGGTGCGAAAATCCTCAAGGAAAAGCACGGCATCAACGCCCGCGTCATCGACATGCACACGATTAAGCCGATGGATTACGCCATGCTGGACAAGTGCGCCGACGAGACGGGCAACATCGTCACGGTCGAAGAGCACTCCATTAACGGCGGGTTGGGCGGCGCGGTGGCTGAATACCTGCTGGAAAGAGGATTCTGCGGCAAGTTCAAACGCATCGGACTGCCTGACGAATTCGCCGTGCTGGGCGACCCGGACGCGGTGTATTCCTACTACGGCATGGATCCCGAAGGCATTGCCAAAACCATTTCGGCGCTCATGAAGTAGTCCTCTTTATCACTGAAATCCGACCCGTACCGGCTGCCACGATACATGGAGCCGCGTACGGGTTGAATGTGGAGCAAGCCATGGAAGACCAACTTAAGCGATTTTCACTGGATTACTTTAGCCTGAAGGGAAAAGTAGCCATAGTCACCGGCGCGAACACGGGCCTCGGCATGGCGTATGCGGTGGCGTTCGCCAAGGCGGGAGCCGACCTGTTTATCACCCATTTCACCCCTGAAGTGGATGCGGTGAAGAAGCTGATTGAGGCTGAGGGGCGAAAGGTGGTTTTTAGCCAGGGCGATCTATCCGATGCCGCCTACCTGAAGTCGGTGGTCCCGGCCTGCATGAAAGCGTACGGACGTATCGATATACTGGTCAATAACGCCGGCATCAGCAAATTCGGCGAGTTCGCCGACTATCCGGACAAGGCCTGGCAGAGTTGCATCGAACTCGACCTCAATGTCCCCTACTATCTCGGCCACGAAGTAGCCGCGGTGATGGTGCAACAGAAGAGCGGCAAGATTATTAACATTGGGTCGGCGTTGTCCTATGCCGCCGACAAGATGTGTCCGCCCTACACTGTCGCCAAGCACGGCATACTAGGGTTAACCAAGGTCTTCGCCAATGAACTGGGCCAATACAATATCCAGACAAACGCCATCAGTCCCGGGTTTTTGGCGACAGAGGTCAACCGCGAGCTTCGCGCCGACCCGACCTTCTACAATAAAATCACCAATCGGATCCCCGCAGGTCGCTGGGGCGATCTGGACGATCTGATGGGTGTGGCTGTTTTCCTGGCCAGTCATGCTTCCGACTATATCAACGGTTGGTCGATCAGCGTAGACGGCGGTTTCACAACCACATTGTAATCACGATTCGCCTTCGCCGCCGCCGGATGCCTTCGTGTCCGGCGGCGGTTTTTCATTTCCCGGCTTGACCTTTTTTCGCTGTTGCAGCCGGTAATCGGAAACGGTCATGTCTTCGTATTGCTGAAACAGCTTGAACAAGGTTCTGGCGGATTTGAACCCCACCCGCTCGGCGATTTTGTCGATGGAGTCGTCGGTGGAAACCAGGAATTTCTTGGCATAGTTCAGGCGGAAGAGGCTGAGGGTTTTGGAAAAAGTGGAACCGAAGACCTGCCGGAAGGCGCGATTGACATGCCGGGGGCTGATGCCCAGATACGCCGCCGCATCTTCGACAGCGATTTCCCGGTGGTAATTACTGTGCATGTACTTGGTCGCTTCGACGCCGAGATTCAGATGTTCGGACGGACCCGGCACGGCGGATTGTTCGGTCTCGAATGCGCGCATCGAAAAGAGGAAGAAATGGTGGAGAAGAGAATTTACCATATCCTGCCAGCCAACCTGCCTGTCCACCATCTCCCGGCCGATGCGGGCAATTATCTGTGCCATGTCGTCGTGCCCGTGGGCGGTCAGGTAGGAGTCCTTCCTCGCTAATTCCAAACGCTTCTCCACCTCCTCGAACTGATAGCGGGATTCGACCGGTTTGGCGGCGGTATTGGCTTCAACCGAGAAGATGAGAACAAAGTATTCCTTGTCCACACCTGGCTCGTAAATTGTATGGTGTCTGACATTGGGAGCCAGGAGAAGCAGGTCGCCCTGATTGAGGGTCACTTCCTGGTCGCCGACCATGCTGAGAATGCGGTTGGCCAGGACATAATACACCTCAAACGCTTGATGACCGTGCAACACCTCCACCGTATCGCCGTCCAGCTTTTCCGCATACGAAATGACGAACTTGTAGCCAGGCATGATGATTTCGCTACGGTATTTCTGGCTTAAAGTTTCCGGCGTGTTCCTATTCATGGTATGGACTCCATACTCGAGGAATAGCAAAGAACGGCACCACATACTCAATATGATATTGCCGGAGCTGCAAAAATCCGTTATGAACCTGCACATCATTCGAAACGGGATAGTCGCCTCTTACCGACCTACCGGCAAATGAATCCACGAGAGTATATTGCTTTGTATCATTGGAAAAGGCAAGTGCGTTCACTCATGATCTTGAGATTGGCGACGTTGCACGAAAAAGTCCCTGAGCGGCTTTCTGCAGTGGCACCGATTGCCAAGGGTTTTGCCCGAGTTGCAGCGGCCGGATGACGCCACGACCCATTGTGATTATATGATTAAAAGAAAAACGGCCAAGGAAAGCCCTTGGCCGTTTATATATAGTGGAGCGGGCGAAGGGAATCGGACCCTCGTATATAGCTTGGGAAGCTATCGCTCTACCATTGAGCTACGCCCGCATATGGTGGTTGGTTGCGTCGTGGTTGCGCCCCGACTCGCATCGGGACGATAAATAATACTTGCCGCCCACCCCGCCCGCAAGGAAAATTCAGGCCATATCTACAGGGTTTCCTCCCCAGAGCGACAGTTATGGGTTCAGTGACCCTAACGTGTATCGTCTATCCATGGCGTCCGCCCCGACCGCGGCCATACTCCGCTGGAGTGCCTCCTGTGCCGCGGCGCGCGTCGTGCATCTGATCCATTTCTCGAGGATATCGCGCATGAAAAACCGGTTTTTCCTTCTTCTGCTCTTCGCCTTTTCAGCCGCCACGCCGTGGCTGCAGGGCGCCGCCCCGCTGGGACTGCCGGATAAGCAACTCATTCACGACGCCAACGCCCTCGTTCCCGCCAACGAATTTTCCGCCAAAGTCAACGCCCTCGTCACCGCCGCCAAGGAACGCCGCCACGGCGTCCTGGCCGAATACTGCGACATGGTTCGTTCCAGCGCCGCCGGGCTGTTCCCGCAGACCGCCGACGAATCGCTCTCTCCCCGTGACGCTACGATTCGCGACCACCTGCATCAGTTGGCCAAACTTGTTCTCAACGCCGAAGTCTATGCCGACGAAGCCCTCGTCGCGCCGGGCTACGATAAGCGCCATTTCCACACCCTTATCGCCCAGGCGGTCGCCATCGACCATACATCGCATTCCCTCGCTGTGGAGGCGGTGGAACTCATCACCGAAGCCTGGAGCCGGGCCGACGCCCTGGTCAAAACCCGCGAAGCGGTCTTCGACCAGTACCAGGACGAAATCCGACGTGGCGCCGTCACCGACGGCACCCGCCTTGCCTGGAGTCTTATTCGCATCGGTTCGTCCCACCCCGACACCCGCGTCGTCCCCGGATCGTTCCGCCACGACGCCGAGTCGGCCGAAATTCGTCTTACCCATCTCGGCGGCGACGTCCGCATTCATCTGACCAAAGACGATCTGCGCGAACGCTTCCGGGCCGAAGTCGACGGCTATACCTTCCGATCCGGTTGGGCCGTCCTGTTCCAGAAACCGCTCGGGTGGATGGTGCGGATGGCAAAGGATATGGCGAGCGCCGGCGTGACGCCCGACTACCACCGCGAATGGGAAATAATGGAAGCGCCGGAGGGGCTTATCGCCCTCGCCGCCTCGCCGGAAGCTGCCACAACCGCCCCGCTCCGCGCCTTCTACCAGGGCGCTTTGCGCGAGGTTACCCTCCTGCCCGTTCCGGCGGACGCGGAGATGATGACCCAGGATTTCGTCGCTGCCGCAAAGGCTTTGCACGAAGGCGTCATGGCGGATGAATCAATTCCGCAGACGCTCCGCGCAGCCCTCAATCCCGTCCTTATGGGCACCTACCAGCCCGTCGACGCGCGGGACTACTTTGACAATGCCTTCTGCCGCCGGCTAATCGAAGCCGATTACCTCGAGGCTCACGTCGACACGCTCTCGCCCGACCGGCAGGCCGAACTCGACCGCTACCGCCAAACGCTGGCCCGCATCGAAAACGGCGTCGACCGCTTTAGCGTCGATACCGGCGACGGTGCGCGGCTCGTCGCCGTTGCCAAGCCCGAAATCGATACGGCGAACGGCACGGCGGCTATCCGCGATACCGAAACGGGTGAAACGCTTTCCCGGTATGAATGGCGTCTCGAAACAGACGACGCCACTTCTTTCCACACGCCACTTCCCGGTCGCCAGTTCTACGCCATGTCGGTCCTGGACCGCTACAACGGCCGCCACGCTTCCCGACCGAAGGGCGTTCCCGCCTCCACCGAGGTCTGGCACGCGGTGCTGGGCCGGGTCGCGTCCTACGACGCCGGAGCCGAGGCGGCGGAAGGCGATGCCGACAAATGGCTGGAGGCGGTCACGCTCGATGCTCTTGGCCGCCGCGATACCGTGAGCGGCCCGATGGGCTGGAATTTCCCCCTCTTCGTTCCGGTGCTGGACGACCAGGGCGACCCCGTCCTGATTGCCACCGCCAGGGGGACGGTTTCCAGTCCCGATTTTTCCGCCATCGAGGCCAAAAGCGCCCGCCGCGCCGCGCAGGACGAATGGCTCGATCACGCCGCCAACATCCTGGCCGAGCCGGGCGAACTGGCGCTCATTTACAAGGTCTTTTTCCGCTATTGCTCTGACTCGCCCCTGCCGGAAATGCCCAACCTCATCGGCAGCCACTACGGCCTGTCCGATACCCATCAGACCGTGTATGAATCGTTGGAACGCCGCTGGGTCGGAAGGCTCATTGGCGACTGCGACGACCTGGCCGAATTCTTCCAGGCTCTCGCCATCCGCCAGGGTAAGCTCTCCCATGTGATGCAGCTCCCCGCCCACGCGGCGGCGGGCTGGCTCGAGGAAGACGGGGACGGCTATCAGTTTATCGTCCTGCAAACCGGTCCGGTGCTCCGCTTCACCGATTCCACCCGGCTCGGCGCGGTGGAAAAGGCCTATGGTCATTTCGACGACGACAGCGCCGGTGGTTTCACCGCCGCCGCCGTGCCGCTGTTGCTTCGTTTCGCGGACGAGGAAACGCGCACGCCGTTTGTCCTCTCGGCCCGTATCTATTGGGACCGCGAGTATGCCGAGGAAATGATCACGGTGCAGGAATACTGGCACCTCCACACGTACTCAGCTGGTGTGGCGGTGATGGAAGAAATGGTCGAACACGACCGAGACGCCGGTAACCTGAAGGAACTCGCCAGCCTCTACGAACGTGTCGGCCGCTACGACAAAGCCGACTCCATGCGTCGGGAGGAACTCGCCGCATCGGGCGACGACGTCCAGGCCGTCCTGTCCACCCACCTCGATCTGGCACAACTCCACATTCGCAGCCGCGACAAGGCGAAGGCGATGGAATCGCTTGCCACGATGGAGGAACGCTTCCGCGACATGCGGGAAAAGTCGCCAGCCCAATACAAACGCGTCGCGTCGTTCCGTTATGGCTGGGCGTCGCTCCTGGTGCGGCTGGGCGAACCTGAACGCGCCTGGAACCTCCTCCGCCTCGATGTCGAGGAAGCGGGCGGCTCGCTCTCGGACCAGATGCTCCGTACTCTGGTCGGCATTTACGACCGCATGTCAATTCAACGCGACTCGCGGACCGACGCTCCCGCCGCCTCGGCCCGGGGCGTGCGTTTGCGCTTCTCGCTGCGGGGCGCGCTCGAACAGGCGTTCGGGAAGGGTTATTTCAAGGAGGACGACTCCTATAATAAGCTCCACACCCGGTATTTCTGGCTCGGCCGCTATGGAGTGGCGGTGGCCGGTCGCGCCGCCGGGCTCGAGTCGTTGTGGCTGGACGGCCCGTATCCAGCCGGTGCACGCGCCCATGCCGAACGTGAAGCCGACCTCGACGAAGCGGATTGGGAATGGTTCCGGGTCATGCCGAGGCTCTACCTGGCGTTTGGGCTGGAGATGCTCGACGAAGCCGACCACCCGGAGCTGTTCGACCCCGAGGCCGCACGCCGCAGCCTGGAACTGGTCCCCCGCGCCATGGAGAAGGCAGCCACCCTGGGGACAAACCTCATGGGCCGCGACGCCGTTATCAAGAGCGGGCTGGTTTTGTCGTTCCTGAATAATGACCTCCGTGCGTTCAAGGACATAATGGCCGAAGTCACAGCCAAGAATTACTCGTCCCTCTACGATGACGCCGCCATGACCTTCGGCATGTACTGCGGCTTCGTCCCCATCGCCGAGTTCGGCGACTTGCTGGACGAGTTCCGCAACTCTTTCCCCGGAAGGCAGCATTACTTCAAAGCGGCTTACCGAGCCATGGACAAGGGCCACCTCGACCATGCCGATATGCTGGCGGACAGAACCGCCGCCTTTTTCCCTGACGAAGAAGTTTTCCAGAACGAAGCCCGCGCCCTCAAGGAAGCCACCGCGCGATTACGTGGCGACAGCGACGGCGATGACGGCTGGCGGAACGATTGGGCGGACCGGGAGCGCCGCAAGGACTACCCGCCCGTCCCCACCCGAC